>NZ_JBHFNS010000016.1:0-137786 GCF_041929135.1 Floridaenema fluviatile BLCC-F154 | reverse complement strand
GAGATACCGTTAGTAAGCTGTTACGCATTTAAAAGTTATATTGTAGGGTGCGTCAGATATAGATATTTTCCTTTCTATATCAGGCTTTACCGTCTGACGCACCCTACTCGTTAATAAGTGATTTAAATGCGTAACAGCTTAGTGTCGAACAAAAATGTTGCTGGTTAGGTTTGGAACCGATCCTGTTGGCGGCTTGGAAACAGGCGACTAAAAAAGAAACTAACTTGCGAGTAGAGGGACGAGTTCCTTCTTCCTTTGGAAGTTTTCCAGAGTCAGAGCGAGTCGCCACAAAAGTTCTCATTGCTGATGCTAAGAATCTGGATGTTGTACCATTTTGGGAGAGCCAGATAGAGGCATCACAGCACTTTGAACCCCCGTCCCTTTAGGGCTGGGGTGGTTTCAGTTAGTTGACATAATAAAGGTATGCACCTTTATTCGGAGCAGTAGTAAATTAGGTCATGAATTGGATTAAGTATCCGTTTGCAACTGTTGCAGTAGCCTTATGCCTAGAACTATATATCACACCTGGATTGAGTACAGAAAAACAAGGCATTAATTGGGAAGTTTCTCAATTCCAACCGCGAGATGTAGGAACGCCACCTTCTACAGGAAGTGGGGGAGTGCGCTTTCGACCTCGACCTGGTACACAAGCACCTCAGTCCACAGAAAGTGGTGGAGAGCAATTTTTGCTTCGACCCGGTACGGAAGCACCGTCGTCTACAGGAAATATTTTACCCAACAATAGGATCAGAATCAGAGGTTGGACGCGGCGCAGCGGTTCTTGCGTGTCACCCACGGAAAAGCATTTAACTACTTTTACACCGAAAGATTACGTAGGATTGACGGTATCGGAGTATCCCACATTTTTTGGCTATGTTCCTCAATCTACTGCCCAGAGTGGGGAATTTATCTTGATGAATCAAAGCAGTCAGGTGATTTACCGAACCAGTTTCCCGATTCCCACTCAACCCGGTATAGTTAGTATTACTCTCCCGGCTAAAGAATTACCACCTTTGGAAATGGGCAAGAGTTATCAGTGGTACTTAGTGTTAGTGTGCAATCCTAACGATCGGAGTGAAAATGAAATTAGCGATCGTGGTTGGATACAAAGAACCCAACTAAGTCAAGCTGCGGCAAATCAAATTGAAACAGGGAAATCATCTACTCTGCCAAATATTTATGCAGCTGATGGAATATGGTATGAAGCTTTAGCTAGTTTAGTAGCTCTGCGCCGCGAACAACCTAATAACTCACAGTTGATTAAGGATTGGGAAGAATTGTTAAATTCAGCCGGATTGGAACCTTTTATCCCAGAACCTTTACCTGAGAATTGAATAACATCCGATTTAAGCAAGCGAAGTTGTAAACATTTTATGCGATCGAAGCTGAAAAAGCTGATTTGGGAATGGCGTGGATTATTAATTACAGCCCCCAGTATTGCAGGGTTAGTAATTATCTCGCGTGCAGCTGGGTTATTAGTCCCATTTGAGTTGGCAGCTTACGATCAATTCTTTCGTTTGCGTCCGTTAGAACCGATTGATTCCCGGATTGTGATTGTCGGAATGACTGAATCTGATATTCAAAAAATTGGTCGAGCAACTTTATCAGATGAACTGTTAGCGGAACTAATTGAAAAACTGAAACAACAACAACCGACAGCTATTGGTTTGGATATCTTTCGAGATTTACCAGAAGGAACAGGTGCTCAAAAACTAGCAAAAGTTTTTCAGTCTACACCAAATTTGATTGGGATTAGGAAAGTTGTTGGTAATGGTAATGATGCGCCGATTAACCCACCACCAGTGTTAAATAAACTGGGTCAAGTTAGTGCGAGTGACCTACCATTAGATGCTGACAATAAGATTCGGCGCTACTTTCTCTATTTGCAAACTAAAGATAGCAAAATTATCACCAGTTTTGGGTTGAGATTGGCGGAAATTTATCTAAAAAAATTAGGTATTGTTGCTAAACCGTCAGCAGTCAATCCTAATTATTTGCAGTTAGGTAAAGCGGTATTTATTCGCTTTCAGGAAAATGATGGTGGTTATGTCCGTACCAATGCCCAAGGTTATCAAATATTATTGAACTACAAAGGGCCAGCAAACAGTTTTAAAACTGTATCGGTGACAGATGTTTTAGATAACAAAATTCCTCCAGACTCGATCAAAAAACGTATTGTTTTGATTGGTTCAACTGCACAAAGCAAGAAAGATTTTTTCTTTACTCCTTATAGTAATACGCTAATTGGTATTCCTGATGAAACTTCCGGTGTAGAAATTCATGCAAATGTCATCAGCCAAATTTTAAGTGCAGCACTTGAAGGGCGACCTTTGATTCAAAGTTGGGCTGAACCTTTAGAATTTTTGTGGATTTTTGCTTGGTCGGTGGTAGGTGCTGCGGTGAGTTGGAAATGGAGATATGCTGGTGGGGTGGCTAACTTTTCGTTTCCTTCTGTTGTTGGTATTTTGTTAGCTGGGGGAAGTTTGTTTGCCATCTGTTATTTGGCTTTTTTAAGTGGATGGTGGATTCCCTTTGTCCCACCTGCTTTAGCTATAGCTGGTTCTGCGATCGCTATTATCAGTTACATTGCCTACAGTGCCGGAGGTATTCGTCAAGTTTTTAGTCGTTACCTTACTGATGAAGTTGTTGCTACTTTGCTAGAGACACCAGAAGGTTTGAAGCTAGGAGGTGAAAGGCGAAAAATTACCATTTTGCTCTCTGATTTAAGAGGCTTTTCTGCTGTATCGGAAAGGTTGCCACCAGAAAAAGTTGTGGAGATGCTAAACATCTATTTGGCACCGATGACTGATGTAATTGCGAAGTATCAGGGAATAATTGATGACTTAATTGGTGATGCAGTTTTAGTTTTGTTTGGTTCGTTAACTCAGAGAGTAGATGATGCGGAAAGGGCGATCGCTTGTGCTGTTGCTATGCAGCAAGCAATGATTTCTGTGAACGAACAATTAGAAAGGGTAGGTTTGCCCAAGATTCAAATGGGAATTGGGATCAATACGGGTGAAGTGGTAGTCGGAAATATTGGTTCCCAAAAACACGCTAAGTATACAGTAATTGGCAGTCCGATTAATCTAGCTTCTCGGATTGAATCTTATACAGTAGGTGGCGAAATTCTCATTTCTGAAGCAACCTTAAAAGATGTAGGAGATATTGTTCAAATTCATAAATCTATGGAGGTACAACCTAAAGGTTTTGATGAAGCGATCGCCATTCATGAAGTTAACGGAATTGCAGGTAGGTACAATTTATTCTTATCTAGAGAAGAAGAAATTCTCATTTCGGTGCAAGAAGAAATTCCTATTGAATTTAGGTTAATTCAAGGAAAGCGTATTGACGATCGACTATTAACAGGAAGTTTAGTAAAACTTTCGGTTAACGGTGGGGAAGTGCGATCGCAATATTTGGTAGAACCATTGAATAATATCAAAATTAAACTTTTAATCCCAACTGAAACAGGTGAAAAGTTAGGCGATTTATATGCTAAAGTGACTGGAATCTTAACGGATGGTACAGCAGGATTTTACATCCGTTTTACTGTGGTTCCACCCGATATGGCGACGATGTTTTCTCGGATGATTACTGATGCTTCAGGGCGCTAAAGTGCTATAACGTACAAAGCTGATTAAGTCTAGTTTTGTACCATAGTTTTCCCCCTGAAGTTCTACTTTTATAACTTTTAAAACCAGCCAGTTCCCACAGTTGGTTCTAATAACCAAGTTAGCATTTCTGGTAAACGTTTTTGCCAAGCAGTTTCGTGATGAATATCACCTTCAGCAAGCACAAAACATAATTCCTGTTCGCTGTACCCTAACTTTTTCAAATGTTGATAAAAATATTCGGTAATCGGAACGAAATCTAGTTCAGTGCCATAATAATTGTATTGTTCTGCACTCCCAACGTGCAAGAGAATTTTTGACCAAAACCGAGTATGTCTATCCCAGTAGCGAAACATGAAATCTCCACCAAACATTAAAGCGGGAGAAATACCCCCAATGCGTCCAAAAATTTGTGGGTAAGTTTTGCCTAAATATAAAGCAAATAATCCGCCCATACTTGAGCCTAAAATTGCTGTATTCTGGGGATCTGTGAGGGTGCGATATTGGCGATCGATATAAGGTTTTAAACTATTTACTAAAAACTCCGATGTTAAATGTCCCCTTCCATCTTGCCAAGGAGAGTATTCTTCCATCCGGTTGGGTAAGTGATCTATCCCAACAATAATCCAAGGGTGGATAGTCCCTTGAGATACTAACTCTTCTAGGGTAATATTGGCACACCAAGTATCATAAACTGCTGATTCCGGGTGGGAAAAGATATTTTGCCCATCCAACATATAAAGCACTGGAAACCGCCTGTGGGGTTGTTCTTGGTAAATTTCAGGGGTAAAGATGCGGAGGATACGATTTGTTTGTTCGGGAAATGAGTAAAAGTCACGGATAATTTGAATGTCGCCCATTGTTTTGTTAGTTGGTTAGGTTTGAATGATAAAAGTTATTTTTTGTTGGGAAATAGCGATCGCGTCAAAGTTATAGTTGTAGCATAGATTTGGAAGCTAGTGAACAAAACCGAACCTGTGAATGCCAATGATACAGGAACTTCTGAATAACCGCTATCTTTTGCTACAAAAATTGGGTAGTGGCGGCTTTGGTGATACTTTTTTAGCAGAAGATACCAATATGCCATCGAAACGGCGTTGTGTAATTAAGCAGCTGAAACCTATTGAAAATAGACCCGAAATTTATCAGTTAGTCAAAGAAAGATTTGCCAGAGAAGCCGTAGTTTTAGAAGAATTGGGTGATGGTAATCAACAGATTCCTAAATTATACGCTTACTTTACCATTGATGAGCAATTTTATTTAGTTCAAGAGTGGATTGCCGGAGAAACTTTAGGTAAAAAACTCCAAACAGAAGGTGTTCAGAGCGAAAGTTTCGTGCGGGAATTCATGCTAGATATTTTACCTGTTTTAGATTATGTTCATAGCAAAAAGATGGTGCATCGAGATATTAAACCGGATAATATTATGCTCAGGGAAACTGACAGTAAACCTGTTTTAATTGATTTTGGTGCAGTGAAAGAAACGATGGGAACTATCATCAATTCTCATGGTACTACTACCAGTTCTATTGTGATTGGAACTAGCGGTTTTATGCCTGCTGAACAAGCGGCAGGTAGACCTGTTTATGCTAGTGATTTATATAGTTTAGGGATGACAGCAATTTATTTGTTAACCTGTCGAAGTCCGAGAATTTTGGATATAGATCATCAAACAGGAGAAATTTTATGGCAGAAATATGCTATCAATATTAGTCCTAGTTTAGTAGCAGTTTTAAATAAGGCTGTTCAGTCTCATTGGCGCGATCGCTACCAAACCGCCAAAGAAATGTTAGCAGCATTACAATTAGATACTACTATTATACCTTCAACTGTAACTTTATTAGCAACTAATTATTCAAAAAAAACAGATGAAACGCTGGCACAAAATACTGCACCCTTAGAGCAAATAAACCAAAAAAACTTACTGATTATCGGTAGCATGATTATTATGACTTTAGTTAGTATACCGATAATTTATAAAGCATTTTTCAACCCAACTCCCCAACCAAATTTAAAACAAAGTATAGCGGTTACTCCGAAAATAAACTTTCCCGAAAATTACGATTTTACTTGGCTTTCCCAAAGACAAGTTACTGATGCAGATTTATTTGATAAAAACGCTTTAGAATTAGATGTATTGCGAAATTCCGTTTTTGCCCGTTATGGCAGAAGGTTTAGAAATCAGGTTTTACAAGAATATTTTAGTAGTCAATCTTGGTATCGTCCGATTTATTCACCGGAAAGTTTTCCCGATGATTTATTAACACCTTTAGAACAAAAGAATGTAGCGTATATTTTAGAATATCAAGAACGGAATGGTTTAAGATGGGTGAAGTAGAGAAAAAGTTGAGGTGTTTAATATGCAAAATTTTATGATAGAATTTATCTGGGATTTGGAAATTTTTAAGCGATCGATTTGAGGTAATTTCATGGAAATTGAAAAAGTTTTGAATGAACGAAATATTATTCACGCAGATCCAGAAATAATGAGTGGGGTTCCAGTTTTTGTAGGTAGTCGTGTCCCATTACAAACTTTATTTGACTACCTGGAAGAAGAGGATGGATTGGAAGAGTTCATCGGTGATTTTCCCTATCTCAAACATTAGGCTATTCAGGTATTGCAAATTGCTACTAAAATGATGATTCAAATATCGAGAGATACAAATGCTTATACTGCTAGATGAAAATCTTTTGAGTAAGAAATTCAAACAGCCACTATGATAGCAACTATTCCGGCTGGAGTTGCTGTCAAGATAGACGATGGGGGAATAGTTGTTCAAATTAGCCCTTAGTGGGGTTTATTGGCGATCGATCTCACCTCTAACCCTATCACTTACTAACAAATTTATCTATAAATTTGCCGCAACTCATCAAGAGTATTTAAGGTTTTAATTCCTTGAACAATTGCTTCTAAAGTCGCTACATCTTCTATTTGTTCAATTTCTGGCATTAGCTGTAAACCTTCCGTGCCAAATTTCAATTCTAAACCCAAAGCAATAGCGGATAGTTTACCTTGTAGTAAAGCTTGTTCTCTACCTTGTTGTAAACCTTGTTGCAAACCTTGTTCCACACCTTTTTGTAAAATTTCTTGATACCAAGGAGATTCACGTAAAACTGCCATATCCCACCTCATAATTTGCTGAACTAAGGGAGTTTCTAAGACAAAGGTAGCAAAAAATGCCAGCAAAGATTCTAAATCATTTAACTGTCGATCGGTTCGTAAAACCTGTAAAGCTTGTCGGACTTTCGATTCGTTACCCAGTTATAGTGAGTTTTAATTAACTCTGGTTGGACTCGCTGAAAAACTAGTTGACAACGCTCACTGATTCCCGCTAATTCAGCTTTCCATTCCGCTTTTTCTTCCTCTGACCATTGAATTTCAGGGAAAATTCTTCCTCGTTTCACTATGCGATCGCATTTAGTTTCTGTCATAACTTTTAATCCTGATTATTCACACAACCCTCAATCAAACCCTCAATTCCACTAACCGGAAAAATCCTCACACCCAACTTCTCAGCAACTTCCTCAACAGTCCGATCGTCCAAAAACTTAGTATCCCCATGTTTCAACATCAAAGATGGCAATAAAATCCCATCTCCCAAATCTTTACCTTGTAAATTCAACAGCAAATCTTCCCCAGTCAATAACCCAGTAACACTAATTTTTTGTCCCCAATATCCACTAGGAAAAGCCGCCATTTCTACTGTCAAACCTTTAACTTTGTTCAATGTTTCTAAAATTGGTTGAAAAGCTTTTTCAACTGCATTTCCCACTACCCAAGTAAACTTTCTTTCGGGCGAAACACTGGCAGGTAAAATCTTCGCTGCTTCCTCAAATTTTCTTAAAAATAATCGAATTGAACCGACTCCATTATCAATTTGTGGGTAATCTTCATAGTGTGATTCTGGAGGTAAATCTTCACCCGCAATCAAAAACCATTCATCGGCTAACCAAATACAATTTTTACCCTTCTTTTTCCCTAATTCGCCTTGCAGTTTTTGGACTTGGGAAATTACTTCTTTGGCTTTTTCTGGAGTAACTGGAATTAATTCATCTTCTTCAGGACGAAAGCGAGTTAAACCAACTGGAACAACTGCGATCGATGCAACTGCGGGAACTGCGCCTTTGTGAAATTTGGCTAAATCTCTTAATGTGGTTTCTAAGTGAATTCCGTCATTAATTCCCGGACAAACTACTACTTGGGCGTGAATTTGTAAACGGCGTTTTTGAAACCATTTAATCTGTTCTAAAATTTGTTCAGCACGTTGATTTTTTAAGAGGCGAATTCTGATTTCTGGTTCAGTTGCGTGAACGGAAACATAAAGCGGGGAAAGCCGCATTTGTTCGATTCTGTTCCATTCTTTTTGGGTGAGATTAGTTAAAGTTAAGTAAGAACCATAGAGGAAACTTAAACGATAATCGTCATCTTTTAAATATAAAGATTCTCTTTTTCCTGGTGGTTGTTGGTCGATGAAACAGAAGGGACAACGGTTATTACATTGAATTAAACCGTCAAATAATGCGGTTTCAAATTCTAAACCTAATTCTTCGTCGTAATCTTTTTCTATTTCTACTTTATGGGTTTTGCCTTTCGCGTCTAAAACTTCTAATTCTAAAACTTCATCGGCGCATAAGAATTTGTAGTCGATGAGATCGCGAGGTTTAGTACCGTTAATTGCAACTAAACGATCGCCAACCTCAAACCCAATCTCCGCCGCGATCGAATCAGGTAAAACCTTCGTAATTAAAGCCGGACGAACCGAAATTTCACTCATTGGTTACTAGTCATTAGTCATTGGTCACTAGCCATTAGTCATTGGTCAAACGTCCAAATGACTAATGACAGATGACAAATGACTAACAACTATTAGCTATTTTGCAACACTCCAGCAAAAAGTGCCGCTAAAATTACTACGCCAAAGATTAACCGATACCAAATAAACACCCAAGTACTTTGAGTTTGCAGGAATTTTAGCAACCAAGCGATCGCTAAATAAGAAAAAATTCCCGCAGAAATTACCCCAGCAATTAAAGGCAATATTCCCGCATCTCCCACACCCTCAGATAAAATCCCTTTTAATTCCACCAAACCAGCTAAAGTAATCGCCGGAATTCCTAACAAAAAGGAAAACCTTGCTGCTGTCGCCCTTTCTAAACCCATGAATAAACCAGCAGTTAAAGTGGAACCAGAACGAGAAACTCCGGGAATTAAAGCTAATGCTTGCCCTAAACCCATCAAAATTCCATCTTTTACCCCCAATTTGTCAAATTTTCGTTTCCGAGTCCCGATCGTTTCCGCTATTCCTAATAATATTGACATGACGATTGAAGCAATAGCGATCGCCCCCACACTCCGCAACGGAGAATTATCAAAATCAGGAATAAAGATTTTAATCAATAACCCAAAGAACACGATCGGGATCGTCCCAAAAGCAATTCCCAATGCTAATTTAAACTCTTGAGCATCGTAGTCTTTAGTTGCGATCGCTGCGATCGAACCCATCGTTATATTTTTCAAATCCCCCCAAAAGTACCACAACACCGCCGCAATACTACCCAACTGAATCACCGCCGTAAAAGCAACACCTGGATCGCCCCACCCCAAAGTAACTGGTACAACTTTTAAATGCGCCGTACTACTGATCGGTAAAAATTCCGTCGCCCCTTGCACAAATCCTAAAACGATCGCCTGAAACACATTTACCTGACTAGTCGTACTCGCTGGTGTCGCCACCGCTGACTGAGAAAGTGCTTTTAAAGGTAAGGCAAGAAGAACACTAAAAATTCCTATACCCAAAAACTTCCGCCATTGGCGTTGTGATAAACCCATATCTACGCTGTTAACTCCCAATCTGACCACCAAGCATAGCCTATCGAAAAAAATAAACTCCAATTTTAAAGTTTCGATGTGAATAAGGAAAGGAGACTGGGGACTGGGGACTGGGGACTGGGGACTGGGGAAGTTTTGAGTTTTGAGTTCAAGAGTCCCCTTGTCCCCCCTGCCCCCCTGCCCCCCTGCCCCCCTGCCCCCCTGCCCCTCTGCCCCCCTGCCCCCCTGCCTTCTACCACATTTCCGAAAAACTAAGCTAATATAGAAATACCCCCAGGGGGGATATTTATTGTGATACCTTAAATAAGGTAAACTTAAGTAACAAAAATTAAAAATCTTGCTAAACAATACTTTGTCTGCTTACACATCTTGTCGGGCCACTGATTGGTGGCGAATCGGTTCTAAAAAAGCCTGGTTAGTCTTCCTGGCAGCATCATTCCTGGTTTCGGTGCCAGTGTTCATCCAAGCGCCTCTAGTGCGGCTCTTGCCCTTGCTGAGCTTGTTATTAACCTTGGGTTGGGTCGGTTTAAGTTTTCTGTTACTGAAAAAGCCAAAAACCCAAGTTTGGGGAGATTTGCTCTTAGGGTTTAGCTGGAGTTGGTTAGCCGGGTCAATTTATTGGGGTTGGCTGCGTTGGGAACCGTTGATTCATCTGCCAGTGGAAGCGATCGGACTACCCTTCGCTTTATGGTGTCTGCGACAAGGTTGGGGCAAAGTTGGTAGCTGGTTTTATTTGGGTTCCTTATTTGGCACAGCCGTTACGGATGCGTATTTTTATTTAGTAGATTTAATTCCTGCTTGGCGGCAACTAATGCAAGTGGAGCCAGAATTAGCAATACAGATCTTGCAAGATGCGACAACTCATGTTACTACAGCTTGGGGAATTTCTTGGGCGATCGTACTCTTAAACATTCTCTTGGGCGTGGGGACTTTACCGTGGCGCTCAGGACAGTTACACTGGTGGGCGTTTAGTGGAGCAGTTTTGAGTACTATCTTGGTAGATGGCCTATTTTGGTTAGTTGCCTCGACTGCCTAAATCAAACCATTAGCTTGACAAAAGTGTTACTTACACCTGTCACGCGAGTTCAGGCAGTTAAATTAGTATAAATATTAGAGACTCTGACTACCTCCACGTCGCTTCTCTAAAATCCGGTGACGTTGCAACCTACATCCGTTCCTTACCTGTTACTAAAAACCGAGTCTGGGAATCGATACTTACCATTAGTAGGCAGTCATTGCTGGACTATTGGTAGAAGCGATGACAATAACTTTGTCATCCCAGATCGCTGGATTTCCCGTAACCATGCCATGTTACAGTGCATGGAAACAGGGGAATTTTATTTGATTGATTTAGGAAGCCGTAATGGATCTTTTGTCAATGGGCGCAGAGTTAGCGTTCCCGTAACCCTGCGAAATGGCGATCGCCTTACCTTCGGTCAAACTGAATTAGACTTTTTTACTCCCAGTAATGATAACTCTCCACAGCCCAGTAACACTAACTCCGACGAGTTAACTGCTACCTCAGCTTTGCACGTTCGCCGCTTAATCTCGGTCATGGTAGTCGATATCCGCGACTTTACCGTTTTAACTCGGCAATTAGATGAGAAGCTACTTTCAGAATTGATTGGCACTTGGTTTCGTCATTGTGGGAGTATTATCCGTGACTACGGCAGTTGGGTGGATAAGTACATCGGTGATGCAGTAATGGCTGTTTGGTTTCATAGTGGACGCACTATTACTAACGATGAAGTCAGTAAAATTTGTCAGGCACTTAGTGACCTGTACAAAATGACACAGGAATTGGATCGGGAATATGTTTTACCATTTCCGCTGCGAATTGGGGCGGGAATTAATACTGGTTATGCAATGGTGGGTAATACGGGCAGCGGCGATCGACCAGATTACACCGCTTTAGGAGATACTGTTAATGCAGCATTCCGCTTGGAATCTTCCACCAAGCAGCTGCACATGGATGTAGCTTTAGGTGAAACTACTTATAAATATCTGTTACCTTTAGGTGTTGAGGACGCTGGTTTTAAGCAACAAGTAGTGCATCTCAAAGGCTACGACACCCCAACCGTTACTTATGCAGGCACTTTTGCTGACTTGGATCGGTTTTTGGCAATCCAAACAAAAACTTAGTAAGACAAGTTAATAAAGACGGTACGATAAGACCGATAATATCTTTTGATGGAAGCTGTGTGGACATCAGTCCAGTTTTTGAGGGAGGTACTGATAAATGAAAAAGTTGTTACGTTTGTTCACAATATCCGCCTTAATCATTGGTTGCTGGGCCGGACTAGGATTCACCCAACGCGCTAATGCCGCTGCTTTGACCACTGTGGCATTTAACTCTGCACCAGTGTTAGCAGAAACACCAGTTCAAATTGCGCTGCGAAACAAAGTAGATGACAAGCTAGGGCAAATAGGCAGCAAGATTGATTTAAATAACACCAATATCCGGGCATTTCAGAGTTATCCCGGAATGTACCCTACTTTAGCCCGGGAGATCATCAAAAATGCGCCATATCAAAAAGTAGAGGATGTATTGGACATTCCCGGACTCAGCGAACGTCAGAAACAACTTCTCCAAGCTAACTTGGATGAGTTTATTGTTACACCAGTAGAATCTGCTTTTGTGGAAGGAGACGATCGCTTCAACAACGGTGTCTACCGTTAAGTTGATACTAGGTAATTCCTAGTCAGTAATCAACAAAAAATTCATTACCCCTGAACAAACTCAAAAGTGATAATTCAAAAATCAAAACATTTCCATTTTGTCTTTTGAATCGTACCTTCTGAATTTTTCCAGGGGTAATTTCTTGGTTAATCATTTAAAAGTCAGCACCTAAAAGTTACTCTTCATGTATCTGGGTTATAGATATAGGTGAAATTCCATAAAGTGTAAGTAATTCTCGATCGGCATCAGTGAGTTCACCCGGAAAAAAATCCCCATTGCTTATTAATTCCCCAGAATAAGGAACCTGAGAAGGAAAAGTTTTTATTCCCATCTTTATTTCCTCAACAGCCAAATCTAAACCACCTAAATACGAGTCTTCCTTTGCTTCATCAAGGAAAGGTTTCAGGCTAGGGTTTTCCTTAATTAGTTTGTTAATTTGTCTCCGCTGTTCTTTGATTGTTCTGATCCAACTACTATCTCTCTTCAGGGGTTGATATTCCCACTTTAGGTAGGTTGTCGCGCTGAAGCGCAACAACCTACTTAGAAAACTTTTCTTGTTGACATTTAGCTAGAAAAAAACAGATAATAGTAGATTGTCTGTCTACCCCTGCTCGGATCAGGTCAAGACATTCCAAAAGCTTGATTGGCTATGGTTTTAGATTCCAACGACCAATTCAGCTACCTGTACGGCTCAAATCAGCAAAAACTCATGACTTACGCAATTATTGAAACAGGCGGCAAACAATTACGGGTAGAACCCGGTCGCTTTTACGACATTGAATTACTGCACGTAGACGAAAATGCCGAAGTCACCATTGACAAAGTTTTATTCGTTAACAATGACGGTGATGTAAGTATCGGTCAGCCCTTGGTTGCAGGTGCTACCGTTACAGGTACAGTGATGCGCCATTTTCGGGGGCGCAAAGTCCTGGTTTACAAGATGAAACCGAAAAAGAAAACTCGCAAAAAACGGGGACATCGCCAGGAAATCACTCGTTTAATGATTGATTCCATCAGCCTCAACGGTACAGTGCTTGGTGGTAGCAAACAAGAAAGCGCACCTGCGTCAGCGGAAACTTCTCCAGAACCAGCGGCTACCGCAGAAACAGCTGAATAATAGACAAAGTAGAAGTAGATAGATTGAAGAGGGAAACATGGCTCATAAGAAAGGTACTGGTAGTACGCGCAACGGGCGCGACTCTAACGCCCAGCGTTTAGGTGTTAAGCGTTACGGTGGTCAAGTTGTTCGCGCTGGCAATATTTTAGTTCGCCAACGGGGAACTAAGTTCCACCCTGGTAATAATGTCGGTATCGGTGGCGATGATACTTTGTTCGCTCTCATCGATGGTATTGTTACTTTTGAAAGAAAGGGTAAATCTCGCAAGAAAGTTAGCGTTTATGCTGTTGCGGCTGCGGAAGCGGAAACAGTTACAGCATAAAAGGCAGAGGACTCCAAGGCAGAAGGCAGAACAGGGGGGAAGGTTAGAAGGGAAAGGTGAGAATTTTCCACTTTTCCCGGAAATATTTCGCTTTCTGCTTTTCGCCCAGCTAGATCCCCGACTTCTTGAAGAAGTCGGGGATCTACATAGGTACTAAAAATATTATGATTTTTTATTAGTCTAGGTAAGCTAGTGCAGAGTTGTGGAAATAATTATTCAGTTAAAACAGGTGAAAAAGCTAAAAGCTGTCTTTGGCTTCTGGCTTAAAGCCTTCTGCCCTCTGCCTTTCACAAATGAGTAACTCCTCAGCAAAATTAGGTTTAAAAAAAGTCATGTTTCCAATTCATCGCCCTCGCCGTCTCCGCACTTCTTCTCAGTTACGCCGTATGGTGCGGGAAACTGTTCTGACGACGAATGATTTAATATATCCGCTGTTTGCTGTTCCTGGTGAAGGTATTGCCAAGGAAGTCAAGTCGATGCCGGGAGTTTATCAGCTTTCGGTGGATAAGATTGTGGAGGAAGCGAAGGAAGTCTACGATTTGGGGATTCCGGGTATTATTCTGTTTGGAATTCCTGAAGATAAGGATGCTGATGCTACTGGCGCTTGGCATGATTGCGGGATTGTGCAAAAGGCGGCGACTGCTGTTAAGGAAGCGGTTCCTGATTTGGTGGTGATTGCTGATACTTGCCTTTGTGAGTACACTACTCATGGTCACTGCGGTTATTTGCAGGTTGGCGATTTGTCGGGGCGGGTGTTGAATGACCCGACTTTGGATTTGTTGAAGAAGACTGCGGTTTCTCAGGCTAAGGCGGGGGCGGATATTATTGCGCCTTCGGGAATGATGGATGGTTTTGTGCAGGCGATTCGTGAGGCTTTGGATGAGGCGGGGTATCAGGATACACCGATTTTGTCTTATGCGGCTAAGTATGCTTCGGCTTATTATGGGCCTTTCCGGGATGCGGCTGAGTCTGCGCCGCAGTTTGGCGATCGCAGAACCTACCAAATGGACCCCGGTAATGCTCGCGAAGCACTTAAGGAAATCGCTTTAGATATGGCTGAAGGTGCTGATATGCTGATGGTTAAGCCTGCTTTGGCTTACATGGATGTGATCTGGCGGGTTAAGGAAGCTAGCAATTTGCCTGTTGCGGCTTACAATGTTTCTGGCGAATATTCTATGGTAAAAGCTGCCGCCCTTAATGGTTGGATTGATGAGGAACGGGTGGTAATGGAAACTTTAACCAGTTTTAAACGTGCTGGTTCTGATTTGATTTTGACCTACCATGCGAAAGATGCGGCTCGTTGGTTGAATGGTTAATTTTTAAGTGATTGGTCATTGGTCATTGGTCATTGGTGATTAGCTAGTTGGTACTTGATAAACTTCTGACAAATGACAGATGACTAATGACTAATGATTAAAAGAATTTCAGTCTTTTTGGACACCACACAACTCTGATTTAATTAGTAGAATAGCCCGGTAAGATACTGGGGGTTAATTAACGAATGAAGTGTGGTCAAATTCGGGTTTGCGATCGCCAAGCAGATGTAGACATTCTCCAATTACAAGAATTATTTAATCTCGCTGCTTTTTGGGCGCAAAACCGATCGCTTGCAGATTGGGAAGTGGCGATCGCTAATAGCGATCCTGTAATTAGTATTTGGGATGACGATCGCTTAATTGGATTTACTAGGGCTAACTCCGATTGCGTGTTTCGCGCTACAATTTGGGATGTGGTAGTTCATCCAGATTACCGCGGTCAAGGTTTAGGGCGAAAGTTAATCGAAACTTTGCTCGATCATCCCCGGATTCGCCCTGTGGAAAGAGTTTATTTAATGACAACTTATCAACAGGAATTTTATCTCAAGTTAGGTTTTGAGTTTCCTAATCCTAGCACGGCTATGGTACTCTATAATCAACGGCGGATTAATGCTGCTTCGGCTAGAGCGATCGAGCAAATGTTTGAAAAAACTTTCTAAACTTCGGCATCAAATATTTCCTTTTTACATAAAGGAATGGAACACTGAATTTTGGTAAATTTTTCACCTTCTTCCGCCGAAGGAACTGCGAGAACTTCTAAACGCCCTTTCATTAGTTCTAGGATAGTTTGACTCATCATCAAAGATAATCCTGGGGAAAGGGTAAAATCTTTATTGATAGATAGGGGATCTTTGTCTTCAGAAATAGTTTTTAATAAATCTATTGGTTCAGTCAAGGCTTCTGCTGGACGTTCATCTTCCACCCAAATATTAACATATTCACTTGCTGGGGATAAATGAACCGAAACTCGCACATTAATCGGTTCCATATATTTTAGCGGCGTATCTACTAAATTCAGTAATACTTGCCTTAACCAGCGAGGATCTGCTAATACGTAAATTTCTGGTGCAGGGGTTTCAATTGTTAAGCGGTGATTGCGATTTGCTGCTTGTAAATGAGTTAAATCATAGACTTGCGAGAGAATTTCTGCTAACTCCAAAGGTTGAATATCTAACCGATTTGTACCGTACTCAATACGAGAAACATTGAGTATTTCATCGATTAACCCTACTAGTTTTAAAGCCGAAGCATGAGCTTGTTCGACAAATTCTCTTTCTTCTTCGGGACTTTCACATAAATCGGAAATAATTAATTGGTGCAGACCGATTAAACTGTTTAAAGGCGATCGCAATTCATGAGAAATTCTCGCCAAAAACCCCGCTTTAAAATCGCTCATTTCCGAAGCTAGATAATAAGCTGCGCGAGTCAGCTTCAGTTGTTCAGAAAGAGCAGAAACATTAGGTTGAGAATCTTGAGATCTGTTCATCAAAATAAAAATTGAAAAATTTCTTATTAACTACTTTACTTTCAGCAAATAAATTATGACAAACTTCTACCCAGCAAGGCGAAAATAATTTACCGATTACTAAAGTCAAAGCATTAATGTAAGCTTTTTTACCTTCTACCTTTAGCTTGGGTTTTATCTGAGCTTAATTGCTCCTTGTCGGAGAATTTGCCAATCATGATTCATCCATTTAGCAACAGTGGAAGGAACACTACTAAATTTATCCTTTGATTCTTCCTCCCATAATAAAGTCAGAACATCAGGAAATTGAGCCGCAATTTCTAGCATACTTTCTAGCGGTGGCTGACCAGATAAATTAGCACTAGTAGTCGCTAAAGGGCCAGTTTGCGCTAGAATTTGGCGAGCAATACTGCTATTGGGTACTCTAATTCCAATAGTAGTTGGATCGAGAGGATTTACCCCACCTGGTACTCGATCGGAGGCTGGTAATACTAAAGTTAACGCACCGGGCCAATATCGATCGCTAACTTCCTGCCAAACTGGGAATTCTCGGATATTTCCTCTACAAAAAGGCCAAAGTTCCTCAGCAGTTGCAGCCATCAAAATCAAAGGCTTATCTTGACTCCTCCGTTTCACTTCAAAGATTAAATGAGATTTTTCTGGTAAAACCGCTAATGCTGGTACTGTATCCGTGGGAAAGCTGACTACAGAACCAGATTTTGCACCATTTATTAAGGCATCTATTGAAACCTTCATTGTTAATATAGTTAAATAGTAATTGGCTGATATTTCTCTGATTTCTATTTGGAATGATAAGCTAAGACAAAGCGATCGATTCCTGACAAATCAGCGAAAATTTGGATATTACAGTAGCTTCCTTGATTATTTAACAATTCTACTACTGCCTCAGTTTGTCCTGCCATTGTTTCAATTAACCAAATTCCCCCCGGAACTAAGTAATCTGGTGCTTCTTTGACTAGTAAACGAATACAATCCAATCCATCATCACCGCCATCAAGAGCTAAATGTGGTTCATGATTTGCCACTTCCGGCTGTAAAGTTAGCACGATACTACTAGGAATATAAGGCGGATTTGATACCATTCCAGTTAGTTTACCTTTTAATTTTTGTAAAGGTGCAAACCAAGAACCTTGATAAAAGTTAATTCTGGGCGAAAATCCTAAACGTTGAGCATTTTCTTGGGCAATATTTAAAGCCTCGACACTTCGATCCACTGCATGAATTATGGCATGAGAAAAAGCATCTGCCAAACCAACTGCGATCGCACCACTCCCCGTTCCCAAATCTACCCAATGCGTTGGGGAAGTTTGAAGTTTGGAGTTTGGAGTTAAAGAATTTTCCTCCACCCCTACACCCCTGTACCCTTGCACTGCTTCTACCGCTAAATCAATTAATAACTCCGTTTCTGGGCGAGGAATCAGTACTGCGGGAGAAACAACTAAATTGAAGTTTCGCCAAGGAGTAATTCCGGTAATATATTGTACTGGCAACCTTTCTTCTAGTCGTTTTTGCCAGAGTTCATTTAACTGAGAAATTGGTATTGTTAGGGGGATTTGCGATCGATCCTTAAACAACTCCAAACGCAAACTTAAAGTATCCAACCCTGCCACTTCCTGCAAAATCCAATCCACTTCCATTGGCGAAACATCAGCCAACTTTGCCCCCTTAATCGCCGCAATTCGCCATTGCCAAAGCTCTAAACCAGAAACCACTTTTCCTTCAAGCATTTCTTCACTACCAAACCAGAAAGGAAAAAGGAAAATCAATCAAATTCGCCTTTCCCTTTCTCCTTTAACCTTGCACCATTATCTACGTTGCTGATTATTTTGTGGAGGAGTTTGTGTTGGTGCAGCTTGATTTCCTGAAGCCGGACGATTTTGGTTATTTTGCTGCATTTCAGTTAACAAAGTCCGCAACAATTCCCGTGATTCCTTAGCCGGAATTAACTCAATTTTACTCAACCATTCCTCTTTCCGATTCTTCCAAGCATCTATCAAACCTTCCAAAGGTACAACATCTATTTGCAAAGTAGATGCCAAATCAGGTTGTTCTTTTTTAATTCTCTCGGCTTCCGCTTGCACTTCTTCCTTACTAAAAAAGAAAGGAATAATTTGTTGATCTCCACGTTGAGCAGCTAAATAATTTTTATTAGGCCCACCGCTAAGAACAAACAAAGGTACACCATTAAATTGCTGAATATTTTGCCCACTTTGACGCAGCACTGTCAACGCCGAATCCACCTGTTGTTGAGTAGGTACATAAGCAAAATTTAACGCCTGCGGTTTATTTTTATTTGCTTCTTCCAGCTGATAAACTTCTGCTAAAGACCTAGCTACTACCTGCATATTATTTGCCAGTTGGGGATTTTCGGTTTTCATTTTTTCTAAAAAAGCCTGAGCATCCTTTTGACTAATGAAAATCCCGGCAACTTTGGCTGTAGAATTTTGCTGCTGATTACGAACTTCCCGAATTAGTGTCTGACCTTGTTCGTTATTAATGGTAAAAACTAACACAGGTGCTAACTTTTGCACAATTTGTTCTTGAGTAAGAGCCAGCACCTCCAAAGTACCAATAACCAGAGAAGTTAACAGGGTACCGCCAACAATAGCCAGAGATGCGCCTTTGCGAAAAATTGATTTCATATATCTCTCCTAAAAGATTCTGAGCACCAACAAATTCCACCTTCAGACACTTAACTTAAGTATCGTATCTTAGAGTTTCTTTGGCGCAATCTGCGACCAGTTTGTTTACTGCACAATATTAATTATGTAGCCTTCTGTCAACACAACATTTGAAGATATTACAACATTCATTACTTGAATTGTACTGATTCTGACTTGGCTACAAAGAAAATAGTTCCAATGCGAGAATCAATATTGACTTCCTTGTTCGGATTAGAGGAATTATGAATCACCCAACTAGAACTCAACTACAGTTTACCAAAGCAGCAAAGTTGCTGAGTTTCGGAGGAGCAACACTACTGCTCTTACTCGCTGCTGCTTGTCAAAGTAACACTTCTTCGGGTTCTGGACTCAAAATTGGCACTCTTCTTTCTGTGACAGGAGACTTATCTCAATTTGGTGCTTCCATGCAGGACAGTGCTAACCTACTGGTAAAAACAGTGAATGACTGTGGTGGGGTTTTAGGTCAACCAGTGCAATTAATTTCCGAAAATGACCAAACTAACCCTGCTGCTGGTGCTGCTGCCATGACTAAGTTAGCAGAAGTGAATCAAGTTGGGGGAGTGGTGGGAGCGACAGGAAGTGGAGTTTCCAGTGCTGCGGTGGATATTGCCGTGCGGAATCAAGTAGTACAAATTTCGCCTTCGAGTACTAGTCCAGTTTTTACAGAAAGAGCGAAAAAAGGTGATTTTCAAGGTTTTTGGTTTCGTACTGCGCCGCCAGATAGTTTTCAGGGGGAAGCTTTAGCTAAATTAGCACGATCGCGAGGTTTTAAAACTGTCTCGGTATTAGCGATTAATAATGACTATGGTAGAGGTTTGGTAAATTCCTTTACTTCCGCTTTTACGCCTTTAGGTGGCAAAGTTTTAAATCAGGCAAAACCTACTTACTATCCCCCGGAAGCTTCGAGTTTTGAATCAGAAGTAGCAGAAGCTTTTCGTGGTAATCCCGATGCGGTTTTATTAGTTGCTTACCCAGAAACCGGAAGTTTAATTCTGAAAGCGGCGTATCAGCAAGGTTTGTTAGGGAAAAAGACCCAAGTCATACTGACTGATGGGATGAAAGATACCAAGATTGCTGAAATGGTGGGGAAAAATGCTCAAGGTGAGTATATTACTACGGGAATGATTGGGACTGCTGCTAGTGCTGGAGGTGCGGCTTTAAAACAGTTTAGCGATCGCTACCAAACCGCCTACAATAATCGTCAACCCGTCGTCTATGGTCCAAACACTTGGGATGCCGCCGCCGTGCTAGCATTAGCCGCAGAAGCCGCAAAATCCACTTCCGGTGTAGCAATTAGAGACAAAATCCGCGAAGTAGCTAATCCCCCAGGACAGGATGTTTCGGATGTTTGTCAAGCACTTTCCCTGGTTCGTCAAGGTCAAGACATTAACTATCAGGGTGCTAGTGGTAACTTAGACTTTGACTCCCAAGGGGATGTCACAGGGAATTATGATGTGTGGACGATCGAAAAAAACGGACAGCTAAAAGTTGTTAATACAATCAGCGTCCGTGGCTCCTAATTGGAGCTACTGAATTATGAATGGGATCGATCGGGATGAGAGGATTTGAACCTCCGGCATCCTGCTCCCAAAGCAGGCGCGCTACCAAGCTGCGCTACATCCCGGTTGGCAACTTTCTTAGTATACCACTTTCTCGAAAATTTGCCACAGATTTTTTGGCAAAAGTTTTGGTCATGACGATCGCACTTCTGCCAAGTGGAGCCGATTCAAGCGAAAATGGTGTGAGGTGCTAATTTGGTAGTCTTTCTGCTCTGAAGGTAATTTAATTGGGATACCAAAACATCCCCTTAATCCCCTCCGGGTCAGAAATAAAACCTAAGCCATGATAGAAATCCAGCACATGAGGATCGGCAAATAAAGTAATGTTGCTAATATCCTCATTACGGAGTTTTTTAATCATGTACTTCATCAGTGCCTTACCCAAACCCTTGCCTTGGAAATCAGGGTGAACCACTACATCCCAAATAGTGGCATTAAAGGCATGGTCAGATGTAGCTCTAGCAAAACCAATTAGGCGCTTCCGGTTGCCTTTGACTTCCCACATGGAACCCACAAGGAAACTGTGCTGAAGAGCCTTTTTGACCTTTCGTAGGGGACGGCGTGACCATCCCACTGCGTCGCAGAGTTCTTCTAGTTCGTATAAATCAATATCCCGGTCGGTAGAAAAAAATATGCGACCACTGCGGTTAGGCGAATCTCCTGTACCTGCGATCGGATATTCTTCTACTTGTTTGCCTCCAGTTGAAGAGGCATTGTCAAAATCGCTAAACCAGCTTTTCCAAAAACCCATGCAGCCGTGGTTATCGTAGTAAAAGGAAGTTGGGTAGGCGTACTAATGCCAGAAGGCAGAAGGCAGAAGGTAAAAAGGCAGAAGGCAGAAGGTAAAAAGGCAAAAGGTAAAAAGGCAGAAGGTAAAAATTCTTTCCTTATCCCCTTATCCCCTTGTCTCCTTGTCTGTTTGTCCCCTGCTCTCCTCCCTGCTCCCAGCCACCCTTGCACTAGTTAGTATATCTTTCGTATACCCTTAGTGTTTGACATAATTGCGGGATTTACTCGATGAGTAGGGAAATTACCCCAAAAATCAAGATCGTCAGCAATTTTGACTCACTTTAGGTGGTAAACAGAGTCTATCCTCTGTGGGAACAGATGAAAATTAGCCAGACTTCAATCTGGTTTGCTATTTTAATTGCCCATGATGGCCCAGGGTCTAAAATCGTCAACTCTAGAACTCTTAAAACGATTCAATCGATCGTTTCCGCAATTCTATGAACAGTTTGTCAGTAGCGAAAGCCAACTACAAAACTTGAGGTTAGCTTATCGACTCTACAAAACCAAGCGGGCGGTCATTGAAATGAAACCGGAAGGCAACAAAAGCGCCCTTTACTTTGCCTACCGAAATCAGTCATTTCTGTTGAGCGACATTTTTGGCGTACTAGCTGCTTATGGCTTAACTATCCATAGCCTCAGCCTGTATGGTCAAATTCGCCCCCCGATGCTGGTGTTTATTAAATTAGTCGTTTCCCGTGGTAGCAAGGCTTTAACAGAAAAAACTTCTGAAAATGTCTGTCGTGCCATTCGGGAAGCCCTCGCAGGGCGCTTTGAGGTCGAAGAAATGCTAGCAGTGGAATTCAATCTCGATGCTGGCTTAGAGCAGGTAGAAACTGATTTCCACGTCGATCAAGTATTTCATTTACCAGCATTGTTAATTGAAGCGGATAACCAGCCGGGATTGTTTTACAAAGTAATGTATGCCATTTGGCAAGAAGATCTGTTAGTGATTAGTGCCAATTTGCTTGTATGGAGGGGACGCACTCGCTTAATACTCTACCTTTTAGGTCCTAATGAAAGCTTGATTCCCGAATATCTCGGACAGAAAATCGCTGAAAGCGTCAAGCTAAGGTTAATGGGTCGATGATTGGGGAAAGGAACAGGGAATAAGAAACAAATCTTTCTGTTATCTTGTGGTCACATTTCCCCAAGCTGCTAAGCTGATGTGGCGTTAATTGCCCAAATGCTTGCTATCAGTTGATGTAAGGGAACTCAAGAGGCTCTCCTTAAGATAGGATCAATGTATGGCAAGCATCGACATCTTGGGTACAACACACGCTTATGAATTAACGGCTCCGACTGCTAGGAGTGAAGTTTTGGTGTTCATTCACGGTTGGCTGTTGAGTCGTCACTATTGGCAACCTCTAATCGAGCAGTTGGCACCAAGCTACCAGTGCCTTTGTTATGATTTGCGGGGATTTGGTCATTCTCAAATCGGCAAAAAAAATCACTATGAAGTAGACGATCTGGAAGAGTCTTTGGTGGAAACTGTTAGTAGGAATGCTGCTCTTTATACTCCAGCTTTCTATGCTCATGAATTGGGTCTTTTACTTAAAGAATTAAATATTTCTCATGCTTGGTTGGTTGGTCATTCTTTGGGTGGTACGATCGCACTCTGGGCAGCAGAACAATTTCCTGAGTCCGTCAAGGGAGTAATCTGCGTTAACGCTGGTGGTGGTATTTATCTTAAGGAAGCATTCGAGCGATTTCGCGCCGTCGGTCAACAGTTAGTCAAATTTCGCCCTAGCTTTCTGCGTTATTTACCTGGAATTGATTTAGTCTTTGCTCGTGATAGTGTAGCGCGTCCAGTCGATCGTTCTTGGGGTCGTCAAAGGGTAATCGATTTTGTTATAGCGCACCCAGAAGCAGCTTTAGGAACTTTACTAGATTCAACCACGGAAGCAGAAGTTAATACTCTGCCAAAAATAGTTTCCCAACTTAAACAACCTGTTTATTTTATCGCTGGTGCCAATGACAAGGTAATGGAACCAAAATATGTGCGCCATTTAGCTAGTTTTCATCACTTATTTGAATGCTCTGGAAATAATGTAATTGAAATTCCTAATTGCGGACATTTGGCTATGTTAGAACAGCCGAATATGGTTGCTAGAGAAATTAGTAGTATTCTGATTCGATATGAAAGCCAATCAGGAAAGCAGAATGAGTGTCGTTGATTTAAAAACTCTTTACGAAACTGACGAATTTGAATGGTTACAGCTAACTATTCAATTACTAAAAAATCGTCAATTAGACTCCCTTGATTTAGAAAATTTAATTGAGGAATTAGAAGAATTGAGTAGAAGAGATAAGAGGGAAGTATCGAGCTTTTTAAAACAGATTATTATACATTTATTATTACTTGAATATTGGAAAAGTGAAAGAGAAGTTAATGTTAATCACTGGAGAAGCGAAATTTATGGCTTCCGGGATCAGTTAGACGAAATTCTCACAACAACCCTGCGAAACTATCTAGAAGAAAATCTAGATTTTATTTACAAACGTGCCCTTGGTCTTGTGCAACAAAAAACAGGAAATACTGTTAAATTTCCTCTTGAATGTCCCTATTCTTTTGAGAAGCTGCTCGACTTAAATTGGTTCCCCGATCGATCATGGGATAGTGATTAAGAAGGGTGATATTATACGAAATTTTATATGAAGTTGCATAGAAGTCGATCCCCCCTAGCCCCCCTTAATAAGGGGGGAACCCGAAAAACATCTATTAAAGTCCCCCTTATTAAGGGGGATTTAGGGGGATCGAGATATGTGCTACTTCGCATTAAGCTGGTATTAGCAAATTAACGAGGCAAAATATCATCAAGTCGAAGTTGTAAGTTCTTCAACAAATGTGAAACGATACGGCTAACGCTACGCTGCGCGAACGCTTCACTCAGACGAAATAGTTGTTGAGTGTAATCTTCTTCAATTAGTTGGCAAACGGTAACAGTTGGTTGTTTCGGTTTACCAATAAAAGCCACGCCTCCCAAACCTAAATAATCAACAATCCAATACTCAGGAATGCCAAAAATAGCATATTCTTCAACTTTTCGAGCGTAATCTGTTTCCCAGTTGGTGCTGACAACTTCTACTACAATTTTGATCGATCGCCCCAAAGTAATCACAGGTTCTCTTTGCCATAAAGGTTCATTGGCAAGCACAGTTTGATCTAATACAACAATATCAGAACGACGGGCAGTAGCAACATCTGTAAAAGGACGAATTAAACAAGTACGAGGAATAAACCAAGGGAGTTTTTCTGCGGTAATGGCAATTCCAATTTGAGTTGCTAGTTTACCACTAACGGTTTCGTGAAGTCCCGTTGGTTCCATATCAACTAACTCTCCGTCAGCAAGTTCGTAGCGAGGGTTATTACCATATTGAGTGAAAAATGTTTCAAAGGTTAAAAGCTTTTGCGTTTGTAAATCATTGTTGATTGTTGATGATGTTGTCTAGATCCCCGACTTCTTCAAGAAGTCGGGGATCTAGCTGTAAAGTTGCATGACTTGAGAGAGAGGGAGGCGCGATCGCACTCCCAAACTCAAACTGGAAACATGGCCCCGATTCAAATGATCCGCCGCCGCACAACCGATCATCGCCGCATTGTCAGTACAAAACTTCATTGGAGGAAACATCACCTGTAAATTATGCAAAGCTGCTGCTTCCTGTAAATGTTTCCGCAGTCCACTATTCGCCGCTACGCCTCCGCCTACAGCAATGGTGTTCAGTCCGTAGTCAAGGGCACAATTAACTGCTCTTTTCGTTAAAGCCTTAGCTACTGTATCCTGAAAACTAGCCGCCAGATCGTTTACTGGTAGTGGATATTGCCCTTCCTGCTCTAATCTTTGGGTTAACCGCAACACAGCAGTTTTTAAACCACTAAAACTAGAATCATAAGGATGAAAACCGCCATTTGGCAAAGAAATCTTCCCCTCCGGTAAAGGAAAAGCGTGAGGATTACCTGATTTTGCCAACTTGTCAATTACTGGCCCACCCGGATAACCTAGTTTCAACAATCGCGCCACTTTATCGAAGGCTTCCCCCGCTGCATCGTCGCGAGTTTCTCCTAAAGTTTCGTAAACTCCACAATCCTTAACATAAATTAAACTTGTGTGACCCCCGGAAACCAGCAAACAAAGAAAAGGGGGCTGTAAATCAGGAGAACTTAAGTAAGAGGCATAAATATGTCCTTCGAGGTGATGTACGCCTAAAAATGGCTTCTGATGCAGAATAGCGAGTGTTTTAGCCGCACTTATCCCTACTAACAAAGCGCCGACTAATCCAGGGGCACAGGTAGCAGCAATGCCGTCAATCTCTGACCAGTTTAAACCTGCTTGTTGAAATGCTTGGGCAATCCCGTGGTTAATTGTTTCGACGTGCTGGCGAGAGGCGACTTCGGGGACAACGCCGCCATATTGTTGGTGGATGGGGATTTGAGAGGCAATGATACTGCTGTAAACTTGTCGATTCTTGACGATCGCCACTGCTGTTTCATCACAACTTGTTTCAATTGCTAAAATTGTCGCCATTGCTCACTCTGGGGAAAATGTTGAGAACTAGTTTGAGAAACTTTAACTTTTGTTCACTTCAACTTTACTAAAAATACCAAGCAAGAGTATTATTGCTTCCTAGTTCAGCGGTTTCGCCTGTACAAATTATCTCAGCTTTTTGTACAACAAACTTATTGTTTTGTAACAAAAGGAAACAATCCGATGCGACGCTTGTTCGCTTTAATTCTCGTAATCAGCCTTTGGTTCAGCTTTGCTCCTGCTGCTTCTGCTGCGGACTCCTCTGTACTCGTACCCTGCAAGGATTCTCCAGCTTTCCAACAACGCTATAAAACTGTCCGTCCGACAACTGCCGATCCCGAATCAGGGAAGAAGCGTCTCGATCGCTATTCTGAAGCACTTTGCGGCCCAGAAGGATTACCCCACTTGATTGTAGATGGCAGTTTAGGCCATGCTGGTGACTTCTTAATCCCCAGCGTTCTGTTTCTCTACATTACAGGTTGGATTGGCTGGGTAGGTCGTGCCTATCTCCAAGCCATTAAGAAAGAAAAATCTCCCGAAGAAAAAGAAATCATCATCGACGTACCACTGGCTGTTTCCAAAATGCTCACCGGCCCATTATGGCCTTTGTTAGCATTGCAAGAATTCGTGAGTGGTCAATTAGTAGCTGACGACAGTAAAATCCCTGTTTCACCTCGCTAGTTTAGTTTTTGACTCTGAAAACCTTGGAGGATTTTTCCATGCAATACTTCCTAAAATATCTTTCCACTGCGCCTGTTATAGCAACAATTTGGATGTTCATCACAGCGGGAATTTTGATTGAGTTTAACCGCTTTTTCCCCGACTTACTATTCCATCCCATGCCATAGAATATATCTTTCGGCATAGTTTCTGGATGGTTTAGTTATACCTGTAGGAGTACGCTAGTTCCGGCTTTTGGCAGTAGCATAAACGCAGAACTGGCAACACGCTCCGACAATTTTATCTGATGTTAAAACTCGCGATTGTTTACGGATGTTGGTGTAGCATTGGTAAACATATCGCGAGTTTATTGTTTCTAACCTTGGGGTGATTTTTAAATATTTAAGTTTTGTAAATTAGTAAGTAATCAGAAGTTCCTCTAGTTAGTCTTCTCTAGTTCTAGTTATTGAGAACTGGAATATGAGGAGTTTGCTGATTAATTAAGTTAACAGGAATCTTAAATGCAGTTGCAGTATTTAGTCAAATACCTTTCTCTTGCGCCTGTTTTGATTATTTTGTGGTTATCAATCCAGGCAGTAATTTTGATTGTGTTTAATTACTTTTTCCCGGATTTACTGTTTCATCCAATGCCATAAAAGAGCTTGATTGATGAAGTTTTGACTGATTTTTGCTTAAAGCAGTTTTGTCAATTTAGGTAAAGTAAAAAGTTTTTGCTGTTGCAGAAAACATCATCTTTGTAGTTTATCGGCTGAGAATAGAAATATGCAAACGATAATTAGATCGATCGAACGTTCCAACGACAATCCCAGAGATCCGAGAAATCAAGAAGTTGTTTATCCAGCTTATGATAATCCCCAAATCGGCAATTTAGAAACCCCAATAAATTCCTCTGGTTTTACTAAAGCATTCATCAACAATTTGCCAGCATACCGTCAAGGATTATCACCAATTCGCCGCGGTTTAGAAGTAGGAATGGCACACGGTTACTGGTTAATTGGTCCCTTTGCCAAGTTAGGGCCATTACGTGATTCAGACATTGCAAATTTAGCGGGGTTAATTTCAACAGTTGGGTTGGTTGTAATTTCGACGATCGCCATTTCCCTATATGCTAGTACCAATCCCCCCAACCCCACCCAAACCGTCACCACACCCAGACCTCCACAAGAATTAAATACCGCAGAAGGTTGGAACGAATATGCTAGCGGTTTTCTCATTGGTGGAATTGGCGGCGCTTTATTTGCCTATTCCCTACTAGCTTTAGACATCCCGCATTTTATCAGCACTTACCTCTTCCAATAAATTAGCAAATAGCTAATTTATTCTGGTTCGTAGTAGCGACTTTAGTCGCTTACCCGACTAAAGTCGCTACTACAAAGTTAATTAAGCAGAAACTATATAATTTAAGCAATTAGAATTTTTACCAAAAATGATATTATGACTTTAGGAATTGACCAAACAGCAATAAATACTGTACTTCCTGACCATACTCAGTTACCAGAGTCAGATGGTACTTTTGTGAAAAATTTTCAGGAGCATCCCCAAAGCGTTCTGTTAACCGATTCGATAGAATCAGTATTGCAAAATCTACATCCTGATGGGCAATATTGTATTGGACAAGATTGTGGAATTTATTGGCGTTTAACTGAACCACCTGAAAGAGGCGCAGAAGCACCAGACTGGTTTTATGTACCCAATGTACCGCCAATGTTAAACGGTCAATTTCGCCGTTCTTATGTGTTGTGGCAAGAATTAATTCCGCCATTTATAGTTTTAGAATTTGTCTCAGGAGATGGGTTTGAAGAACGCGATCGAACTCCGTTATATCGCGTAGGAGAAGCAGAAAAACCTGGGAAATTTTGGATTTATGAACAAATCATCCGTCCAGCATTTTATGGAATTTATGAAGTGAGTCGCGCCAGTGTGGAAGTATATTGTTTGGTAGCAGGAAAGTATCAGTTATTGCCAGCAAATGAAAGAGGTCATTTTCCCATTTCATCTTTAGGCGTTGAGTTAGGAATTTGGCAAGGTAGATATCAAAATACGGAAGCACCTTGGTTACGTTGGTGGGATGAACAAGGGAATTTATTATTAACGGGATGGGAGAGGGCGGAACAAACTCAATTGGAATTACAACAAGAGCAACAAAAAGTTGAAAGGTTAATGGCGCAATTGAGGGCGCAGGGAATTGAGCCGGAAGTGTAGAGCGCACTTTTACCATATAAAAACCCTCTTTCAAGAAACAGAAATATTTCTTGAAAGAGAGAGACAAATCCGGTAACATCGGACTTGCTATTGATTTTTGACCACATCTCAAATCAGAGAGAGGTTGGGGGAAAAGTTTAGACGATCGCCAGACCGAAATAGCCGCTCTTGAATTGATCGAAGGTCATATCGATAAATCCATCATAAGGATCGCCAGAAGCTACTTGACCATTATCTAAACCATGAGGATTTCGCACAACGACGTGCTGAGTACCGCCTGCGCTTGAAGGATCTACATAGGTGTTGGTAACTGAATATCCATGTGGACCAACTAGCAGCGATCCAACTAGCAGATTCGTTTTAACGTTCTGTGGTGTACCCGCTAGGATCGCCTGACCTTCCTGCAATGCCCCAGTAATCAGATCAAAAGTTACATCATTGATGTCATAGTATTCAGGTTTGTTACCCGTAAGTCGCTCAAGTGGCTGGGTGACACCATCGCCGTTACCAATCAAATCATAGCCCCCTTTCCCTTTTCCGGCCTTGTCTGCCTCGCTAGCCGTTTCTTGCCTAAATAGGGCATAAGCTTTCTCTGCCAAAGGCACCCAAATTGAAGTGTCACTTTTCGCAAGAAGCGTTCTGCGATCTTGTGGTAATTCAACGGTCTGTTCAGTCCCACCATTCTCGAACTTGAATGGCAGCTTAATTTCCGTTGCAATACCGCCCCTCTGAGCAAAAGGCATTGCGTAGTAATTAAACTCCTTTCTATCAACTATTGTGTTATTTTGATCTGTCAAATTTATTGTGAAGTTTCTCTTCTCAACTGCCACAGTTTGATCAACCGTAACGTAATATGGCTTACCCGGAGCAGTAAAAAAGCGAAATGTATAAGTGCCATCACTGTTTTCTCGAATGAATTCCTTCATTCTTTCTTCAGATTTAGGGGTCGCAAAAACTGCTCCTAGCCCTGCCATAAACGCACAGTCACCTAAGCCAAGCTGGTTGATGCCACGAATTTTCGGTTCATTATCAGCATAAAGCTTGCCTTCAATAGGCATATGGGTGATAAGCTTTCCTCCCGATGAAGTTTTTTCTCTTGCTGTATCACCCTTTCCACCGTAGGCATCTATTGGATTTCTTATGCCTGTAATCGCACCCGCCGCACTTTGAATTACAGTAGCAGCGACAGAGGTATTTTGATCTGTTTGATCGATCGCATCATTCACCTGAACAAGTTGAGATTTAACTGAATCAGGCATTCTCAAAGCTACCGCTTCGCTAGCCAATTCCTTCAAATCCGCTTGTTCTTCAACCGAAACTGTTCCATCAGCGGTTGCTTGGTTAATAAACGCCAATACATCTTCACGCCCCACGCTTGTTTTATTAGCTAGGAGGCTTTGCATTCCTGGATCGCTGAGAGTAACTGTACTACCTTCACCTGTTAATGGTGTCGTCGTAATAGTGTAATGACCTTCACCAGCGGTATCTTGCTGAGAACGATCAACTTGAATCTGGTAAGTTGTATTAGCCTCAACAGTAAAAGTTAACTCCGAGTCACTCTCGTCATTGGCATCATCGTTGCTGCTAATAAGAACGCCATTGGCAAACAATTGTACGGAATTGTCAAATGTCTCAGATTCAACATTAACCCGAATTTGTTCACCTGGATTAACACCTTCCAAAGTGTAAATATCCCTCTGGTTAGAATCGCTACTAGGAGTAAACGTTCCTGCAACCGTTTCATCTCGACCAATTAGTGGAGTAGCTCCCGCTTCCACCATTGACGTTAAGGTAAAGTTCCCCGTTTCCTGCTCGTCAAAAGAGGTGACGCGAACTGCGTAATTAACTCCTGACTCGACCACAAAACGCAATTGTGAATCGGTAGTTTCGTCATCGATGTCATCATTGAAGTGAATGAACTCTTTTGTATCGGCATCGATCAGTTCTACATAAGTATCGAAGCTGTCAGAATTAAGAGCAATTTTCAATTCTTGCCCTGAATTGACTCCAGTTAAATCTAAACGGTAATCTCGTTTAAATGCGTTGGGTTCATCGGGGTCAGGCAAATCAGTATTAGTTATACTTTCAGAGACATTGCCACCGTTAGCAGCCAGAGTACCCACAATAGTTGAAGAAGCTTGACCAGAAAGGGTGAAAGCACCTACAGCATTCGCATTATCACCACTAACACGCACCAGATATTCTACACCTGGCTCGACGGTAAAATTGATCCGGGAGTTGGAATTTCCAGAGCCAATATTATCGTTTTCTGCAAGTACTTCTCCAGTGATCAAATCCACCAGTTGCAAGTAAGCATCATAATCTGCTGTCAAGTCAAGTTGAACTTGCTGACCAGGATCGAGTCCGTTCAAAAGATACTCTTCTGAATAGCTACCTTTGCGATTCAGATTCGCTCCATCCCCTGCGTTTAAGATGCCGCTAATTGAGTTATTTCCACTTATTAAATCAAATTCTGGCAACACCTCATTTGGTGGTTTAAAGAAGGGAACGGCATTATCACCTTGCTCGATACCGCTAGTAATGTAATAGTTGTAAAGTTGTGCCGGGGTGAGGTTTAAAATATCATCAGCTATGCTTGTCTGACTGTAGTGTTCAGCATCGTAAGAATCAGAAAAAGCTCGCAGTTCGTTGATGCCAAAGGCGCGGAAGTGGTCATACAATTGTTGATTGCTCAAACCTGCTAAATCTGAATTAGCCGTGCGATAGTAATTGACATCAAATTCATCGGAAGAGCGACGACCTTCATTAATTCCAAAGGTGGTGAAATGCCAGAGGAGAAACTGATTATAAGATGATAATTCTGCTGGATTATCTAGCACTGCTTCGGGTTCCAAATTTTTAGTGCCAGCGTAATAAGTTAGCAGATCGGGATTATTTAAATCGTAATAGTTGAGGTCTAAGGGATAAGAAAATTGTCGTCCTTCTCTCACACCAAATATTGCCAAGTGCTGCAATGCTTGGCTATTATCCAAGTTTGTCAGATCCGAGTTGAAATCTCGATACAAGTTGAGGTCAACTAAGGGTGAAAACAGCCGTCCTTCTTTGACTCCATTATTTTTTAGATGTTGGAAAGCTTGTTCTCGATTTCCTTGGAAAAATTGGTTAACATCATTATTGCTTTGTAAGTAATAATTGATGTCCCCAAATTGTGAGAATTTTCGCCCCTCAGCAACACCATTATTTTGTAAATGCGTGAAAAGTTGCTGATTAGTGGTTAATCCGGCTGCTTGCAGATCTGTATTTGCTGCACGGTAGAGGTTGAGATTGACCCAAGGGGAGAATTCTCGTCCTTCGTTTAGCCCAGTTGTTTCAAAGTGTGTACGTAATTGAGTTTCTGTCGTTAAACCAGCTTGAGCTAAATCGGGATTTGCTGCTTGGTAGTAACTGGCATCAAATAAATCAATACTCATCTGTTCACCCTGTCAGAATTTAGTTATGGTTAATCGTGGAAAAAGTGACCCAAATTTGGAGAAAGTCAGGTTTTTGGCAACCCAGGCTATGAGAAATTGGCGGTGCAGTCATGGCAAAGCTGAGCCATTGATTACTCAATGACAGTACGCTGGATGACTTTGACCGATAAGCTGCTGTTATGCAGCAAAGCAACTATCGAGTCAGTAATTGACCAGATTGAAAGCTATTGTTACTGTGGCTGAAGGCGATCGCTACATCCGAGTTTTGCAGCAAATAATATTTTTCATCAAATAAACTGTTGAGTTCTAACATATTTTTCCTACGGTTGGAGTAATTGTAGACGCACTGAAATATCAATAGGAATCAGCAACGTCGAACAGATAAAAACCTAAATTTGAGAAACAACTAGTTGATAGACACTAAATCTAATCAAACCCTTTTTTCAAATTATTTTCTACCGTGCAAAGTCACAATCAAGTCAGGAAAATTAAGTCAGAAAGTCAGGTAAAAAGTCATGATATACTCTGGGAAGAATGGAAAATATGCTTCCAATTCTCAGGGTTAACTAATTTAAGTTACGCATTTACACGGAATGGATATTGAGCAAGCTTTAGAAATTGTTGATGCAGCCTTAAAGCCAGATTCATTAAATAAACTTGATATAATTTTGTTTCGCCAAGCTTGGGATGGAAAAAGTTATGAAGAGATTGCTGCCAGTTCGGGTTATGATGTGGGTCATGTAAAGAATGTTGGCGCTCAGTTGTGGAAAAAGCTTAGTTGTGCATTAGGACAGAGAGTTACTAAAACTAATTTCTGCTGTGTTTTATATCGATATGCAGAAATCCCAAATTTGCAGCAGCAAGCTTCAGCAAAAAGAAATATCAAAAATCTTTTCCTCAAACCTAACTCTGTCCCACAGCAAGACTGGGGAGAATCAATTGATGTTTCTTATTTTTATGGTCGAACAACAGAACTTGCTAAATTAGAACAATGGATAAAAAAAGAAAATTGCCGACTGATTGCATTATTAGGTATGGGGGGAATTGGCAAAACTGTTTTGTCGGTGAAGTTAGCACAACAATTGCAAGGAGAATTTGAGTATGTAATTTGGCGCAGTCTCCGTCACGCACCGCCTGTGGAAGAAAAGTTAGGGAAAATTTTGCAATTTCTCTTTGATAATCAACCTATTGTTAGAAATATCAATGAGGGAATAAGTGAATTAGTTAACTTTTTACAAGAACATCGTTGTTTATTAATTCTGGATAATATAGAATCGATTTTCCAAAGAGGTGAATTAGCGGGAAAATATGGTCAGGCTTTTCAAGGTTATGGTGAGTTATTTAAACGGATGGGAGAAGGGTTATCGAAAAGCTGCTTGGTGTTAACTAGTCGGGAAAAACCGAAAGAAGTTGCTGTTCTTGAAGGGGAAGCTTTGCCTGTTCGCTGTTTGCAATTGTCGGGTTTGCAGTTAGCAGAGATTCCCCATTTATTTAACTTTAAAGGTAATTTTTCTGCCTCGGCATCTGATTGGGAAATAATAGAAAAATATTGTGCTGGTAATCCTTTAATTTTAAAAATGCTAGCTACTCAAATTCAAGAGTTGTTTGATGGTAATGTTTCTTATTTTATTTCTTTATGGCAACAAGGAGAAATCAGATTTGAGAATATTTATGAACTTTTAGAGGAACAGGTAAGTCGGTGTTCTGAGTTAGAGAAAGAGGTGCTGTACTGGTTAGCGGTTAATCGTCGTTCTGTTACTTTGCTGGAATTAAGAAATAAGATTTTAAGTTGGGAAACTCGGCAAAAATTGCCTGTGGTGTTGATGTCTTTGGAGAGGCGATCGCTAATTCTCAAAACTTCTTTCGGTTTTACCCTAATTCCCGTCCTAATGGATTATATTACTAATCTTATAATTCAAGCTATCACCCAAGAAATTAAACACAATAATAAACGACTAATCTATTTAATCCAACTTTTGCAACCTCAAGCAAGTAGGGAAATTCAAGCCGAACAGATTAACTTAATCTTAGAACCAATTGTGGAAAATTTACGTAAAGAATTTAGCTCTTATAAAGAATTAAAAGCTCTTTTAGAAAATATTCTCTCAGAAATGCGATCGCAAGTTTCTAAATTATTGGGATATGGGGAAATTAATATTAGTTACCTCAAAAAAGTGGCGGTAATTACTAATCCTAAAATTCAATTAGTTGCCCATAACCACTACCCAGAACCTATAGCAGATGAAATTGTTTGTTACCCAGTTTCATCTACTATAGGTAGCGGTATAAATTACTTTTAGCAGGGGACAAAAAGTGCTGCTTCCAGATTCTCCAAAGCTTTTTCCAAATCATCATTGACAATTTGAATATCAAACTCATTGGCGGCGTTAATCTCCTCTTGGGCACGTCGCAAACGTTTAGCAATAGCTTCTTCTGTTTCTGTTCCCCGACGACGAATTCTTTGCTCTAACTCCCAAAGGGAAGGAGGTAAAATAAACAGCCGTAAAGCTTTGGGAAAAGTCTGGCGAATTTGTCTTGCGCCTTCTAATTCAATTTCCAAGATTACCCACTTTCCTTGGGAAATCAGTTCTTCTACCTGAAAGCGAGGTGTACCATAATAATTACCAGCAAATTCTGCCCATTCCAACAGTTCTTGATTTGCTACCATTTGCTGGAACTTTTCCAGATTAACGAAATAATAATCTGTCCCGTGAATTTCTCCGGGACGAGGTAAACGAGTAGTTACAGAAGTGGAAAGTACCAATTCGGGATGCTGCGTTAGGAGTTTTCGCAGTAAGGTACCTTTACCCACTCCACTGGGTCCGGTGAAAACAATCAGTTTGCCTGTTTCCATAAGATTGAATTTAGATTTGAGATTTTAGATTTTAAATTGTCGTTCGTCATTTGTCATTTGTCATTTGTCATTCGTTAAGAATTTGGTTAAGAATTGTTTGGTAATTACCAATGATTCTTTACAGACAACTGTTGAGCAATAGGCTTTGACTGATGAGCAACAAAAACCCAAAATTCAAATCTAAAACTGACCAGCTTAGTGTTCTGTAGCCGTAACCTCTTTGCTGACGACAAAGCGATTAGCGACTGTTTCCGGTTGAATGGCGGAAAGAATTACATGGCTGGAATCAGTAATGATTACTGCTCTGGTACGTCGTCCGTAGGTTGCATCAATCAGTTGCCCTCTATCTCTAGCATCTGTGATGATGCGTTTAATAGGGGCGGATTCTGGACTGACAATGGCTACTACTCGAGTTGCAGAGACGATGTTACCAAAACCAATGTTGATCAGCTGAATATCCATGAGAGATTGACGGCCTAGCAGTATGAGGAGCTTTTACGATTCTACTCCCATGATAAATCCAAAAATTGCGAGTTACAAGGCTAAATGCCAAGAAAACAATTGTTTTTAGTTTTTCTTCCGGTTTTTTCACCTTTTTCAGAATTTGACTTCTCTCTAAAGGTATAGAACTGAACAATCAACATTAATTTCTGTGGCAAAAGGATTGCCGAACTGATGCTCAATAATAGAATAGTGAGACTGACAATCTGCGATTAAAGTTTAACAAAGTCGGGGATATATTAAAGATTTAGTAAAAATAGTCACTTTCTCTAGGCACGAAGAGAAGCGGTAGTCTAGTTTAGAGAAGAGGTAAAGGAATTACCGAAAAAGACTGAAAATACAGTATTAATTCTTTTTCCGCCATCCTAACAATTAATTGTAGAAAGTAGGAACTCTTAAAAATGATTAACTTACGTGACGTATTTTTTACTTTAGCAGTAGTTGGTTTAGGAGCCGTTTCTGTTCCTACTGCGGCTAATGCTTTTACGATCGTCGATCGCACAGGCTTTACTGATACCGAATTCAGAGGACTCCTTGATGATGGGCTGTTTGATGAACTATTTGTTGCCGAAGGTCGCATTGGTAACAACAGTGGTACAGGTGGCGAAAGGGAAATCGGGATTAACGACGATGTAAAATTAGGTGGTCTTCCAGTAGAGCAAGGTCAGTTGACTTGGGGAAATGGCAATCTAGTAGATTTTATTCTAGAGTACACTGGAAGCGTAGTTAATTATACTGTTGGCGGTCAACTACTGACTACAAATGCTTTTAGTGGCCCAGTAACAGATATTTTCTTCCGCACCCGTGCCACAGATAATAGCGAAATGACACTCAGCAATTTGTTTTTTGATGGAGTGGCAATTGACGATCCGCTTTCTTCCAAGTCAGGTATTAATAATGTGAACTATCTGCAAATTAGTGATATAACTGCTCCCTTTACTCTGACAGGTAAATCATTGATGAGTTGGACAGGTACTCAACCGATGCGTTCTAATTTGGCATATCAAATTAAGGTTGGTACTACTCCAGTGGAAAGTGTACCTGAACCTGGTACTGTGGGAGCGTTGTTGGCGGCTGGTGTTCTGTCTGTTGGGTTGAAGAAAAAACAAAAAGTTGCTCAATAACTTAGGTTTTAGTAATTTTTAATGGGTAAGGTGGGTTGAAGCTCACCTTAATTTTTTGTAATAATGTCTGGGATCTGAGAAGATGAAAGTAGACCTTTCAAGAAGAATCGGCTGTTTTGCAACCTGTTGACTTTACTACACTGACAGCTGCTTGTGAAGAATTAAAAGCTGGCTGGCTACCATCGCGCTTGGAACAAGTATATCAGCGCGATCGCTTCACCATATCTCTAGCTCTCCGCACTATGAAAGGTCGAGGTTGGCTAGATATTTCTTGGCATCCCCAAGCTGCCAGACTTTGTATTGCTGCACCTCCACCGAAAACACCCGACACATTTACTTTTAGTCAGCAGTTACGGCATCAACTTGGCGGTTTAGCTTTGATCGCAGTTCGGGAAATAGCACCTTGGGAAAGGGTTTTAGATTTCCAGTTTGGCAAACGTCCGGGAGATCCAGCACTTTGGCATCTTTATGTCGAGATCATGAGTAAGTACAGCAATGTCATTTTGACGGATGCTGACAACATGATTATTACTGCGGCGCACCAAGTCAACGAACAACAATCTAGCGTTCGCCCGATTTTAACTGGACAACGTTACGAAGTTCCACCAATACTTTCCGATCCGATTCCTAGTTTGAGCGAATCTCAACAGCGTTGGCAAGAAAGAGTTAGTTTAATTCCGGGAAAGTTGGGGCGATGTTTGCTGAAAAGTTATCGGGGTTTAAGTTCGGCGTTGGTGCAGTCGATGATTGAAGCGGCTGGACTCAATCCGAATCAATCTAGCGATACTTTAACAGAGTCGGATTGGCAGAGTTTGTTTCAAAAGTGGCAGGAATGGTTGCTAGTTTTGGAAAAGAGGAGCGATTCTTTTATTCCTGGGTGGACGGAACAGGGGTATACTGTACTTGGTTGGGGTGTGGTTGAGTCTGCTGAGGATGTTCATAGTTTGCTCGATCGCTACTACACCGATCAATTAAATCAGCAGGAATTTAAACAACTTCGCCATCAACTCAGTCAAAAACTAAATAGTATTCTGGGCAAACTACGGCAAAAGGCGCAAGGTTTTGAGCAAAGGTTACAGCAGTCTGACACAGCGGATCAACATCGTCAACAAGCTGATTTACTAATGGCTCATTTGCATGAGTGGCAACCAGGAATGAAGTCAATTATATTAGCAGATTTTGAGACTGGCGAACCTGTAAAAATTCCCTTAGATCCCGAAAAGAATGCCGTACAAAATGCCCAATCTCTTTACAAAGTTCACCAAAAACTGAAACGGGCTCGCAATGCAGTTGAACCTTTATTAGCTGAAGTAAACGCAGAGATTTATTACCTGGAACAGGTAGAAGCGGCTTTAGCACAAACTGAGTTTTATAGTAGTACAGAAGATCTGCAAACCTTGACAGAAATTCGGGAAGAATTAATTCAACAAAAGTATCTGGAAGATCCAGAATATCGTAGTGCTACTAGGGATGAATCGGAGTCGCATCCTTACCGATTCGAGACTCCTAGCGGTTTTGAACTGTTAGTTGGACGGAACAATCGCCAAAATGATTATCTCACATTTCGGTTAGCTGGAGATTACGATCTTTGGTTTCATACTCAAGAAATTGCGGGGAGTCATGTGCTGATGCGTTTAGCACCGGGAACTGTGGCGGAGGAGGCGGATTTACAGTATGCTGCGGATCTTGCTGCTTACTATAGTCGCTCTCGACAAAGCGATCGAGTTCCGGTAGTATATACCGAACCTAAACATATTTATAAGCCAAAAGGAGCAAAACCGGGCGTAGCGATCTATAAGCAAGAAAGGATTATTTGGGGTCGTCCCCAACTAAAGTAGTGGAAATACGACAAAAATCAGGATAACTACCGAGATCAAACATCTACCTTTTGTAATATTATAGATATTAAGAAAGTTTATCCTCTGCACGCATGGGAACGCGCAGTTGGGATTTCTTCTAATTAACAACAACACATTTTAAATATTAGACCAGCCCTTTATAGTGCTGGTCTTTTACCACTAGAATGTAAAGGTGGTACGGATTGTGCCAATAAATATGTCGCTGTTGCTGCTATTATGATCGGGAGCAGTTAGCCAAATTACTCCGGGGGTAATGGAGATATTATCGGTTAACTGAAATTGGTAAAAGGCTTCAACGTGAAAGGAAACATCGTCATCGTCGCCACCTAAACCAGCGCGAAATAAGTCTGTAGAAAGGCGAGGAGTTGCATCAGCAATTGGTTCTACACCAACTATAATTCCGCCCAAACTTCCTGGTTTTAACAAGTCAGGAAAAGCTAGGGTAACTGCGCCATAATAAATATCTAAACTGCCGCGGTTCAGTTGTCCGTCTAATGTGGAAAGGGTGCGAGTATTAATGTAGCCACCCCAGCCACCAATGACAAATCCGGGATTAATTTGCCAGGAAAATCCGGCACCGTAAGCATTACTAGAAATTGGTAGGTTGTTATCACCTGCAAAGGGTTGGAAGGCTTCTAAAGTCGATCGCAAATTTGCCAACCGACTACCAGTAAGGAGGCTAGTATTGTAGGAATGGGCATAAGTTAAACCAAATTTGAAACGTTCGCTTGGTTGAAATGTTAACTGTGCTAAAGCACCGTAAGGCCCATTAAATAAACCTTCTCCGGGAAATGGAGAAGAGGATGTACCTGAGTCGGCACGATAGCCTAAACTCACTTCTATGCTCTCAGTGAATTTGTGTCTAATTCCAATACCTGTCCCTTCTGTTAGGTAATAAATTGCTGGACGAGTACCAAAGCGAGATAAGGCACCAGTAGCGCCATCACCGTCAAAGTAAGGATTTAGTGTATCGGTAAATCCATCTGTACCGCTGGCATTGGCGGAAATGATTACTTCAGTTTTTTCGCCAATAGGAAAGGTGTAAGATAATTCATCTAAAACTAGATTATTATCTGCGGTTTCAAACGGGCCAGCACCAAAGAATAAATCACCTTCTGGTGTGTTAGTGATACTAGAAAAAGCTGGTAAATTACCTGCTTGAAGCCGAGTTAAAAGTGTATCTTTTCCCGTGAAACTAGTAACAAAATTCAGGCGAGCACGGTAGCCAAAAATGGGGTTTCTGTCTAGTCTGTTTCCAAAAGCATCGTCTCCGGCAAAAATAGAAGCGGGAGCAAAAATGACTTCTCCTTCTAGTTTTGTGGTGGTGGAAAATTGCTGGGATTCTACTTTAGTGACTCTGGCTTCTAAGTTATCTACTCTACCTCGTAAGTTAGCAAGTTCTACAGTAAATTCTTCTTGTAATCTTCGTAGTCGATCTAAATCTTCCTTGCTTATTCCTTGGGGTAATGCAGCAATTAATTCCTGAATTCTATCTAAACAACTGTTCAATCCTGCGGCAAATTCATAACGAGTCATGGCGCGATTGCCACGATAGGTTCTGTCTGGATATCCTTCAATACAACCGTATCTTTCGACTAAGGATTGTAATGCTTGAAATGCCCAATCTGTTGGTTGTACGTCGCGCAGTTGGGATACTGATGTTACTTGTTCTAAGCTGTTTTCTTCTGGTTGATTTTCGTTTGTGTATTGGTTGATTTGTTCTAGGGTTGTTTGGGTAAGATTGGTTTCTAAATTGCTGTTTTCTGGGGTAGTTGGGGGTGTGGTGGCGATCGCACCTGTGGATAAAGCTAGGCTGACACTAAGCACAGCCGATCCCATCACGGCTTTATTGCAAGATATATTCAACATGGATAATTCTTAACCTCACACCGAATTTAGTCAAGATTCAAGTATTATAAGGCTTTTCCGAAAAAAATCAAGTTTTTTTTGAGAATTATTGCAAATAGGTATCAATAATTTCTAAAGCTTGAAAAAGATAGAATGAGATTCATTCTCATGTTAACTATAGTATAATTGGATCGATTCTCAAAAAAACTCTAACTTGATTAAAGGAGAAAAGTTTTGGCTTACCCTAAATTGCACAGGTTGTTTTTAGGTTTGCTGCTGGTTTTGCTACCTGTTGCGGGTTGTAATCAGTCTAATTCGGGTTCTCCGTCTGCTTCTGAGGTAGCGCAAACTACGCCACAAACGCCAAAGCTGAAGGTGGTAACGACATTTTTGCCGATGTATTGGTTTACTAAGGCGGTGACTGGAGATTTAGCCCAGGTGGATATTTTAGTACCTCCGGGTAGTGAAATTCATGATTACCAAACTAAACCAAATGATGTGCAGGCGATCGCCCAAGCTGATGTTTTGGTAAAAAATGGTTTAGGTTTAGAGGAATTTCTCGAAAGTACAGTAAAAAATGCCCAAAATCCTAAGTTAAAACAGATTGAAGCTAGCCAAGGTATTCAACCTTTACAGGAACTTTCACCTGTGGTAAAACCAGTGGAAAAAAAAGGAGAAGGGCACGATCACGATCATGGTGAGGGTAATCCTCATGTGTGGTTAGATCCAGTTTTAGCAATTAAACAAGTGGAAAATATTCGCGATGGTTTAATTGCAGCAGATCCCAAAAATAAGGATATTTACCAAGCGAATGCTGCTGCTTATATTAAACAATTGCAAGCTTTAGATCAACAGTTTCAACAAAGGTTGAAGTTAGTGGGAAACCAATGTACTTTTATTACTTTCCATGATGCTTTTCCTTATTTAGCCCAGCGATATCAACTAAAACAAGTAGCAGTAGTACAAATTCCTGAAGATCAGCTTTCTCCCCAAGATATTCAGAAGACAATTGCGACAGTGAAGAAGTATAATGTTAAGGCTTTATTTGGTGAACCAGGAACGGACAATAAATTGTTAAGCAGTCTTTCTCAAGATTTGAATTTAACTTTGCGAACTTTAGATCCTTTGGAAACTGGAGATCAAGATCCGCAGTATTACATTACAGGTATGAAGTCGAATCTTCAAGGAATTGAAGCTGCTTGTCGCTAATCCCAGTGTTTTTTGTAGTAACCACTTCAGTCGGATACCCAAGATAAATTTAGAGAGTAGAATTGTCAGCAATGAGTTTAGCAGAAGTCCCGGTTTTAAAAGTGGATAATTTGACAGTTTACCGGGGTAATTATTTAGCGGTCAGGGATGTTTCTTTTGAGTTAAAATCAGGAACCGATACAGCAATAATTGGCCCTAATGGTTCCGGTAAAAGTACTTTGGTGCAAGCGATTTTAGAGTTGTTTCCTAAGAGTTCGGGAAATGTAGAAATTTTTGGTCGTCCGCCGAAAAGATTGGGAAGTTTGCGGCATTTGATTGGTTATATTCCGCAGCATTTTATTTTCGATCGCAGTTTCCCCATTTCAGTAAGTGAGTTGGTCGGATTGGGATGGTCAGGAGAGAAAAGATTTAATTTGTCTAGGTTTTGGCAACGAAACTGGGAGAGGGAAAAGGCGATCGCAAATGCTTTACAACGAGTTAATGCTTATCATTTGCGACAACAGGCGATCGGCACTTTAAGCGGGGGAGAATTAAAAAGAGTTTTACTTGCTTATTGTTTGGTTAATCCGCGGAAACTTTTGGTTTTAGATGAAGCTTTTGCGGGAGTAGATATTTCGGGAGAAGCTGATTTTTACTATTTGCTAAATGAACTAAAAAATGAGCAAGGTTGGACGGTTTTACAAGTTTCTCACGACTTAGATATGGTAAATAGTAACTGCGATCAAGTAATTTGTTTGAATCAAACAGTAGTTTGTTCGGGACAACCAGAGGCGATTCTTTCACCACAAAATTTGTTAGCTACTTATGGGCCAACTTTTAGCCGTTATAAACACCATCATTAGGATATGTTGTATTTGTAGAGGCGTTGTATACAACGTCTCTACAAATACAACATATCCAATAGATCTACAAGGATTAGGTTTCGTCTAAGTGTTCTGCAACTGCTTGATAAAGTTCTAAAACATGATGGTCTTGGAGGCGATAAAATACATTACGTCCCCGCTTTCGGTAGCTGACTAGTCTCATCGATCGCAAAACTCGCATTTGATGAGAAACCGCTGATTCAGACATTTCTAATGCTGCTGCTAAGTCGCAAACGCAAAGTTCTTTTACCGCCAACATAGATAGAATTCGCAAGCGGTTGGCATCTCCCAAAAGGCTGAAAAATTCTGCCATTCTTTGAGCTTTTTCTGTGGCGAGAATTTGCCCTTGGAGATAATGAACTTCATCTATATTAATGGGATGTGGGCGATCGCAAGTTATTTTTTCAGAATCAGGTGTCAAATTGCTTTCTATTTTATTAACGGCAGGTTCGACTGGCATTTTAAAATTGTAAGTGCTAATTGGTTTTTTGATGCTTTGTTTAAATTAAAGAGGTCTAAAAGTAGTGCTTTGGCTAAATTTATTTTCTCATTTCAATTTTAACTTATTAGCTGTGACTAATGTCAGCAATTTTTGGGAGTTGTTGCAATTTCCTTTTATGCAAAGGGCGATCGCAGGTGGTATCCTGATGGGATTATTAGGCGGACTACTCGGTAGCTTTGTGACTTTGCGACAGTTATCTTTTTACAGTCACGCTGTTGGACATTCGGCTTTAGTCGGAATTATTTTGGGTGTACTTTTACAATTAAATCCGACTTGGATGTTGTTGCCTTTTACGCTGATTTTTGGAGTAGTTGTCCTTTATTTGATCGATCGAACTGAACTGGCTAGCGATACTATTCTGAATGTGCTTTTATCAGGAACTTTGGCGATCGGCATTATTCTCAGTAGCTTAATTCGTGGCTACCGAGGCGGGTTGATGAATGTGTTATTCGGGGATATTCTGGCGGTTAGTCAAGTTGATTTGATCCTCACCTGTGTTTTGCTTTTTAGTAGTGCGATTTATCTGCTATCTACTTTAAAAGAACAGGTTTTATTAACTTTGAATTTGTCTGTGGCTAAAGTTCAAGGTATCCCAGTTCAGTTACATCGTTATTTGTTTGTGGTGTTGCTTTCTTTAACGGTGGCTTTGGCGACGAAGGCGATCGGGATTTTGCTAGTAAATGCTTTTTTGGTGATTCCAGCCGCTTCCGCCAAATTACTCAGCCAAAAGTTCCGCACTTTTCTTACTTTATCAATAATTTTGGGTGCTCTCAGCAGCATCATGGGCATATTTTTCTCTGGTCTTTTTAATTGGCCCTCTGGCCCCAGCATTGTTTTAGTCCAGTTTTCCCTATTTTTAGTGGTTGCTGGACTAACTCAGCTGCGAATGGCAGTCAAATAATACTGCTGAGATTCTAGATCCAAGCTTAACTAAATTAACAGCCACAGCCTTGATGACCACACCCTTTTCCTTCCGGGTGTCCGTTGGCACAGGCATCGCTGCAATAGTACTTGCCATCTTTTTGAATCGCATCACCAATGGAAACTACACAAAGGCAAGATTCACAGGCGCATTTCATAGTCGTGACAGTGGTCATGGTTGTTTCCTCATCGAATCTAAATTTAACTTTAATATATGAACAGGTATTCAGATATTTTTCTTCATAACTCTTTACAAAAGTGTCGGCAAATTTTTTGCCAAACACCCTTGCTAAAATTTAAATAGGTCTGCTATATTGATAAAGCGGCAAAAAAAAGCCAGCCGGGATAGCTCAGTCGGTAGAGCAGAGGACTGAAAATCCTCGTGTCACCGGTTCAAGTCCGGTTCCTGGCATTAAATTTCAACCCTTGAGATTACTTTTTCTCAAGGGTTTTCAGTTTTTTTATATATTTAGTGTTGGAGTAAATTTTGGATATTTTTGGGTGTAAATCAGGATGTAAAGGATCTAGACTAAAAACATAAAATTGTTTAACACTTTTACGATGAAAGCCACTTACCAAGAGCTAGATTTTCGGAATCTACCTCGGTATTCAATTACTGAGGCAAGTCGCTATTTGCTGATTCCAGTGGGTACACTGCGTTCTTGGATTCATGGGCGTTCTTATCCTACAGTGGGAGGTAAGCGCTACTTTCAACCATTAATTAACCTTCCGGATATGGAACTAAAACAGCTTTCCTTTATAAATTTGGTAGAAGCTCATGTACTACGAGCAATTCGTAAGGAGATTCGCTTAGATCAAGTTCGTACTGCTTTAAATTATATTGAACAGCGATTTAATGTCCCTCACCCCCTTGCGCGGATTGAGTTTCAAACAGATGGAGTTGATTTATTTGTTAATTTAGTGGGATATCTGGTAAATGGATCGCAGCCTGGTCAAGTGGAGATGCAAAAAGTTATCGAAAATCTACGGGATATTCCCCCATCACCTTGGTATCAGAGAAGTAATATTCAACTGAAGATGCAAACAGTTCTTGAAAATCTACTGAGGCGGATTGAATGGGATGAAAACGGTGTAGCAATTAAGCTTTTTCCCTTTATTCGTTCTACTGAAAGTTTGACGGAAGAATCTCCAAAAACTTTGGTTATCGATCCTAGAATTTCTTTTGGTCGCCCAGTTTTAGTAGGAACAGAAATTCCTACGGCTATGTTGGCACAGCGATATAAAGCAGGGGAATCGATCGATAATTTAGCAGAGGATTATGGCTTCGATCGTTTGCAAGTTGAAGAAGCCATTCGATGTGAATTATCCCTATATCAAGCAGCGTGAGTAAAGCGAAAAAGCCAATTTTTTATATTGATAGAGCTTTGGGAAAGAAATATGTTGCAGATGGACTCCGTAATGCAGGCGCAAATGTAGAAATTCACGACGATCACTTCCCACAGGATGCTCTTGATACAGAATGGTTGCCAGAAGTAAGCCGTAGAGGTTGGATAATACTAACTAAGGATGATGCAATTGGTCGTAATATTTTAGAGCAAATTGCTGTTGCTAGTTCAAATGCAAAAGTTTTTGTTTTAACTTTGGGAAATAGTACTGGCGAAGAAATGGCTAATGCCTTTACACAAGCATTAGAAAAAATGGAGAACTTCGCGCAAAGTAATCAACCGCCATTTATTGCCAAGGTAAATAAGCAGGGACAAGTGAGGATGTGGCAGAAGAGCAAAGATTTACTGAAATTACTACCCTAAGAAAGCTAGCAGTATTGCCAAATTTTACTTGCTAGAACCAAGATTTTTTTCTCCTAAAACGCTCCAAGGATGAGGAATATTTAAAATTTCGGGTTGGTTTTGTAATACAGTTAAACTGATGAGAAATGTTGCTCCGGCAAAGGCTAAGGCACCAGAAATAATTCTGATTAATGTAAGTGTTTTTTCGTGGCGTTGTTGGCGATCGCTTTCTACTGATAACATCTGAGTAGGAAGTTGCATTTGAACGCTCAAATCTTCCAAATTCTTTACTTCCAGAGTAACTTCGGTTTTGCTAACTTGAATAAATTGCAGTTCTTTTAACTTTTGAATAGCTTCAAGAATTTCTGTGTAATTATATGGTTTTTCCCGAAATTCGGCTGACCATGCTTGAAAGTCTTGCAAATCAACAGTTAATTTGGGATTAGCAGAAACTCTGGGTAACAGCCATTGGTAAAGTAAAATTGCACAGTTGGTTAATTTTGTGTCTAACATGACTATCTCCTTAAGTTGACTAGGGGCTAATGAAGGAGACTGGATAGGAATAGCTAATTGATTAATTGCTATTCGCAAAACTCTTAGTCCTTACTTTATTATTTTTCTCTATTTCTGCTAGTTTCAGTCACCCTGGTCAATGATTTTTTACACTTCTCATAATAATTGTTACACAAATAACAGTTTCCGATATGCTTTTGTGTATTAACTGCATAAATCTCTACAATTTGATAAAGTGATGACAAAACAACGGCTGGATGTATTGTTGGTAGAACTGAATTTAACTTCTTCTCGACAGTTGGCGCAGAGGTTAATTCAGGCGGGGGAAGTGCTGGTAAATCAACAGGTAGTTGACAAAGTGGGGACGCTGGTGGATACTGCTGCCCAAATTCAGGTGAAACAACGATCGCCTTTTGTCTCCAGAGGTGGCGAAAAACTGGCGAAAGCTTTAAAATGCTTTACAATTCCGATCTCAGGGCGCATTTGCTTAGATGGAGGGATTTCCACAGGCGGTTTTACTGACTGTTTGCTGCAAGCTGGCGCAAAGCTAGTTTACGGTGTAGATGTTGGGTACGGACAGGTTGACTGGAGGATTCGCAACGATTCCAGGGTAATCTTAAAAGAACGCACTAACCTGCGCTATCTGACTCCAGACGAGTTGTACAAAGATGGAGAAATTGCTGATTTAGCGGTGGTAGATGTTTCGTTCATTTCTTTAGCAAAAATTCTGCCTAGCTTATGGCAATTACTTCAATCACCCCGTGACGCAGTTTTACTTGTAAAACCGCAGTTTGAAGTAGGAAAGGAAAGGGTTGGCAAAAAGGGCGTGGTGCGGGATACTGACGACCAAGCAGATGCGATCGCGCAAGTAATTGCAGCTGCACAAGCGATCGGGTGGCAATATTGTGGCTTAACCTGGTCTCCAATCACAGGCCCCGCTGGTAATATAGAGTATCTTTTGTGGTTGAGCATGGAAAGCCAAAATTTGGCACCAGATCTGACAAGACTCAAACAGATCGCTAAAACCGCAAAAGAGGAACTTAATAATACAGCCGATAACTGATTTTTCTCATCACTTAATTAACCTGTAATTCAATGCGGCTTTTAAATTTATTATTTAGATTATTCCTCTACATTTTCGTTATTTGTAGCTTAGTCTTCTTCACAGTTAGCCTAAAGCTGATTGCTAACTTTATCGGTGAAGAACTAATTTACAATATTATGATTATTGGGGAATTTATCGCTATTTTACAGATAGTTGAATTTGCTAATGTTATTATTTTTGCAGTACTCGGTATGGGTTTTGGCTTAGCCAGCGTCATCTTGCCAAAAGTTTGTCAACTCAAAACAAGTGCCGTTTTGTTAATCATTCTAGTTCCGTTAATTTTTAGTATTACTCCTTTCTTGAAGTACAATACTTGGCTGACAGAGATTGCTGATAATGAGAATATTACCTACCAACAAGCACAAGCAATAAGTAACTCATTTTTAAAATCCCGAGTTAACTTAGAAGGTTTTTTTGGGTTTTATTCTTATAGTGCTCAATTTCCGATTTTACCCCGGACAAAAAAGGAAATGGTTTTGGCGGTAAACTTAGAGAAGAAAGTTCGATCGGAAATCACAAGTTTAACTAAAAAAGCTAATCTCAGCCAACAATCGATTTCTATTTTACTAGCCGCAGGTAATTGGACAATTCGCTTTTTCTACTTCTCATTATCAGTATTTACAACTATTGCTCATTTTCATATTGGTCGGCAAACAATTGAAAAACAACTATTAAAAGTTCGTGCGCCAATGTTTCCCCCTATCCCCCATCGTAATCAAATGCCCCAAAACAAAGCTGTTAGACAACCAGTACCCCAGAGAAGTAAACCAAAAGCACCTCCAATTCCGCATCGTACTCAATCTGTAAAATCAGAACTTCCTCGACGCAAATTGAATAAATGAAAGCCATTAAATTAAAACTTAAGTCTTTTCCTCTAAAAATTTTTCTGATTACCTTGTTGGTGATTACTAGTATTTGGTTGATTATCGATCTCACGATACCAAAAATACCTATTTTCGGTTTTCATAGTATTGTTGATACTCAGGGTTTAGCAGGTAAAAATAGTCAACAAAAATTCCGAAGAATTGATTATAGTAAGGAAGATTTCGCGGAAATTTTGATATATTTAGTGAATCATAATTTTTGGTTTCTTTCTAGCCAAGAACTTTATGATTATTTTATATCCAATTCCCGAACAATTCCGCCAGAACATCTAGGTCAAAAACCAATAATGCTGACATTTGATGATTCTTACAAAACCTTTTATACAAATTTATTACCTGTTTTAGAAACTATAGCAAATAAATATAATCAGAAAGTTAAAGTGGTATTGTTTATCAATCCCGGAATTATGGCAAAAAATGAGAGTAAAACTTCGTACAATATAAATTGTAACCAGTTGCGAGAAGGATTAGAAAAAGGATTTTTTGATATTCAATCTCATGGACAAAGGCACGAAAAACTTACTGAGTTAAATACTAAAGATTTAATTGATGAGTTAGAAACCGCACAATTACAACTGAGGAAATGTACCGCAGGTTTAGATCCTAATCAAACAGTTGCTTCTCATCTAGCTTATCCATTCGGTTCATCAAATTCCAAGGTAGAGAAATTTGCTGCTAAGTACTATAAATCAGGATATTTGTACAATAGTCGCTTTTTTTGGCGAGGGTGGTTGAAAAATAAGTACCAAATACCTCGTTTAACTGTTAATCGCCAAAAACCTCCCCAAGGTTTGATCCATATAGCGGAAAAAGCTCTTAAAATAAAAAATGAACGATCGCTTAAGTTAAGTCCATAAGATGAACTTGGCTGGTAAAGGTTTCAGTTAATCAAAATATACAAGTTAAAAGTTCGATCGCCAGAGGTTTAACTATGACTACAGAAAAACAAGCAAGGGAACAAATGGCGCAGCAGCGTCTAGAAATGGAACATCTGCAAGAGTCAATGTTGAATCGTGCAGAAGCAGAAGTTCAGCAGGGAGATAACGCTGCAACTGAAGAGTTAGCACGTCAACAAATGACACAACAACGTTTAGAAGCGGAACAAACTAAGGAGTCAATGTTAACTCGTTCGGAAGCAGAAATTACTGAGTAGATTTGTCAAAGTGTTGCTGCAATTCTGTGCGTAAACGATAGAGAATTGTGTGAGATTCTACCTGATTTAGTATTTCTTGAATGACTGTATTTGGCCCTAATTGTCCCCAAGTACAGCCTTTTTCTAAGTATACTTGAGCGGCGCGACCGATCGCATAAGCCCCATAACCCGCAATCCCCGCTTGGGCGATCGCAGCACCCGCAAAAGCTGTAATATTAGAAGGGTTTTCTCCCGCAGAAATTGCCGCAGCACTTTTCCCTAATCCCCATAAGAAACTAGTACCGATTTCTCCTAATAATAAACCACCTGAACTTAAGAGAATTGTTTTTAATAACTTGCCAGCTTCGTAACTAGTCATTGGTAAATTATAGAGTTTTGCTAAAGCGCGAATTAATGCTAAATCGGTTAAAGTTCCGCCAATAACATCTAAAAAAGCGATCGGATTTACGGCAATTGCGATCGCCTTATATTTAGTAAATCGCCAAATTAAATCTTCCGCTTCTTTTTCCCGCATTTCTACAGTTTTTCTGGCAATTCTTTCTTCTATATCTCTAGCTTGAACTAAGGCGTTTAGGGCAAGTAGCGATCGACCTTCCCGATTTAAAATCTTGAGAATTTTCTGCTTTAACTCATTAATTTGTGCTGGCGGACTTTCCCACTCATAACTTACCTTTCCATCAGGCATTTCTACCCTCACTTGTAACGGTGCAGGTTCAGCTGCTATCATCACAATTTCATCAGGTGAAAGTAACTCTTGTAAAATTGAATCATCACCAGTAGCAGCACCTAATCTTTGCAAATTTGCGTAAATTGTTTGTCGATCTTGTTCGGGATAAAGGTCGATTTTATTAAATACTAAAATTATTGGTTTTTGCGCCTTTCTTAATTGACAAAGTGCCTCATACTCAGTGCGAGTAATATCTCCAGAAACCACAAATAAAATTAAATCAGCTTGACGCGCCACATCTTGCGCCATTTTCGCCCTAGCTTGTCCTTCAATTTCATCTAATCCCGGAGTATCAATTAACTCCACTTGTATTTGACTACTCCCCCCCTGATGAGAACTCCCCCCCTTATTAAGGGGGGGTAGGGGGGGGATCGCCCAACGTACAGAACGAGGGTATTGAGTAACGCCATGAAGAGGGCCAGTTTGTAATATTTTCTGCCCAATTAAAGCATTTAAAACTGCTGATTTTCCCCGACTAACTAAACCAAAAGCAGCAATACAAATTACGCCTTGATCTAACTTTTCTAAAGTGCTATTTAAAACTTCAATTTCCGGGCGCAACATCGATCGCACTTTTGCCGAATGTCCAGAGATGGCGCGACGAATACTCGATCGAGCACGGTTAAAGTGGGTGTCTTGGCGACTCCGTGCAGGGGAAGGTTCAGTTTCGGGGAATGGTGTGTTACTCAAGGTTAAATCGGGGAAATGGCTTACAGTTCTATTTTGGCTAATATTTAATTAATTGGGTATTTTATACTATATCTCTGGTAAAAATAGAAAATCTCTATCTTTTATCTGTGTTTATCTGTGTTCATCTGTGGATATCTGTGGTAAAAAATCCTAGTTTTATTACTTTTGCAATAAGTTTATTTGATATTGTCACACAAATGGCGATCGCTCTCTTCCACCTGTAAATTCGTTCGCAAATAATCCCTTACCCAATTACAAGCATACTCCAACTCATTGAGATTCTCAATCTTTTTTAAATCCCAAATAATCACAGTGCTATCATCTCCACCAGAAACTAAAAATTTACCATCAGGAGTAAAAGCTAAACTAATTACCATTCCTTGATGTCCCGGCAAACTTCTTAACAATTCTCCCTGAAGATTCCATAATTTTACTGTGTTATCAACTCCCGCAGTAGCAATAGTTTGACCATCAGGACTAAAAGCAACTCTAGTTAACCCTTGACTTCGCCCTGGAATAGTTTTTAAAAGCTTGCCATCCCCTGTCCAAAGTTTCAGAATGTCATCCCGACTGGTGGAGGCGATGATATTTTTTTGCGGACTCCAAGCAACTCCCCAAACAGCACCTTCATGAGAAAGCGTTGCTACTAAATCACCATTTATTCGCCAAATTTTTACCTTACTATCTGCACTGGCAGAGACGAGAAATTGACCATCAAAACTAAAGGCTAACTTCCAGATTCTTTCAGAATGAGCGATAAAACTGTGCAGTAATTTGCCATCAAAATTCCATAATTTAATTGTTCGATCGTCTCCCGCAGAAGCAATAATTTTGTGATTTGGACTTAAGGCAACTGCATAAACACTGGCTTGATGTCCTCTAAAAGTTTTTAACAGCTTTAGCGGCAAATTTTTTCCCTGACTTAAATCCCAAATTTGAATATTACCATTATTGTTACCTGTCACTATCATCTGATTGTTTGGGCTAAAAACTACACCCTGAAAAGTATATTCTTTTGGTTTTAGTGTTTGCCAAAGTATACCATCATTTCCCCATAATTTCAGGGTGTCATCACCACTTACTGAAGCAATTAACTTACCATCTGAACTAGTCGCAATATCCCAAATTGTATCTTGATGTCCGTAGAGAGGTCTTAAAAGAAATTGATTGCGTTGCCAGAGTTTTACTGTACCATCATCACTCGCAGAAGCAGCTAATAAATCATCGGAACTTAAAGCTACATCTCGAATTACAGCCCGATGTCCTTGTAAGTTTCTCCTCAAAGTGCCGTCAGTTTTCCAAATTGTAACAGTGTTATTTTTGTCGCCAGTGACAATAAATTCTCCCTGACAATCAACCCCGATCGTGCTATGGTCGCTTTTCAATGTTCTTACTAAAGTACCGTCTAGTTTCCAGAGTTTAGCAGTGCGATCGGAACTAACAGAAACTAATAAGTTATTTTGCTGACAAAATGCCAAATCCCAAATAGAATTCTGATGTCCTTTGAGGGTTTTTAGTAATTTACCATCAATTGTCCATAGATTAATTATGTTATCGACTCCTGCCGAAGCAACAATCTGATTATTTGGACTAAAGGCAACATTCCAAACACTTTTTTCATGACCTTTTAAGGTTTTCCACAATCTACCATCAATTGTCCATAATTTTATAGTTTTATCGCTACTACCAGAAGCAATCAATTTACCATTAGGACTAAATGCCACTCCCCAAATAGGAACTTGATGACCTTGAATAGTGTAAATTAATCTACCATCAATGCCCCACAGTTTAATCTTCCCATCTAAACTACCAGAAACAATCAGGCGACTGTCAGGACTGAAAGCCACCCGATGAACAGTTGCGCTATGTTTTAAAGTATGTAAAAGTGTGCCATCTCGCCGCCAAACTTTAACAGTTTTATCATTACTTGCTGTAGCAATGAACTGATTGTTAGGACTAATATCAACACTCAAAACACTACCCTGATGTCCGATTAAACGGTTAGATTCATTATTTCCATAAACTGTTTTTCTTAAGGCTATTTCTACATTTTTAGCCGTTTCAGGAGCAACATTTCCTAACTGTTTGAGGCGGCGTTTGGCTTTAATCGCTTCGATCATTGCATCTAATTGATTATTGGAGGCAAATAAACCTTGCGAGGATGAAGCTAAGGCTTTGATTTCGCTAATTCTAGCTTGGCGAAACTGCCAAAATGCGATTAATACTAAACTGGAAGCGAGAAAAAATGCTCCGCTTACTAATATTAAAACTAATCTTTGTAATTTGGCATTTTTTTGTTCTTCAATTAATTGAATTTTAATTGCTTTGGTGCGTTCTGCTTCTATTTTTTGCTGGGTTTCTTGGCGATCGATTTCCAGAGATGCAGCAAGAAACTGATAATCTAAATCGCTTAAACTTTTTCCCTGCGTCCAAAGTTGAGCATCTTTTAAAGCTTGTCCTCTTAATAACCGCGAAGTATCAGTTTTTTGGGAATTTACCCAAGCATCGAATGTTTGGGAATAAGGACGCATTTTGCTTAATTCTTTTTTCACCCAATCTTGACTAAAAACTCCCTGATAAATCGGGTTTTTAACTTGCAAGAATCCATTTTTTTTGACGATTAAGCCTGATAGTACAAGTTCCGCTTGTTCCCGGCTGTCATCAGTAGGAATTTGAATACCTTGGAGGATTTGTTGGTAAATTCCTAGTAATCTTCCGGCGCGTTGTTCGTTGCGAAGTAGGCGATCGCGTACCGTTTTTAAATGTTCTGGTTCATCTTGACTCTGCCAATTTTGAATAATTCGGGATTTTACCAAACTCTCTAGCCAAAATCCCTCAGTTCCCGGCAAAATTTCCAGAGACTCGCTTACTGAATCTCTGCTTAAATTCCAGACTAAATTACACAATTTATGAGTTAAAAATGGCTGTCCATTTGTCCAAGTTAAAATTTCTTTGAGGATACTTCCTGAGTTGCTAAATTTTTCGGTTAATCCCTTAGCTAAAGGTTGAGCTTCTTCTAATGTAAATCCACTAAGTTCTATAGCTTTACCAATATTAAAAGGAGTCCGATTGCGATCGCTAATCAAATCGCTGGGAGTCGCTACACCAAATATCGCCCAAGTCAGGTTTTTGTAAGCAGGATTAATTGCCCTTTGGTTATAACAAAAACGAATGAAAGCAAAAAAATCATCGATCGGAAAATCTAAGCTAATCACACTGTCTATTTCATCAATAAAAATTACTAGCTGAGAGTGCGAAAATTGCTCTAAGAGAATATCTTCGATAAAATTACCTAACTGCTGAACTAACGATAAATTTTCTTGTTCTTTCCACCAAGTTTTTAAATTAACTTTTCCCAGCAAATTGAAACCGCGCCACAAATCAGTAATTATTCCTTTATACCACTGACTTTGGGTAATTGTTTCGCTACCAATCCGAGTGATATCTACAGTAGTACATAAAACTCCTTCTTGTTGTAGTTTATGTCTAGTCCGAACTAACAGCGAAGATTTACCCATTTGTCGGGAGTTGAGAACATAACAAAATTCCCCACTTTTTAAGGCTTCATATAATTCTGAGTCTGCTTTTCTAACTACATAACAAGGTGCTTCTGTTGCTAGACTACCGCCGACTTGATAGTGACTCTTGTCCATTGGAATAATTTTTTAGTGATAACAATATTTTTTCTAAAACTTCATTCTGCAAGTCAATAATTGCTAACGCTATCTCCTTCCCTTCTCTTAGATGCAAGCAAAGCTTGATTAGCTTGATTAATTATTTGACTTACATCACTTTTTTGGTTAGGACTTTTACTAGCAATACCTAAACTAACTGTGACAACAGAATTTTTAAAACCATCCATGCCTTGAAGTTTAAAAGGAATTGCCAGTAACTTTACTCGCTGTCTAATTTTTTCAGCAATTTGCTGACTAATAGTTAGATTTTTTCCTGGTAAGAGAATGGCAAATTCTTTACTTTCATAACGAGCTATCAAAGCGTTAGGAAAAATCACCACATTGCGGATAATATCAGCGACTTGCTGTAAGCATAAATTGGCTGCTTGATAACCATAAGCTTTTTCATAATACTCGAAATAATCCACAGCACAAAAAATTAATGAAATACTTTCTTTGTCGGCTGATTCTTGCCATGTTTTTTCCAGTTCTCGATCGAAGTAGCTTCGATTAAACAAATAAGTTATTTCATCTAAATTAGAAGTATTTAACTCTGGTTGTTGAGTGAATCTGGGAAAGGAATTGTTCAATAAACTAACTTGTAAAAGTTGTTCTTGAAAATATTGTCGATATAGTTCACAGCTAATTTCTGCTGACGAACCTTTCAGTTTAATGATTCCCATACTTTCTAATTTATAGGCAGCGATCGCTTCTAAAGGTTCCCTAGAACCAGTAATTATCTGCTTTAAAACTTCTCCTAATTCTGGATTGTCTCGAACTATATTTAACTGACTGAGTAAATGTTGGTGATAAATTCCTTCTAGTGTAGCTGCTTGTGCTAAAAATTCCTCGATATTTTCCCATTTTTTTCTTTGATTAACCAAATGATAAAGAGCTAAATTAATCAAGTAAGGATGTCCACCTACGATCGCCATTAGTTGTTTAGCATCTTTACCATTTGTCCAATCTAATCCATAACGTGCTGCTAATTCTTGCACTTGTTCTAAGGTAAATTCTGGCAACTGAAGTGATAATCCAATATTAAAAGGTGATTGATTTATATTTAAAGATACATAAACTTCGGTGGAATGAATCACTACTAATCGCAGCTTTTGCCAAATTTCTACCTGCTTCGCTTCTTCATGCCACGATCGCAACAAAGACAAAAAATCTCTAGCAATTTCAGGAAACTCAAAAACTCGATTTACCTCATTTAAAACTAATACTAAAGGAGCATTTATTTGCCTTAACAAGTAACCTTGAAAATACAAAGTGCTGCTGACTTTGCTACCAATATCCTCATCCCAATATTCATCTAACATCGGTTCTAGCTTTAAATGGCGACTCACATTGGCACAGAACCATCGTAAAAATTTATATAAAGAAGAGAAAACTGTTTCATCTGCTTGCTGAAAATCTAATGTTACGGTTTTATACCCTAAGTTAGTTGCGCGATCGATCAACCGAATCATCAGCGAGCTTTTCCCCATTTTTTTCGGTGCTTTAATGCGAATGAAACTTCCAGGTTTGCTGATTTCCCTGTAAGCTAACTCTTCAATAGGAGGTCTTTCAATATAAAACGTTGAATTCAGTGATAATGGATCGTTGGGAAATGTTAAATACATGAAAATAGCTCAATCGTTTTTTCCTTACCTTACCATCTAATTGAAAATAGTTAACCTCACCTTAGTAATATGAGTTTTCTTGTAATAAATGATCCACTAGAAGGATTCCGGGAGATAAATTTTTATTTAAAAATATAAATTTATTAGCGGAATGCCTTGCCCCTACTACAAAATTGGGATGCTCCCAGAATACTTAACTTTTCTGTATCGACAGTGATTTTTTCATGAGATATAAGTAAGCATAGCTAATCTATCTTGCCTCAAAGATAAATACTAATATCCACTTAGCTCGATTAAGAAAATGAAGAAATTAGATACCCGAAAACAACTCGTAGCAATGACACTAGGGGCAACTTTATTCGCCTTGGGAACTCATACAAATGTTTCTGCTGCTACCTTCAGTTCTAACCCCTTATTTGAAGTAAATAATTACACCACTACCTTAAGCGTCAGTGGAGATGCAGCAGATATTTACTTTCCAGTTAACTCAAATTCAGCAACTCCTCGCAAATTTCCGATCGCCTTAATGCTGCAAGGAGCACTAGTAGATAAAGCTGATTACTCAAACTATGCCTCTCAAGTAGCAGGTTATGGATTTGTTGTAGTAGTACCAAATAATTTTAGAACCGCCCCCGATCCCACAGGGCAAGAAATTACAGGGTTAATTCCCGAACAACAACAAGTTCAAAATATTCTCACCGAAATGGTTGCAGAAAACTCAAATGCAAATTCGCCTGTTAATAATTTAGTTGATACCAAAACATTAGGATTACTCGGACATTCTTTAGGTGCATTTGTCTCACTCAGCGCCGCCCAAGAAGAGTTTTGTTTTCCGGCAATTTGCACCCCAGGTTATCAGAAACCACCCGAACTTAAAGCCGTTATCAATTATGCAGGAGCTTTTGGAAATACTCAAACTCAGACATTTCTTCCTCTGAATAATGGAGATACAGCGATCGGTTTAATTGCAGGTAGTCGCGATGGAGTAGGCATTCCTTTGATTACGAGAGAAACCTACAATCAAGTGCAAAATCCCCCCAAAGTTTTGATTACAGTTGAAGGAGCAAATCACTATAGTATTACCAATGAAGATAATTTAACTCGCGAACCCAATCGCCCCACCTTAGAACAATCTATTGCTACAGAAACTATTGCCCGTTGGAGTGGACTATTTTTACGTGCTCATTTGTTGAACGATCGCGATGCCTTTGATTACGTCTATAACACAGGCGATGCTTTAGATAACAACGTCAGCGTCATCAGTGAAAAGCAAACAATTCCCGAACCAAGTGCAGCGGTTGCACTACTCGCAGCAGGGGTAATAAGCTTAAAACTACGAGGGAAAAGTAAGCACAATTAATAATCAGATCCCCCAACCCCCTTACCAAGGGGGCTAATCAAAGTTCCCCCCTTACCAAGGGGGACTAATCGAACTTTCCCCTTGATAAGGGGGGCTAATCGAAATTAAGGGGTGCTAATCGAAGTTCCCCCCTTATTAAGGGGGGCTAGGGGGGATCGACAGTTTCAGTGTTATACCAACAAACCAACTAATAAATCTCTCTAATCAACCAACTTTCTCCCCAGCAGCAAGTTGTAATTGAGGTGAATTAGGCATTAATTTACCCACAACTTGCTGCACAAAAGATTGCAGAAAAACCACTCTTTGATTCTGTTGAAAAACGCTTTGCAATTTCTCTTTCAACCTTTCCACACTGAAAGCATTTTCCCCAGCATCAGCACTAATTTCTTGCTCTTGAAAATACTCAATTAAACTCAATCCAGCAATTCTGGTTAAATAAGCAGCACTAATTCCCTGAACAACTCCCCCAGCAACAAAGGTAATTACATGACTTTTCAAAAATGAGGTAATTGTTTGGGTAGAAAGTTCCACTAATCCCAATTTTAACATCGCGCTTCCCATAGTTCCGGCTACAGTTTGCGCTTGTTCTAAGGAGAATTTTTGCTGATAACCATTCGCCAAATCTAACACCATTTGAGCGTTAATTGCGCCTGTAGCAACTAAATCTAATGTTGGTACAGGATTAGCAAAAGCAGCAGCAGCGGAAATCCATTGATATTGTTCAATTATTGGCAGAGATCGATCGCGCCTCACCCCATTCAAAACTTGCTTCGCCTCACCTTTCAAAGCCACAGCTTCCCGCCAAGTAGTCGCCCAAACTAACTGTTGACTTTGTTGCGTTAAAACTACATTCAAACGTTCCGTTAAAGCTGAAATTGCCGGAACAGATTCTTCTAACCATTCCTGCATCGATCCATCAGTTTGATATTGCCGAACTTTAATCGCTTTTGGATTAGCTGCGATCGCAATTACATCATCTTTTTCTAATATTCCCTTTGTTCTTTCCCGGATTTGTTGTAAAACAATTTCCCGATCTTCCGGCAAATACTGATCTTCCTTATTAAAAACCAAAATAAACCGCTGATTAGCAGCTTTTAACTGTTGCAAAATTTGCCATTCCGAATCTGTTAGATCGCCATTGACAACAAACAATAAAACATCAGCATTATTGGCAATTTTTAAAGCTTCTATTTCATCTATTTTTCCAGCTTCATCAGTGACAAATAAAGCAGCTGTTTCCTGCAAACTTAAAGTTTTTCCGATTTGAGTCAGCCAACTTTCTGCTAAAAGTTCCCTTAAAGTAGTTTTACCAACAGCTTTTCCACCAGCGATCGCTAAACTTAACTCTTGTCTGTCTAATTTAGTCGTTACTTCGGCAACTTTTTCTCGCAGTTTAGCGATGACATCACCATTAACTGCTTCTACTTCTAACTTATCAATTACTCTTTCTGCTTGCGCGATCGCCCTTTCCACCGTCGCCCTTTCCACCAGCGACAAATCAAAATCTACCTGAGTCTCTTTCGTCTTCTTTTGTCTGAGTAAAAATACGCCACCTAGAGCGATCGCACTCCATAAAGTATACTCTCCCAACTGCCCGATCGTATCATCCACACCTTGCCACAACCAAAGCAAAACCGAAAGCCCAACTCCGCCAACTAAAATCGGTTTCCGTAAATTCATGCTCATAATTTTTTTTCTATAAATACCTAAATTCCAGCATAAACCAAAACCCCTAAAACATTTTTGTTTCAGGGGTTTTGGTTTTTAACTTGGTGGCGGGAAGTGGATTTGAACCACTGACCTTCGGGTTATGAGCCCGACGAGCTACCAGACTGCTCTATCCCGCGTCGCTTCGTTGCTTTTGATTCACTCTCACTAGTATAACCATAAACCAAATCAAATTGCAACTATAAAAGCGATAATTCTCCAAGAACTTCCAGACGCTTGTAAGTACCCAAGTTCAGATAAGTCTCTGCCAAGGACTCAGCCACCGTCGGAGTAATCCAGCCCATTTGCCGCAACAGGTGAATAGCCACAGCACGTTTAGCACGTTTAGCGCCATCCATGACCTTAATTGCCAAACCCATGCCTTCACCCACACGACCAATACAGAGAATTCCCTCAGCACCAGACTTACTGACTATTTCGCCTTGAGTATGCTGCATTAATTCCGTATCAAATTCACCAGGGCCAGCTACCATATTCGGGTGACTAGTCATCGCCCGGACAATGCGTTCCATATCCAAATTATTCCCAGAGGACAATTGAGCATACAAAGAAGCCATTTGTCCCAACTGCATCAAATAAGTAGGAGCGCCACAATCATCATGAGCTTGAATAAACTCTTCTCCCGGCATTCGCAGCAATTCCGCGATTTTGCTCAAAATTAGCTGTTGTACCGGATGATTGCGCTGTAAGTAACCATTGAGCGACCAACTGCGTTGCTGACAAACAGCCAGCATTCCCGCGTGTTTCCCAGAGCAATTATATTCCAGTGGACTTTGCTTGCCTTCTGGAATTGGACACTGGAGCGCGGAGGGATCGATATCACAGCGCCAAAGAACGTTAAAAACCTGTCGTACCTGCTCAATATTCCCTTGGTGGGAACTACAGATAATTGCCAAGTCGCGGTCTGTTAAACCGTAACGTTCCAAAGTGCCTGTTGTGGTGACTGCTAGTGCTTGGAAAGGCTTAAGGGCTGAACGAGCAAAGGTAGCAGTTTCCGAATTACCTGCTACAGAAAGCACGCGCCCTTTGTCGTCACAAACAGTGGCTTGGACGCGATGTGCTGATTCAATGATGCCTTCCCGCAGCAGTCTAACTTCTAGTTCTGCGGTTTGAGTTCTTTTTCCCCTTGTCATGGGTAAGACTGTATCACTGGAGGGGGACGATTCGGGAATTTTCGACTTTTGATTTTCGATTTTTGATTGATTCCCAATATTTAATGTACAACTAATAGCAGCTTAGGAGTTAAAGAAAAACCCAAATTAGGCTACCTAAGCCAAAAATCAAGGCCAGCAATGCAAAAGTTTTGTTAAGTCGCTGAAGAATTGGTTGGACTTGATAGGTGACAATCAAGCGATCGCGAGTCAGAATTTCTGGTGGTTTATCCCAGCATTGCCCATCGTACCATCCCGATTCCTCGTAAAAAACGGTAGGATTGCTCAATCGATCGCGCACGTAACACCAGCCCAAATACAACCGCAACAGCGCCAAAATCATAAACAAACTCGCGATTGCCCCACCACAAAGCATAAACTGACCCACAGCTTTTTGGGGCGGAAAACTCGCCGCTGCCACTGGCCCTGCGAGAAGCCAACTCCAACCCCAAATCCAAGCCATCTTTCGCCAATAACTGCCCTCATCAAGAGTGGCCCAGCGAAAGAACCAGGAATTTTTTAGTTCCTGGTACTCATTGATGGGTTGCTGTTCAGATGGTACCGGACATACAGAAACAGAAGACTCCATCATCATTGCTCACCCACTCTTAGTTATTAAAGCTTGCTGGAAAACCAGTCAACCAGTATGCTACGTCATTGGAAAATTAATTAAACAGAAATAGAGTAGTTTATTCTTGAGCCAAATTAACTCGTTCTGCGTGACCCCAAAATGCTTCCAGATTATAAAATTCTCGTTCTTTCGGCATTAAGATATGGACGATCGCCTCACCATAATCTAGTAATATCCAGTTAGCTTCTGCTTGTCCCTCAATTCTTAGAGGCCGACGTTGCCATTTTTGTTCTACCTGGTCTTGAATAGCTTGGGAAATTGCCCGTACTTGGACTCTAGAAAAACCTGTGACTAAAACAAAATAATCAGCTAAATAGGATATATCTGACACCCGCAATGCTAGCAAATCCGTTCCTTTCCGGTCTAATGCTGCTTCGACAATAGTGCTGAGCATTTCTTGATTTGCATCTTCGCCTCCTGCCGCCTTCTGAGCATCATTAGTATTTGCCACTGCGGTGGTCGAGGTGGACTTGACAGTTGGAAATTTCTCGGACATTCAACTCCTTAATGCTATGCAATCTTGAATGAATTGATTGTTATCTGAACCAAAATTGGTTTTCTGTAGTTTAGCGTTCCCAGAAAAATCAATTTTGCTATTTTGCCTCTCATGATAACTTGCCTGACGACAGTCATGCTATCAATCCGGGCAGCTGTCTAATCTCGTTAGTTTCTTAGGATTTTGGCGGTTTCCATGCCCCAGTTACAGGTTAATAAAATTTGCTGGGGAATTTAACTAGCCGTTAAAAACACGCTACAACTCCATAATTCATACTTAGTCTGCCAAAAGTATGATTCGCGATCGCTTGTAATATTTCTTCATTAACCACCATAAAACCATCTCTAGACAGAATCTAATAGAGATGGCTTGTTTGTTTTATTGATTTATCTATCGTACTTCCGACCGGAATTCAATTAGGTAAAGGCTTAACTTTAGGAATTGGTTCTGTTTGTGGCATTAAAGAGGTAAAAAGTTCCTCATAGCGATCCAAAGCTTTTTCAAAGGAGTAATAATCGATCGCGTGTTGTCTACCTTGTTTAGCCAACTTTTCCGCTTGTTCGGGATTGTGGTATAGTTCAGCGATCGCAGAAGCCAAAGCTGCTGGATCTTCTGGAGACACTACTAAACCACCACCACTTTGTTGTACTGCCTTAGCCGCCGTTCCCGTAGCAGGTACCGAAGCCACTATTGGGCGACCACTAGCCAGAATTACAGGAATTTTAGAAGGTAAATTAAAAGCAATTACGTTGTGTTTTTGTGTCACTAAACTCACATCGGCTGCTGCTAACATTTCGGGCAACTTTTCTCTCGGTTGAAATGGTAAGAGCTTAACGTTATATGCTCCATACATTTGACAATAATCACTCACCCTTGCCAGAGCTTTTTCCTCGCCCACAATCACAAACACAATATCCGGGTTATCTCTCAGACAAGCTGCTGCTTTAATTACCGTTGGTAAATCTTGAGTTAGAGCAATATTTCCCGAATAAAGCACCACAAACTTACCTTCCAGCTGATGAGCCACACGGAAAGCATTGTTTTCTTTCGGTAACGGGCGAATAAAATTCACATCTACCCAATTAGGAATTAAATCTATTTTTTCTTTAGGAACACCTTTACCAGTCAGGTTTTCCATAAACCCATCAGCAATTACGCTAATCTTAGCGGCAGCACGGTTGGCAAATTTTTCTAATGCCTCAAAAGCCCGAATCACAAATTTATTTTTTAGCAATCCTACGTGAACCGCAGCTTCATGTTGAATATCTTGAATGTTTAAAACTACCGGGCAATCATGCAGCCATCCCGCTAAAGTCGCCGATAAGCAAACAGGTAACGGTGGTACTGTGGTTAAAATTACATCTGGTCTTGGTCCAACTAAAGCCGGGAGAAAACTGGTTAATACAAAGCTGCCATCTAACAGCAATCGATCTAGCAAAGTTGGTTTTGGACGAATCCAAACATAACTGCGCTCAATCTTCACACCATTTCTTTGTTCGCATTTGTAAAATTTCCCCCGATACCCTGGATAAATCCGCCGTTGCGGATAGTTAGGCATTCCCGTGATTACGCGAACTTCATGACCACGTTTAACTAAGCCTTCTGCCAGTTCGGTCATCAGTGGGGCAATGCCGATCGGCTCAGGGTAATAGTTGTAGGAATAGATTAGGATACGCATATTAAAAGTCTATGGAATTTGCTAGAGGAAAGGGAAGGAATAGTTTGTAATTTTTTAGATAAGTTTTGTCGCCTGCCCAGTTAGCCTGAGTTAATCCCAGTGCTTCTTTTATCGATCGGTATTTTGCCTTGTTTCCTTTTCATCACACGCTTACCGTCAATCTCTCTTACTCGGCACGCTAGATAGTGATACATCCCTGGTGGGTTTTGGTGAGCCATGATCTTCGGTTGTTCAGATAGTATTAAACAATTGCCCTATTCATCAGACCCTAGTTTAAGATACCCATCAATCCTGAAATATTTATCGCCCACCCCAAAAAAGTTTTCTTCACTACATTGGCTTAACAAATTCACTTTGTTACTCCTAGATCTGATCTGTGAAACAAAGAATTAACGTTTGACCTATGTTGCTCCGAAAAAAAATCTCCTTTTATTTGGAAGACATTGAAACTCCGACTGGTAGATCCATTAATTTAATTATTACAGGTTTAGTCTTATTATCTTCAGTAATTTTTGTAAGTGAAACATTTAGTATATCTAATGAATTACGTAACATCCTCACTTATGTGGACTCCGTAATTTTACTTATATTCGCTTTGGAATATTTATTGCGTTTCTGGTGTGCGGAGAACAAATATCAATTTTTATTCAGTCTTTATTCTGTAATTGACTTAATTGCTATCCTACCTTTTTTTATTGGATGGATAGATATTAGTTTCATTCGCCTATTTCGTTGGTTAAGAATTTTGCGATTATTAAGATTCTTAGATCCCAAGAATTTACCAGGTCATCTGACTACGGAAGATAGTTTAATCCTCACTCGAATTATTTTTACTTTATTTGCGATCGTCTTTGTTTACGCAGGCTTGATTTATCAAGTAGAAAACCCAGTCAATCCTGAAAGTTTTCGCACTTTTTTAGATGCGGCTTATTTTGCGGTGGTAACTATGACAACGGTGGGCTTTGGTGATGTAATTCCGATCTCGGAAACTGGCCGATTTTTGACGATTATGATGATTTTCACCGGAATTGCACTGATTCCCTGGCAGATTGGAGACTTGATTAAGCAAGTAGTTAAGTCAGCTAATGAAGTAGAAATCCCTTGTCAAAATTGCGGTTTGTTATTACACGATCCAGATGCCAACTTTTGCAAAATTTGTGGAAGTAAGTTAGATAAAGAAGAAATAATTTAAAGAAATTACTTGAGCAAAATTGTTTATCTTGAAAATTAATTATTCAAATTAACTGACAATAAGTATATCCAATTGTAGGCTTTTACAAAAAAAAATGTTTTGATTAGCAGAAAAAAAATTACAGATATATCCTTCAAATTATCTCTTTTAACCAGGATGAGATTAAAAATTTTGCTCGACTCTAAAATTAAACAATTTCAATTCTGTACAATTATACATATTGCCAGAACGACATTTACTATATAGGTTGGTTTGAGATCAGTAATAGTACTAGCTTCCTTGATAAATAATTATTAAATGGCTTTACTAAATATTTAAATATCTTTCTATCTCACTCCGTAATTAGGTGGAGAGCGATCGCAATACTGTTCAGTTAAGTTAATACTTCATTTCAGTTTGGGAAACTAGCCTCTCAATATTCCGTCATCATAGCTTAGATATTCCTCAAATATTAATTTGAGAGGTGTTTTAGCAATTACAAAAAAGGTAGGCAATTTTGCCTACCCTAAAAGAGAAAATAGTATTCTCGGTATTAACCCAACAATGCTTTCGCCTTAGCTAACACATTGTCAACGCTAAAGCCAAATTTCTCCATACAAACGCCACCAGGGGCGGAAGCACCGAAACGATCGATACTCACAGTATCGCCTTCAGTTCCCACATACTTCTGCCAGCCGAAACTAACACCAGCTTCTACAGACAACCGCTTGGTAACAGCTTTTGGCAGCACAGATTCTCTGTAAGCAGCATCTTGGGCTTCAAATAACTCCCAAGAAGGTAGGGAAACAACCCGTACTTTCTTACCTTCAGCAGTGAGTTTTTCCCCAGCGGTAACACAAAGGCTAAGTTCTGAACCAGTACCAATTAGGATGATGTCAGGTGTACCCTCACAATCAACTAATACATAGCCGCCCTTGGTTACGCCTTCGATCGAAGTACCTGCTAAGTTGGGAACGTTTTGCCGAGTGAATGCCAATAGGGTAGGTTCGTTTTTCTTGGCTTTTTCGATCGCCACTTTATAAGCCCCAGAAGTTTCGTTACCATCAGCAGGACGAATCACTGTCAAGCCAGGAATTGCCCGCAGAGAAGCCACAGTTTCCACTGGTTGGTGAGTTGGGCCATCTTCCCCTTGTCCCACAGAATCGTGAGTCATCACCCAAATCACGCCAGCTTCCGACAAAGCAGATAAGCGGATTGCCGCCCGCATATAATCTGTAAAAATCAAGAAGGTAGCGCCATAAGGAATCAATCCCGAATGATGCAGCGCCATCCCATTACAAATTGCGCCCATGCCATGTTCCCGCACCCCAAAGTGGATATTGCGGTTTTCGTAATGCCCTTTCTGAAACTCACCAATACCTTTCAGTTCCGTCAGGTTAGAGTGAGTCAAGTCAGCAGAACCACCAATTAACTCAGGCAAAATCGGTGCGAGTTTGTTCAGGCAGGTTTCGGAATGCTTCCGAGTAGCTACACCTTTATCTTCCGGGGTGTAAGTTGGTAATACTTTATCCCAACCATCGGGCAATTTACCACTGAGGAAACGCTCAAATTCAGATGCTTCTTGGGCATACTTAGCTTTGTAGTTGGCAAAAGCCTTGTTCCACTCTTCTTCGTAAGCAGCACCACGTTGTACTGCTTTGCGGGTATGGTTGAGTACATCTTCTGGGATAACGAAAGGTTCGTATTGCCAGCCCAAATTGTCACGGGTCAATTTTACTTCGTCTGAACCCAAAGCCGCACCGTGAACGCCTGCGGTATTTTGCTTGTTAGGAGAACCATAACCAATAGTAGTTGTCACCTTAATCATAGTTGGTTTGTCGGTGACAGCTTTGGCTTCTTCAATTGCTTTGGCAATTCCTTCTAAATCGGTGTTACCGTTTGGAACGTGGAGGACGTGCCAACCGTAAGCTTCAAACCGCTTAGAAACATCTTCGGTGAATGCTACATCTGTAGAACCATCGATCGAGATGTGGTTATCGTCGTACAGAGCGATCAGTTTACCTAATCCCAGGTGTCCGGCTAAAGAACAAGCTTCGCCAGAAACCCCTTCCATGTTGCAACCATCACCAAGAATTACATAAGTATAGTGGTCAACAATTTTGGCATCGGGTTTGTTGAATTTTGCAGCCAGGTGGGCTTCAGCCATTGCTAACCCAACCCCATTGGCAATTCCTTGTCCGAGGGGGCCTGTAGTGACTTCTACCCCAGGCGTAACGAAGTTTTCTGGGTGTCCTGGGGTTTTGGAGTGCCACTGGCGAAATTGCTTGATATCCTCGATGGAAACGCTATCGTAACCCATCAGGTAAAGCAGGGCGTACTGCAACATCGAGCCGTGACCTGCGGAGAGGATAAAGCGATCGCGGTTGAACCAATTCGGATTTTTTGGGTTATACCGCATAAAGCGATCCCAGAGCACAAATGCCATTGGCGCAGCGCCCATTGGCAATCCTGGATGTCCAGAATTTGCTTTTTGTACCGCATCTATTGCGAGAAAGCGGATAGAGTTAATACAAAGTTCCTCAAGGGATTGAGTTGCAACAGCCATAATCTTTTCTTCTTAACGACAGTCGGAAACTTGGTAGGTGAGCTAAAATTTTGGCGCTCTGGATCGCTCCAAAACATTATCACCCATCATCCCATTTACCGGAGCGATGGGCAAGTATTTTTGCCTATTGACATTCTCTCACCGCTAATCGCAAGTGATGTAGCAGGAGATTTTTCCCAGGTCGCCCAGAGGAATTACTGGTTCATTCAGTCCGCTTAACTACCTGGAGCTCTCGCAACAGTTAGCCAGAGGCGGTTCTGTCCCCAGTCATTCAGGATTTTGTCCTCAGTTCCCGGATGTCCTCCGGTACTGTTCTTTGCAATTACCTTTGATTTGGTAATTGGAGTTGGTTTATCTCCCTTTACCTTACCAATTACCACTGAGAAAGTTAAAAGTTAAAAGGCAAAAGGTAAAAGAATAGCTGTTACTTTTCACTTTTCACTTTTCACTTTTTACTTTGTAGGGGCGGGTTGCGGAGCGAAATTTTCGATCGCCACCAAAAATCAATAACCAAACCCACCACTAGGAAGCAACGTACTTTTTAAAGGCTAATGTGACGTTATGACCCCCAAACCCAAAGGAATTGGAGAGGGCAACTTCCACTGTTTGAGCGCGACTTTGATTTGGAACATAATCTAAATCGCATTCTGGATCGGGGTTTTCTAAATTGATTGTGGGTGGAACTCGATCGTTAGCTACTGCCATTACCGCTGCTACTGCTTCAATACCACCAGAACCGCCCAACAAATGACCTGTCATCGATTTAGTGGAACTAACCGCCACTTTGTAAGCACTTTCACCCAAAGCGGTTTTAATTGCTTTGGTTTCAGTGGAGTCATTAGCGGGTGTACTAGTGCCGTGAGCGTTAATGTAGCTAATTTGCGCCGGAGTCAAACCAGCATCTTTTAAACATAACTGGATGGCTCTGGCGGCTCCTTCTCCTCCAGGTACTGGAGAAGTTATATGATAGGCATCACAAGTCATGCCATAGCCCACAATTTCGGCATAAATTTTTGCTCCCCGGCTGAGGGCGTGTTCTAGTTCTTCTAGGATCAGGATGCCTGTACCTTCGCCCATTACAAAGCCGTCCCGATCGCGATCGAACGGACGGGAAGCATGAGCCGGATCGTCATTTCTGGTCGATAACGCTCTGGCTGAGGCGAATCCAGCAAATGACAACGGCGTTACAGCTGCTTCTGTCCCACCACAAATCATTGCTTGAGCATAACCACTTTGAATTAAGCGGAACGCATCGCCGATCGAATTAGAACCAGCCGCACAAGCAGTTACAGAGCAAGAGTTTGGCCCTTTTGCCCCTGTATGAATTGCCGTTAACCCCGCAGCCATGTTAGCAATCATCATCGGAATCATAAACGGGCTACAGCGATCTGGACCCCGATTTAAAAGGATGGTTTGCTGATCCTCCAATACTTTCAGACCACCAATACCTGTCCCGATGATTGCCCCCACCTGTTCTGCGTTCAGTTCGTTGATGACAAACTGCGCGTCCGCTAAAGCCTGTTTGCTAGCTGCAACGGCAAACTGAGCAAACCGATCCATACGTTTAGCATCTTTGCGATCTAGATATTCGTGGGGGTCAAATCCTTTTACCTCGCCAGCGATCCGGCAATCATGCTTCGACGCATCGAACAAAGTGATTAATTCTATGCCGTTGCGTCCGCTTAACAACCCTTCCCAATACTCTTTTAAGGTATTGCCGATCGGTGTAATCGCTCCCAGGCCAGTAACAACAACGCGCTTTCGCTCAAAATCTGTCATGATTCATCTATTAACTTGGGTTTCCTACCCAGAACGCAGAACAAAATAAACAACGGAGATATGTGAGATTCTCAGAGTATTGAGAAAGCTTAGTTTGCTTTTCTCCCTCAAAAAGCCTCTACAAAAGGTTTTTATGCCGATGCTGCAACTTTTTCGTTGATGTAGTCCACCGCTTCTTGCACTGTCAGAATCTTTTCTGCGGCTTCGTCGGGAATTTCAATATCAAACTCTTCTTCTAAAGCCATAACTAATTCCACTGTATCCAGGGAATCTGCTCCTAGATCGTTGGCAAAGTTGGCTTCTGGCTTGACATCGTTAGGATCAACGCTTAATTGATCTGCCACAATTTCTTTTACTTTGTTGAAAATTTCCGTTTCGCTCATAGCTCTTCCTTATCGCGGTTGCTAGAACTGCCTCTCCAAAACAAGATTGTCCTAAGCATTTTTTAATCTTATCTGATATGGTGATCCCTCTATCATGTCAATTAGCCAATTTTCTGAATGACACCCAAAATTTAATTCCGGGCTTGGTCAATCCGATCTTGGTTGAGGCTGATATGGGTAAGGCCCAGACATCGAAAATTTGAGATCGTTCCGAGAGTTTTCCTGTTTAGTAAACTCCTGTAACTTTCTACAACCGTTAAACACGCCATCATTAAGAATAGGAACCACGATCCGGTTCTTAATTACTTCACCAATAACACTTGACAAATGACTCTTAGATATGCTTACTTCCCCGGTTGTGTTGCCCAAGGTGCTTGCCGGGAATTATACCAATCAACCGCGGCTCTTGCTCAAGCTTTAGGGATTGAATTAGTTGAGCTAAAAAAAGCCTCTTGCTGTGGTTCCGGTACTTTTAAAGAAGAATCTCGCTTGTTGGAAGATACTGTCAATGCCCGAAACATTACTTTAGCAGAGGAGTTAAACTTACCTTTACTCACCCATTGCAGCACTTGCCAAGGTGTAATTGGTCATGTGGATGAGCGATTAAAGGAAGCTCAGCAAACTAACCCAGCTTATCTAGAAGAAATTAACGGCCTTTTGCAAAAAGAAGGTTGTTCACCTTATCAAGGTAATACTACCGTTAAACATCTCCTTTGGGCATTAGTGGGAGATTTTGGTTTGGAGGAACTGCAAAGGCGGGTTGTTCTCAAACTCAGCAATCTTAAGTGTGCGGCTTTTTATGGATGCTACCTGCTCCGGGCGCAAAAGTCTATTCCTTTTGACGATCCTCACCAACCAGAATCAATGGAAAATGTATTTCGGGCTTTAGGAGCAACTCCGGTTTATTACCGGGGTAGGACTCAGTGTTGTGGTTGGCCTCTTTCTAGTTATGCTACTACTCAATCTTTTGAAATGGCAGGAAGACAAGTTAAAGATGCCATTGCAGCTGGTGCTGATTGTTTAGTAACTCCTTGTCCTTTGTGTCACTTAAATTTAGATTCTCGTCAACCAGAAGTGGAAAAGGTAATTGGAGAAAAGTTAGGTTTGCCAGTGCTACATTTGCCGCAGTTGGTTGCTTTAGCTGTGGGTGTGGAACCGAAACAATTAGGTTTAGATAGGCATATTGTTTCTACTCGTCCTATATTGGAAAAGTTAGGTTGGTAAAAAATTAAGTTCGTAGTAGCGACTTCAGTCGTACATTCCGAGAGAGAAGGAGTAAAGTCTTGACAACGGAAAAACTATAAAGTAACCCTGAGTAATTGCGACTATTTCTGTCACATACTCAGGGTTTATTTGTCAAGTTATGAAGTCAGTTTTAGTGTTTCATTACCTGAAACTATGAACCGGGAATTTGTGGTGTTTCATCGGTAAGATTCACTTTAAAAACCTTGCGACGTAGTTCTTCAGCTTTGGGCAGAACTAGAGTCAAAATACCATTCTTAAACTCAGCTTTGACTTGTTCATTTTCTACGGGAACTGGCAGTTGTACTGAGCGTTGAAACTTACCATAACGGAGTTCAGAATGATAAATACCCTTGTCCTCTGTCCGTTTTTCAAAATGATGTTCACCAGCAATAGATACTGTTTCTCTGGTAACTTCAATGTTTAAATCTTTGGCTTCTACACCAGGAATTTCGGCTCGTAAGATTAGCTGATTTTCATCATCTTTGAGTTCTATTGCTGGTGCCCAATTGGTATTTCCAGGTTGGGGATTAATTTCTAGAAGTTCGTCAAACATCCGATCCATTTGACGACGCAGGGATTCCATTTCGGAAAATGGTTGCCAACGTACTAGTCTCATAGTTAACACTCCTTTTGCCAACTTTAGCGAAAATTGAGTTAAATCTTGTTTAAAGTCAGGTTAAAGAGCTAGGCTCAATTTTTGATAGCTATTTTTGGCATTTTTAGCCTACAAGTATATAGTGGCTCAAGTTTGAGAAATTGTTAGGTCGGGAAACCCTACAAAGTTAGTACCTATTTCCGATAATGGGAGTTATTTGTTAGTACTATGACGTTGGATTTGTTTAAAGAGTTGATACATTTCTGGTAGGCGGTTGTAGATAGCAGAAGCTTTGAGAAAAAGTTTGTGAGAAACAGCAGGAACGCCGGAAACAATTGCCCCGGGTTCTATATTGTTATGAATGCCTGATTTGGCTGTGGCGATCGCCCCATCGCCAATTTCTGCTTGATTGGCAATTCCTACTTGTCCAGCTAATAAGACATTGTTGCCGACTTTTACTCCTCCAGCTAATCCAACTTGTGATGCTAAAGCGCAATTTGAACCGACTTGGCAACCATGACCAATTTGTACTAAGTTGTCAATTTTGGTGTTTTGGGCAATGCGAGTTTCTCCGACAGCGGGACGATCGATCGTACTATTACAACCAACTTCTACGCCATCTTCTAATACCGTACAACCAGATTGTTCCATTTTGAACCAACCAGAACTGGTGGGGACAAAACCGAACCCTTCGGCACCAATTACTGCGCCACTATGAATTACACAATTTGCGCCAATTCTACTACGTTCATGAATGGTACAGTTGGCGTGGAGAGTGGTACGATCGCCTATTTCCACCTTGGGATAAATCACTACATTAGGATGAATACAAACTTCATTACCAATTTTTACCCCGGCTTGTATGACCACATTTGGGCCAACATAAATATCTCTACCAATCTGTACTGAGGGATGAATTACCGCTGAAGGATGAATCCCGACATCGGGGCGAAAAGGTTTATAAAATAAGGCGATCGCTTTGGCAAATAATAATCTCGGTTCAGTATCAGCTATCCAAGCAATTCCTCTTTCTACTGCTTGTTCTTGTAATTTTTCATCTGGGGGCAAAATCAAGGCGCTAGCGGTAGTTTTGTGTAACATCGCCGCAAACTTTCCCCCCTCTATATAACTCAAAGTACCTGTAGGTGCATTATCAATAGGGGCAAGTCCAGTAATTTCTGGATCGAGGTCAGTATTTAAGATCGAGCTATGGGAAGGGACATCTAATTTTTGGACAATTTCGCTGAATTTCATAATTTTTAAATGTCAATTGAACCGCTGATGGTGCAGAGAACCCAGAGAAAGAGGAGAGGCGAGAAGCAATAATTCCTAGTTTCCCATTGCCTGACCAGCTAACCAAGCGGTTGTCCATGCACTCTGAAAATTAAATCCACCAGTTACACCATCAATATCTAGAATTTCCCCGGCAAAGTAAAGCCCCGGAGAGTACTTACTTGCCATCGTCTTAAAATTGACTTCTTTCAAGTTCACGCCACCACAGGTAACAAATTCTTCTTTAAAAACTCCTTTGCCCTTAATCTGGTATTCACCTTGAGTAATTTCCTGTATTAATTGATTCAGCATTTTGTTAGAAAGTCCTGCCCAGCGGTCTTCACCGGAAATGTCCACACGGGCAATTAAATATTCCCACAAGCGTCTGGGAAGGAGAAGTGGACAAGTGGAAGAAATTTGCCGTTGTGGTAATTGAGATCTAACTGCTAACAATTGTTTCCGCAAAAATTCGGGGTTAGAATCAGGAACCCAATTAATGATTAAAGTTGCTTGGTAGTGGTTTTCCTGTAAAATTCTCGCCCCCCAAGCGGAAAGTTTTAAAATTGCTGGGCCACTTAAACCCCAATGAGTAATTAAGATTGCCCCTGTTTGTTCAAAGTGAGTTTTTCCGGCTATTTGTAAGCGCAATTTAACTTTTTCGACACTAACTCCGGCTAATTCTCTTAATCGGGAGTCGGGAATATTAAAGGTAAATAAAGATGGTACTGGTGTGACGATTTGATGACCTAATGTTTGGGCGATTTGATATCCTGTGGGGTTGCTACCGGAAGCTAGGAGAAGGCGATCGCAAATCACCACTTCCCCATTTTTTAATCGCACTTCAAATTTGCTTGGTTCTTGTGAAATTTGCTGCACTGAAGATACTAAAACTTTTGTTCGCAGTTCTATTCCTAAGTTTTTCGCCGTTTTGAGTAGGCAGTTGACGATCGTCTCTGAATCATCTGTTACCGGGAACATCCTCCCATCGGACTCTGTTTTCAATTCCACGCCCTGCGCCGCCAACCAAGCTACCATATCCCTTGGCTGAAAGCGACTAAAAGCCCCCCGCAAAGCTTTCCCACCTCTAGGATAATGCTGCACTAACTCCGCAGGTTCAAAGCAAGCATGAGTCACGTTACATCTTCCCCCACCGGAAATCCGCACTTTGGTTAAGGGTTCATGACTCGCTTCTAAAATGGTAATTTCTGAATCTGGGTGGCTTTGGGCGCAGGTAATAGCACCGAAAAATCCTGCCGCTCCACCACCGATAACTACAATTTTTATTCGTTTGATACTCAAGTTAATTAACTACTCGTCGTAGGGTTCAAAATCTTCTTTTGTTGCCCCACAAACAGGGCAAATCCAATCTTCAGGAATATCTTCAAAGGCTGTACCTGGTGAAATATCACTATCTGGATCGCCTAGTTCTGGATCGTAGATATAACCGCAGACTGTACAAATATATTTTTCCATTTTGCTATCTCCTCACGAGGTTTTACCAAACAGTTTCTTGCAAATAGCTGAGGATGCCTGCAATTAGACAAAGCAGTATTAATACCCAAATTATGCCGCCTGGAAGAAAACTTAGGATAGCCAGACCTCGAAGTACCCAAACAACTAAGGTAATGCCGAGAATTAAGCTAAAAATCGAGATAAATCTCCAATTCCCAGAATTAGGTGTTCTAGCCACAATCTTTTTTCCCAAATTCGTCTTTAATTATGGCACGGCAATTTCACACCTGGGCTTATGCTTTGGTTTGCTTGCTAGCCTTAAAAGTCACGGAAAATACATAGAAAAGATTCTTTATTTTACCCAAATTTTTCCAGAGAGATATTTGGGTTTAAATGACCGAATTTGGCGATAAATTGCGTAATTTGCCCATCGGTTTCCCTGAAAAGCAAAAAATTTGGCAAAACTTTATGGGAACTTTGCAGTTTCTTCAACTGATATGGGTACTTTAATAAATAGGCAGGGAAGAACACCGAAATTTTTGGGGAACTTCTCACCCTGGACTGTATTCCCTATTAGTAAGTTGATTAAGCGATAATGACTACACTTTGTATATCTGAATCTATTGTGAGAGCAAAAAACGTGGTGTGGAATCAACAGCAACAGAAGGCATTACTCTCTGGGGAAGTTTTGTTAGAAACAAGAAATCACTCAGCTTGGGGTGGTGCTTGTACAGCTTCGATGTATTTGCCTTGTCAGCGATCGCACGCTTGGCAACAATTAACTGATTATCCCCGCTGGGTACACTACTTCCCAGATTTAATCCGTAGCGAAGTGATCAATAGAGGAGATAGTCTCTCTGGTAAAAGCAAGCGTCTCTATCAAATTGCCAGAAAAGCTTTCTTAATGTTTTCTGCTGAGGTGGAAATCTACCTAAAGGTTATTGAAGTTGTACAGCAGCAAATTCAATTCCGTATGGAAAAAGGCAGTTTTAATGACTTTACTGCTGATTTAAAACTTCAAGATTGGAGTAATGGGACTTTGCTTACTTATGCCGTACAAGCAACCCCTACTATTCCTGTACCTTCACTTTTTATTCAACAAGCAATGCTCTTAGATTTACCAGCTAATATGCGAAAAATGCGTCAAGTTATTTGTTCTCCCACATAATACTTTTTTTGCTCGTATCCTCACACAATTCAGTTCATGCGTACTTAGTAGGTTAAATGGTTAGGGAAATAGCTTTAATATGAGGAAAAACAAATTATAGATTAACTAAGAGAATGGTTTATATTCCTTCTGAATTACCCGAAGGCTTTAGGATTCGGCGATTACGGTTTACCGATCGCGATCGCTTATCTCTCTACCTAATACCCCGTAATCCTGAATATATATTGTCCATTTTGCCAATTAAGCTAATGCTCACCCTTTGCAAGATTAGGCATGGTATTGTTCTCGCTATCATCCCTAGTATTGGGTTGTATGTTGTGACAATTATAATGGTTAGTAGTTTATCAGTTAATTGGTTATGGATAGGGCTTATTTGGTTAATTATTCTGGGAATTTGTATTAGGTTTGCTCTGACTCGTCGCGAAGATTGGCTTCGGTTTTGCTGGGTTGTTGAACAGCAAGGAAGGTTTATTGCTTATGGAGCACTACATCCATACAATAATTACTCAGTAATAGAGGTGCTTCAAGTTTACCCAAAATGGGCAAGAAAAGGGATTGGAGCGAGATTAGTCAAAACCATGATCGAGCAAGCTCCCAAGCCAGTTTATGTTAATAGTGCTGTTCGTGTTGTAGGATTTTACGCTCGTCTTGGTTTTCGGAAAATTCGACTCAAAGAGTTACCGTCCGAAGTTCAAAACCATTTCAATTTCAAGGGTGTTGCAACTTTACTTGTTTATGAGTGATTTTATTAAGCATAGAAAATCTCAAATAAAAATTTTACTAATGCGAATGCGGAAGAGTTAATCAAAAACCCTTCCGCATTCATTTTTATTTTAATTTCCTTATGAACTCGCAGCAGTTAATTCTGCTAAACGTTGCTGCTGATCTTGAGAAATGCAAGCTTGAATTGTGTCTTCGATATCACCTTCAAGAAAACTGTTTAGAGAAAAGTTTTGGTTCAGGCGATGATCTGTGACTCGATTATCTTTGTAATTGTAGGTGCGAATTTTTTCGGAACGAGAACCAGTACCGACTTGTTTTAGACGCATCGATCGCTCTTCTTGCTGTTGTTCCTGCAACTTCATTTCATAAAGTCGCGCCCGCAAAATTTGCATCGCCCGTTCTTTATTTTGCAGCTGGCTGCGTTCTTGAGTACAAAAAATCCGAATTCCTGTAGGTTTGTGGAACAAATCAACAGCAGTTTCCACCTTGTTTACGTTTTGTCCACCAGCGCCACCAGATCTAGCTGTCGAAAGTTCAATATCCTTGGGATCGATTTCCACTTCCACATCATCCACTTCCGGCATTACTGCCACCGTAGCCGTAGAAGTATGAACTCTCCCACCCGCTTCCGTCACAGGTACTCTTTGGACTCGGTGAACTCCCGCTTCAAATTTCAGCTTACTGTAAACTTGTTCGCCTTGAATTTCCAAAATGGCTTCTTTAAAACCACCCATTTCCGCCAAAGACTCGCTGAGCATTTTGACTCGCCAGCCTTGGCTTTCAGCGTAGCGCGAATACATCCGCAATAAATCACCAGCCCAAATACTAGCTTCATCGCCACCAGTTCCCGCCCGAATTTCCAACATGATGTTTTTGTCATCATTAGGATCGCGGGGAAGAAGTAGGATTGTTAGCCTAGTTTCTAATTCTTCAATTTTCTCTTCTAATTCTGCTACTTCCAAAGCGGCGATTTCTTGTAATTCTGCATCGCCGTTAGCTTCTTTAAGAACTTGTTTGGCACCGACTAACTCTTCTTGAGCAGTTTTCCAAATCTGATATGTGTTAACCACTTCTTCCAAAGAAGAACGGGCTTTAGCGACTTTTTGATATTCTCTGGGATCGCTGGCGACATCGGGATCTGCCAGTCGTCGGTTTAGTTCGTTGAAGGTTTGTTCAACCGAGTTAAGTTTATCGAGCAGGTATGTTTCAGCCATAGTCAGTTGCCAGTTGTTGTCAGTTGTTAGTTAATTAAAAGATTAAAGGTAGGTTGTTAGTAGAGAAGGCTACAAACAACGGACTACCGACAATATGACTATCCTGCTACTTTTTCTTTGTACCACCTCTTTGTGGTTGCGCTTGTCCTTGCTCGCCTTCCAACATTCCATATTTCCGCAGGAAGCGTTCAACTCTTCCTTCAGTGTCGATAATCTTTTGTGTACCAGTGTAGTATGGATGGTTTCCTGACCAAACATCAACATGAAGTTCTGGTTTGGTGGAACCTACGGTCATAACTACTTGACCGTTACAGTAAACTTTAGCTTCAGGATACCAAGTGGGGTGAATATCAGGTTTAGCCATTTTGCTTTTTCCTCAAGGTCTTGTGTTCACAGGGTTTTTTCACAGGGTTTTTGTTATTTGTCATTTGCCATTGGTCATTAGTTGTTTACAAACGACAAATGACGAATAACTCTACTATTCTAACGTTTGGAGTACTGAGGTGCTTTGCGAGCTTTGTGTAAGCCGTATTTCTTCCGTTCTTTCGCTCTGGGATCGCGGGTGAGATAGCCTTCAGTTTTTAAGGGTTTCCGGTTTTCTGGGTCTAGTTGACACAGGGCTCTAGCTACGCCTAAACGGATGGCATCAGCTTGTCCTGCGACTCCGCCGCCTTCTGCTTTGACGATGATATCGTAGTCGTTTTCCAGTCCCAAGGTTTCTAGGGGTGCTTTGGCGACTATGAGGAAAGCTGGGTTGAATTGAAGATACAAGTCTCCTGGTTTACCGTTGATGGTCATTTGACCGCTTCCGGGTACGAGACGGACTCTAGCGATCGCAGATTTCCGCCGACCTGTTCCCCAGTACATAACGCGATCGTTGTTAACGATGCGATCGCTTTGTTCTACTGCCTGCATTAGCGTTCTCCTCCGGGAATAGTATTAATTTTTACTTCTTGGGGTTTTTGAGCTTGGTGGGGATGATCGGGGCCTGGGTAAACTTTTAACTTGGTAAATAAGCTTCTACCTAAAGAGTTTTTCGGCAACATTCCCTTCACAGCTTGTTCAATGATTCTTTCGGGGATACGTTGTTGTAATTGAGTAAAAGTTTCAGTCTTTAAACCACCGGGTCTACCAGAGTGGCGATGGTAAGTTTTCTGAAACCGTTTTTTGCCTGTAACTTGGACTTTTTCGGCGTTCACCACAACTACAAAGCCACCTGTATCCAAGTGTGGTGTATATTGTGGAAGATTTTTGCCTCTAAGAATTACGGCTATTTCCGAGGCTAGCCGTCCCAAACGTTGGTCTGCGGCATCGATTACATACCACGGACGATCGGCATTTTGTGGAGGTAAGTAGGTTTTGTTCATCTGTTTATTTATGACCAAGATTGACCTTTTAGATTACGGAGATGTTGGTTGCCAGAATGTAAATTTAGGTTGGTTATCAAACCAGACTTCTGGAGGAAAGGGAAATTCGGGATAGCCAACGCGCAGCAAACACAGTCCATGAGGTGGCGCTGCGTATTTTACTTTGTCACGACGTTGGTTGACCCAAAGTTGAGTAAATTCTTCTGGCGAAGTCTCGCCTTTACCCACCTGCACCAACAATCCCACCAGTAGCCGCACCATGCCATACAAAAAGCCATTAGCCTGAATTTCTATATGGATGAATGGGCCTTCGCGATCCCTGAGATCGCGCCAGCCTGTGCGATCGCATTTTGCTGATTGAACTTCTACCCAAGAGTGAGCGCGACCGGAGTTAGAACGATGGAAAGCTGTAAAATCATGCTTACCAAGCATCGGATCGAGGGCGGCTTGCATTTGGGCGATGTCTAGTGGCGCATAATAATAATGCCAAGCAAAGGGTCGCACAAACAAGTTTGGTTGGCGGTCTGTATATATGGTGTACCGATAACGTCGCCAACTAGCTGAAAAGCGGGCGTGCCATCTAGAATCTACCTGGGCTGAAGCCAGTACTAAAATATCTTTAGGCAGTTGAGTATTGAGAACCGTTGCCCATTTTTCAGGAGGAATCGAGCCTGTAGTTTCAAAGTGAGCTACTTGAGCGGCTGCGTGGACACCTGCATCGGTTCTTCCGGCACCGTAAAGGGTAACTGGTCGATTTTCGATCGCAGCTAATACTTTTTCGATTTCTTCTTGTACCGTGCGTTGTCCGACTTGCCTTTGCCAACCGTGAAAATGAGTGCCCAGGTATTGAATCACCAAGGCAACTCGCCGTGATGATTTTAGATTTTCGCTTGCCGATTCGGGATTGGTCATAGTAAATCTAAAATCTCAAATCGGCTTTACACTAGCTCAATAATTGCCATTTCTGCGTTATCGCCACGACGGTTTACAGTTCGCAGAATGCGAGTATAACCGCCTTGACGATTGCTGTAACGTTCGCCCACTTGTTCAAACAAGGCGTGAACTAGTTGTTTATCGTAAAGATAGCCCATTGCTTGACGACGGGCAGACAAGGAGCCATCTTTAGCTAAGGTGATAATTCGATCGGCTTCCGAACGAACTGCTTTAGCTCTAGTAACGGTAGTTTCAATCCGACCATAACGTAACAGTTGGGTTGTCAAAGCTCTTAACAGAGCCTTTCGCTGGTCAGCTGGCTTACTTAGTTGAGGGATACGACGACCGTGACGCATAACATTTCCTTATGTATCTTGAACTCAGCATCACCAAAACAGTGTTGGGTTTTGAATTTTGAGTTAAGTTAGTAACTTAAAACTCATCACTCATCCCTGAAAACTATTTGGTTAAGCGTTGGGTTTGGCAGACTTTTCTTTAGGTAAAGTGATTCCTAAGCGTTTTTGTAAAGCTTCGATCACTTCTTCGGCTGATTTTTGACCAAAGTTTTTGATTTCCAGTAAATCTTCCTGGGTATAATCCAGTAAGTCGGCGACGGAATTAATTTGTGCCCGTTTCAAACAGTTATAGGCCCGAACTGAGAGATGTAATTCTTCGATCGGGATTTGGCTAGTCGGATCTTGCTCATCTGATGGTTCAGGTCCGATCGCATGAGTACTAATATCAGTTAGAGGTTGGAACAAATCCACTAACAGATTTGCCGCTTGCGAAAGTGCCTCTTGCGGACTAATGCTCCCATTAGTCCAAATTTCCATCAGCAGACGGTCTTTTTCTTGAGAACCGTCAGCACGCACTTCTTCAACGCTGTAGTTTACCTTGCGAACTGGCATAAATACTGCGTCGATTTGGAGAAAATCCAAAGCAGCGGACTCATCATGGCCCCGTTCTACCGAACGATAACCTTTTCCGGTTTCCATCCGAAATTCGATTTCTAATTTTGCCCCAGGTGCCAGTGTTGCGACATATTGACTGGGGTCTACTACTTCCACTTCGGAAGGTAAGTCAAATTGTGAGGCAATCACTGTTCCCGGACCTGTTGCCACTAGACGACCAATTTGTGGGCCTGGGATATGACTTTTGAAGACTATTTCTTTCATATTTAAAAGAATCTCCAGCACGTCTTCCCGGACTCCTGGAATTGTGGCAAACTCGTGATTAACTCCGGCGATCCGGACGGCGGTGACTGCTGTTCCAGGTAAATTGGACAGTAACACTCGCCTTAATGCGTTGCCTACAGTGGTTCCTTGACCTCTTTCCAGTGGCTCTAGGACAAATTTGCTGTATTGACCCCGATTTTTCTCAATGTTAGACTCGACACATTCAATGTGAAACTGCGCCACTTCGTCTCCCCCGTTCTTCCTAGATCCTTTGGAAGGCTGCTATTGCTGCCTCCCCTAATTACTTTTTCTGCTGAATGTCCAGATGCTTACCCCCAGATACTCACGCTTGTATTTTTGGTGAGAACACCCCATTCCTCTGCTCACAGGCGAGAAGGTAATGTTGTCAAACAGTCGTTTTTGTTTACACGCGACGACGTTTGGGTGGGCGACAGCCGTTGTGAGGAATGGGAGTAATATCGCGAATCAGGGTAATTTCTAATCCAGCGCCTTGAATTGCTCTGATTGCGGTTTCCCGACCTGCACCGGGGCCGCTGACCATAACTTCAATTTGTCGCATTCCTTGATCGATCGCTCTTCTAGCCGCACCTTCGGCAGCTGTCTGCGCCGCAAAGGGAGTTCCTTTTTTCGCTCCCTTAAATCCGCTGGAGCCTGCTGAGGCCCAGGAGATCACATCACCATTTTGATCGCTAATGGTGACGATCGTATTGTTAAAAGTTGACTGAATGTAAGCCACACCATTGGGTACGTTGCGCTTTTGCTTTTTCGCACCTGGTTTTCTGGTTGTTTGTCGCGCCATATTGCTCTATCGCTGGGTTTTAACTTAACTTGTTGGTTGTAATATTCTGGGATTCTGTATCGGGTTACTACCCAAAGTCTTACTTCTTAGCTGGTGCTTTCTTCTTACCAGCCACAGTTAAACGTCTACCGCGACGAGTCCGAGCGTTGGTACGAGTTCTTTGTCCCCGTACAGGTAAGCCGCTGCGATGACGACGACCGCGATAACTAGCAATATCAATCAGGCGCTTGATATTCATTGCTTCCCAGCGCCTGAGATCTCCTTCTACTTGGTAGTTACTTTCTACTGTGGCTCGCAGTGCTGCGACATCAGCATCTGTAAGGTCTTTTACACGAGTGTCGGGATTAATTTTGGTCTCAGCGAGAATTTCTTTAGACCGGGTTAATCCGATTCCATAGATGTAGGTCAGACCGATTTCTACGCGCTTGTCCCGCGGAAGGTCTACCCCGGCAATCCTTGCCACGCTTGCTTCCCCCTATCTTTGATGGTTGCTACAAATGGTTTCCAGAACTAAAATGTTCTTAAGTAAATCGAGTCTGCGTTGATTAACCTTGGCGTTGTTTGTGCTTCGGGTTGGAGCAGATCACCATAACTCTACCGCGTCTACGGATAACGCGGCATTTTTCACAGATTTTGCGAACTGATGCTCGAACTTTCATGCCTTTTTTGGGCTGGACTACAAACTAAATATTATATCATTTCCTATTTTATTTGTCAGTCAATTAACGTCTAATTAGAGTTAACTAATTGCTAATCAAAAGCTAAATCAATCTATTCTTACTTTTTCCGTAAGCGATATGTAATCCGACCTTTGGTTAAGTCGTAGGGAGTTAGCTCTACTTTGACGCGATCGCCTGGTAATATTTTGATGTAATTCCGGCGAATCTTCCCGGAGATATGAGCCAAAACATTAAACCCATTATCCAGGTCTACTCTGAACATAGCATTAGGCAATGATTCGGTTACGGTTCCTTCCATTTCAATTAAGTCTTGTTTAGACAATTGTTTTTTTCCTCAACTCGACAATTTATAATGATTGAATCTGTTGCCAGATGATTTTTCCCAGCGATAGAGCCAGAAGCCTAGCACATTTTAACATAACTTATCAATTTTCCTGGTCAAGCCACTCCTGGGCATTCGGGAGTATTTTGAATGGGTTGGTTGAGAACCCATTCAATTTATCAGGAAAAAATCATGGCTGTTAGCAGTTCAAATTGACAGATTTTTCCAAATCTGAGGTAACTTCTGCCATCGACTGATTGCCTTGAACGGAAACGAGTAGCTGACGCTGACTATAGTAATCAATCAAAGGTGCTGTTTGTTCGCGATAAACTTCCAAACGACGACGAATTACTTCTTCAATGTCATCTGGCCTACCGCGTTTTAACAGCCGATCGACGATAATTTCATCTGGGACTTCTAGGTTAATCACCCGATCGCACTTTTGGGCTAATTTCTCCAACAGTTCATCAAGAAACTTAGCTTGAGTCACATTTCGCGGAAAACCATCTAAAATCCAACCTGGCTGAGCATCCGACTCAGACAGCCTGTGGCTAACCATATCCAAAATCAGTCCATCTGGAACCAGTTCGCCCTTTTCCTGATACGACTTAGCTTGGATGCCCAAAGGAGTACTTTGAGCCACTTCATTGCGTAAAATTTCCCCAGTGGAAATATGAGGAATGCCACATATCTCAGCTACCTTTTGAGCTTGAGTTCCCTTTCCTGCGCCTGGGGGTCCCAGAAAAATCAATCGCGTCACTGTCACTACTCTTTCACCATTCCTTCATATCGCTGAGAAATTACATAAGTCTGGATTTGTTTTGACGTATCGATCGCCACCCCAACCAGAATCAACAAAGAGGTTGCCCCCAATCCCCGGAAAGTTCCCACAGTAGCACTTTCCACTGCTGTAGGTACGATCGCCACAACACCCAAGAAAACCGCCCCCAAGAAAGTCAAGCGATTAAGAACTCTTTCTACATACTCGCTAGTAGCTTTACCAGGGCGAATACCGGGAATACTAGAACCCATTTTCTTCAGGTTTTGTGCCAAATCTACGGGGTTGACAATCAACGAAGCGTAGAAATAGCTAAAGAAAAGAATCAAAACCAAATAAGTAATCACATAAACCGGACTACCAGGATTCAGATAAGTGGCTGCTATTCTATTTAAAGTTTCATTTTGGACAAAATTCGCCAAAGAAGCAGGTAAAAACAGGACAGCAGAGGCAAAGATAATCGGCATTACCCCGCCTTGATTCAAACGCAAAGGCAAGTAACTGCTTTTCTCTAAATACAACTTGCGACCTACTTGGCGACGAGCAGAAATAATTGGAATCCGGCGACTACCTTCTTGGACAAAAACGATGCCGACGATCATCACCAAGAATACAACCAAGAGAATGATCACCTTACCAACAATTTCTCTTCCGCCCGTTTGAGCCAAATCAATAGTAGCGGCGAAAGATTTCGGTACAACTGCGACAATATTTAGAAAAATCAGCAGAGAAGCTCCATTTCCCAGACCTCGCTCTGTAATCAGTTCCGAAACCCACATGACAAACATCGAGCCAGCGGTGAGAGCGACCACAGTTTTGGCATAAAACCAAAATCCGGGATTAGCCACTTCTGCAAACGGGCTAACCCAAATAGAAATACCGATACTTTGAATTACAGCCCATACCAGAGCTACATAGCGTGTCCACTGGGAAATCTTCCGGCGACCTGCTTCCCCTTCATTTTTCTGGAGATTTTCTAAAGAAGGAAGGGCAGCTGTCAGTAGCTGCATAATAATCGAAGCATTAATAAAAGGCAGAATCCCCAAGGCAAAAATGCCCAAAGCAACAATTCCGCCTCCAGAGAACAAATCCAACAAGCCAACTAAAGGACTGTTTTGCACTTGCGCTCTGAATGCTTGGCGATCGATTCCTGGTACAGGTAAGAAAACGCCCAATCTGACCAAAATTAACAGCCCCACGGTGACAAGCAGCCTACCGCGCAGTCCAGCTGCTTGGGCCATCTGAGCGAATGTCTCCTGAGCCGTGGGAGCTTTTTCTCGACTGATCATAATTTCAGGTTTACCTCTTGGCGTTCGCGTAGGACGTATTTTCGATTTTAGATTTTTGATGTTAGATTTTTGGATTGTTTAATTGATTCCTAAATCGCCAATCGCCAATCGCCAATCGAAAATCGGTTAACCTCTGGTTTTCTCTTCTACCTCGCAAGTGCCACCTGCGGCTTCAATTTTGCTGCGGGCTCCGGCTGTAAAAGCTGCGGCTTTGACTCGCAAAGGTGTGCTTAACTCTCCATCTCCCAAGAGTTTCAGGGGCCCATTGTTAGCTGTAATAATGCCAGCTGACATGAGTGAGTCCAGGGTTACTTCGGTATTGGCTGGGAGGGATGCCAGTTTACTTACATTAATGGTAGTGTACTGGCGAGGATTGATGACCGTAAAGTGTTTTAACTTGGGTATCCGACGGTACAGAGGTTGTTGTCCGCCTTCAAATCCGGGTCGAGTGCTGCCACCAGAACGAGCCTTTTGACCACGCATCCCTTTACCTGCGCTAGCACCTTGTCCGGCGGAAATACCTCGACCTAGACGGCGGGGACGTTTTTTTGAGCCTTCTTTAGGCAGAGCGTCATTGAGTCTCATAGTCTTTTTTCCTTAGTTCTTTAGTCTGATGTTATTGCTTAATTGTCTTATGTCATTTGGAGAACTGAAATAGTTACCAATGACTAATGACCGACGACATCAGACTATCCGAAGATATTTTCTAGTGGAATTCCCCGGTCTTCAGCAACTTCGTTGAAGGTTCTCAGGGTTTCCAGGGCGTTAACAGTAGCTCTGGCGTTATTAAGTGGGTTATTGGAGCCAAGTTGTTTGGCTAGAATATTGCGGACTCCGGCTAATTCCAATACTGTACGGACTGCGCCGCCTGCGATTACCCCTGTACCTGGGGCTGCTGGACGCATAATCACTTTAGCTCCGCCGCCTTTGCCGTTGATCGGGTGAGGAATTGAGTTAGCTTTGGTTAGAGGAACTTCGACGAGGTGTTTTTTGCCATCGGCTACGCCTTTTCTGACTGCGCCGATTACGTCGCTGGCTTTACCAACTCCGACTCCGACTTGACCGCGTTCGTTACCTACGACTACGATCGCACGGAAGCTAAGTTTTTTCCCGCCTTTAACTACTTTGCTGACTCTACGGATTTGAATTACCCGTTCTTGCCAGTTAGTTTCTTTTTCCTTAGTGCGGCTACTTTTTTTACCGCGACCTTTCTCCGCCATAATTGTTTTCCTTGATTATTTGTCATTTGTCATTTGTCATTTGTCATTTGTCATTTGTCATTATCTTGAGAAATTTAATTTAAATAATGGAATTTCTCTTGCTTAATTCCAATGACCAATGACTGATGACTAATGACAATTAAAAATCTAATCCGGCTTCCCGGGCTGCTTCAGCCAGTGCTTTAATCCGACCGTGATAGAGATTACCACCGCGGTCAAAGACTACTTTTTGAATGCCTTTTTCTAGAGAACGTTGGGCGATTAATTTACCTACTTCGGTGGAAGCTGCACAGGTAGATTTAGAATCCAAACTTTGTCTCAAGGATGGTTCTACTGTAGAAGCAGCAACCAAGGTGTGATGTTGAGTATCGTCGATCACTTGAGCATAGATATGCTCGTGGGAACGAAATACTGCCAAACGGGGACGTTCGGATGTGCCAAAAACCTTGCGACGAATCCGGCGATGGCGATTTTCTTTTGATTGTCTGCGAGTAAGCTTCATTTCTTCCCTGCCTTACCAGCTTTACCAGCTTTGCGTCTGACTACTTCTCCGGCATAGCGAATGCCTTTGCCTTTATAAACTTCTGGTGGGCGGACGGCACGAATTCTCGCGGCTAAATTGCCCACTTCTTCTTTACTGATGCCACTAACTGTGACGTTAACGTTGCCTTCCACTGCCATTTGAATTCCTGGTGGTGGTTCGATCTTGACTTCGTGGCTGTAGCCGACAACTAAAATTAGATTGCGACCATCCACTCTTGCCCGATAACCAACTCCTTGAATTTCTAGGCGGCGTTGGAATCCTTGGGAAACACCTTCGACCATGTTGGCGACTAAGGTGCGAGATAACCCGTGTAACTGACGGAGAACGCGGGAGTCGTTTTCCCGAATAACGTTTAAGGTGCCTCCGTCTTGCTGAACTTTAATTCCTTCGGGGAGAACTCTAGATAATTCTCCTTTTGGGCCTTTAACAGCAACTTTCTGGTTGTCAATTGTTACTGTAACTTTATCCGGTACGCTAATAGGACGCTTACCAATCCGAGACATGGCAATTCTTTCCTCTGTGGTTTATCACTTGTGGTTTGTCAACCGATTTTGGATTTTAGATTTTTAGATGATTTGGTTCTTTAATCAAAAATCAAAAATCGAATGAGTACTACCAGACATAGCAAAGCACTTCTCCACCTACATTTTGGCGGCGGGCTTCTCGATCGGTCATAATCCCACTAGAAGTAGAAATGATCGCAATCCCAATTCCACCCAAAACTCTCGGCAAGTCTTTACGATTGGAGTAAACCCGCAATCCTGGTTTACTAACTCTTTTGAGTGCTGTAATGATTGGTTGGCGATTTTTTCCTTTATATTTCAAGGAAATTACTAAATGTTTTTTTACGCCTTCGCCAGCTTCGCTAAACTCACTAATAAATCCTTCTTCTTGTAAAACTCTGGCTATTGAGCGAGTCATTCTGGTTGCGGGTACCATCGTTGTTTGATGCCGCGCTAAGTTTGCATTGCGGATGCGCGTCAGCATATCTGCAATAGTGTCATTTACCGCCATCTTTTCCTCCTTATTGATCGCGGAAGGGCATCCCAAAAGCCTTGAGTAAGGCGCGGCCTTCTTCGTCGGTTTTGGCTGTGGTAATAATGGAGATGTCCATGCCACGAATTTGGTCGATTTTGTCGTATTCGATTTCGGGGAATATCAGTTGTTCTCTTACGCCTAAACTGTAGTTACCGCGACCATCGAAGCTTTTTGGGCTGATTCCCCGAAAGTCTCTAATCCGGGGTAGGGCTAGGTTGATGAGTCGATCGAGAAAAGCATACATTCTGTCGCCCCGTAAAGTTACCATGATTCCCACTGGCATTCCTTCACGGATTTTAAAGCCTGCGATCGCCTTTTTCGCTCTAGTCACCACTGGTTTTTGACCAGCAATTAAACCAATTTCAGTCAGGGAAGATTCCAAAGCTTTAGCATTAGTAGCTGCTTCACCTAAACCTCGGTTCAAGGTCACTTTAACAATCTTCGGTACCTGATGAATATTCGTGTAATTGAATTGTTCCTTTAGTTGGGGAACAATTTTTTCCTGATAGGTGGTTTTTAGTCTTTGTGTCATTGGTTTTACCTGTCTTTCCTGGGCTTGGTCAGGAAATGTTAGATTTTAGGTTTTAGTTTTTAGATTTAGGGATTTTGGACAAATCAAATCATCAATCCAGTTCATCAAGTAAATCCTTAAATCCCGATCGGGTTTATTTGTCAAGAATTTCCCCAGTTTTCTTTAGCATCCGCACTTTTTTACCAGCTTCATTAAATGTATAACAAATGCGACTAGCGACATTTTGTTTGCTGGAATAGTGCATCACATTAGAACTATGAATTGGTGCTTCAAAAGTAATAATGCGACCTGATTCACCTTCTTGTTGGGGTTTTACGTGCTTAGTTCTGACGTTTACACCTTGAACTACTACCTGACTTGTTTCAGGGATTGCTTGCGTAATTTCTCCGACTTTACCTTTATCTTTGCCAGAGATTACTTGCACGGTATCGCCTTTTTTGACGTGCATTTTAGTTCGCACTTTTTCTGCTTTTTTACTTTTAGCCATTACAGCACCTCCGGGGCGAGGGAAACTATTTTGGTGTAGTTTTTGTCACGCAGTTCCCGTGCCACAGGACCGAATACACGAGTGCCTTTGGGGTTGCCATCGGCGTTGATGATCACGGCGGCGTTATCATCGAAACGAATGCTCATACCGCTTTCGCGACGCTGGGCTTTTTTGGTACGCACGATAACTGCGCGAACTACATCTGATTTTTTCACTGCCATGTTGGGGATTGCGTCTTTAACGACGGCGATAATCACATCACCCACATGACCATAGCGGCTGTTTCCGGCACCTAAAACCCGGATACACATTAATCTTTTGGCACCGCTATTATCAGCAACGTTGAGGTAAGTTTGGGGTTGAATCACGGTTTTACTCGCTTGAATTTGGTAATTGGTGATTAGATTAGATGGATAATTTTGTCACCGATTACTTACTATTTGGTGGTGAGGATTTCGGCAACTTCCCAGCGTTTGGTACGGCTTAGAGGACGAGTTTCCCGGATGCGAACCCGATCGCCTTCGTTACACTTATTTTCTTGATCGTGGGCTTTATATTTTTTGGTTTGCACCACGATTTTGCCGTACTTGGGGTGAGGCGATCGGTTTTCGATCGCCACCACCACCGTTTTATCCATCTTGTTACTAACAACTAATCCGACTCTTTCTTTAACAGCCATTGCTCTCTACTCCTGTTCTGCTTCTGGTGCAACTTGAGCAGCTGCTTTTTGACGTTCGCCTTCCACCATTAATAATTGCGCCAAACGATGTTTTGCGTGTTTAAATTGGTGTGGCTTTTCCAATCTTTGAGTTGCTTTTTGTAAGCGCAACTTAAACAGTTCTTGTTTAAGTTCGAGAATTTGCTTAGCTAATTCAGCGTCGGTCAAGTCTCTGGCTTCCGAAATCTTTGGTAGAGGCATCTTTACACCTGCTCCTCAGAACGCACGACAAATTTGGTTTTAATTGGCAACTTATTAGCAGCCAAACGCATAGCTTCACGGGCAGTTTCTTCGGGTACACCAGTAATTTCAAACATGATTCTTCCCGGTTTCACCACAGCTACCCAAAACTCAGGAGCACCTTTACCGGAGCCCATCCGAGTTTCTGCGGCACGCATCGTTACAGGTTTATCTGGGAAAATCCGAATCCAGATTTTGCCACCCCGACGAATGTAGCGAGTCATCGCACGACGGCTAGCTTCGATTTGCCGAGAGGTAATCCAAGATGGTTCTAAGGCTTGGAGGCCGAATTCACCAAAGTTCAGGTTACTGCCTCTGTGTGCCAAGCCTGTCATGCGCCCGCGTTGTTGTTTACGGAATTTTGTTCTTTTAGGACTTAACATACTCTTTATCCTTCGTTAGAACGGTCTTCAAACTGCTGGCGACGTTTGTTAGGTTGGCGACGGCGGTTATTTCCTCCGGGAGGGGGAGCGGCTTCCACTCGTTCTTGTCCGGGGATAATTTCACCTTTGAAAACCCAGACCTTCACGCCCAAAATGCCATAAATCGTTTTAGCGGTGCGATAAGAGAAATCGATATCTGCCCGTAGGGTATGTAGGGGGACTCTACCTTCTCTTGTCCATTCAGTGCGAGCGATTTCTGCACCGTTGAGGCGACCGCTGACTTGGACTTTAATGCCTTCAATTCCGGCTCTTTGAGCGCGTTGAATGGCTTGGCGAACTACTCTGCGGAAGGAAACCCGTTTTTCGAGTTGTTGGGCGATGTACTCGGCGATTAAGTTAGCTTCGGCATCAACTCTGGTAACTTCAACAACGTTGACGCGAATTTGACGATTGTTGCCGAGTGCTTCTTGAAGTCCGGTTCTCAGGTTTTCAATACCTGTACCGCCACGTCCTACTACTACACCAGGTCTAGCAGTCCGAATTTCTAAATCGATTTGGTCGGCTTTCCGTTCAATTCTGACATCGGAAATACCAGCCTTTTGTTCTTGATTGAGTTTTTTCTCGACATACTCGCGGATTTTGTGATCTTCTTCTAAGATCTCCGGGTAACGAGAGGGGCTAGCGAACCACCGAGATTGATGTTCTTGGGTGATACCTAGACGAAAACCAACTGGATGAATTTTTTGTCCCACTGATACGTCCTCAAAGTGATTTTAGATTTTAGATTTTAGATTTTAGATTTTGGAACTTTGCCATCTGCAATCTAAATCTAAAAATCTTTCCTCCTAGTGATTATTCTGCTTCCGCAACGGCAACTGTAATGTGACAAGTTGGTTTGCGAATTTGGTAAGCACGTCCTTGCGCTCTAGGGCGAAACCGTTTCAGGCTAGGGCCACCGTCAGCAAAGGCGGTGCTGACAATTAGTTTTGTGGGGTCTAAACCTGCGTTATGTTCGGCGTTGGCGACGGCGGAACGCAATACCTTGAGGACTGGTTCACAAGCTTTGTAGGGCATGAACTCCAGAATGATTAAAGCCTCCCGATAGGAACGCCCACGAATTTGGTCGAGAACGCGACGTACTTTATACGGTGACATTCGTATGTAACGTGCGGTCGCGGTAGCGCGTGCGTTAGCACGTATCGCTTTCATTTCATTGTTGTCAGCCATATTTTTCTCCACTTTGCCATTTGTCATTCGTTATTTGTCATTTGTCATTTGTCATTCGTTAATCTCGTGACCAATGACTGATGACTAATGACTAATGACAAAACAAATTATCGACGACCTTTTACATCTTTTTTGGAATGCCCTTTAAAGGTGCGAGTTGGCGCAAATTCGCCTAATTTATGTCCCACCATCTGGTCAGAAATGTAAACTGGTACGTGCTGACGACCGTTGTGTACGGCGATGGTATGGCCTACCATTTGGGGCAGGATGGTAGAAGCCCTAGACCAAGTTTTAATGACTTGTTTTTCTTTTTTTTCGTTTAAGGCTTCGATTTTTTTCAACAAGTGATCGGCTACGAAAGGCCCTTTTTTTAACGATCGACTCATAGTTCGATTTGGGATGAAAGGATTTTGCAGTTGAGGACTTTAGATTTTGGATTTGGGATTTTTTGAATCTAAAATTTAAAATCTAAAATCGAAAATTCTAAGCATTCCGACCGCCACGACCGCGTTTAGACGATTTCCGGCGACGACGCACGATTAATTTGCTACTGGGTTTTTTCGGTTTGCGGGTTTTTGCACCCAAGGTTGGTTTACCCCAAGGGGTAACTGGCCCACTTCTTCCGATCGGTGCACGTCCTTCTCCACCGCCATGAGGGTGGTCTACGGGGTTCATTACGCTACCCCGAACTTTGGGACGGCGACCTTTCCAACGGTTACGACCTGCTTTTCCGGTGCTGAGGTTTCTCGCGTCGAGGTTTCCTACTTGACCGATAGTGGCATAGCATTCACGGCGAATCATGCGGACTTCGCCTGATGGTAATTTCAGGGTAACGTAGTTCCCTTCTTTTGCTACGACTTGGGCGGTAGCGCCAGCAGCACGAACGATTTGAGCGCCTTTACCTGCTACTAGTTCGACGTTGTGAACGTTTGTACCCAAGGGGATGTTACCTAAAGGTAGTGCGTTACCAATTTCAAAGGGAGCATCTGGGCCGGAGATTACTTCCGTTCCTACTGCTAAACCGTTGGGATGAATGATGTAACGCTTTTCACCGTCTTTGTAGAACAGTAGAGCTAGCCTTGCGTTACGGTTGGGGTCGTATTCTATTGCTGCTACTTTGGCGGGAATATTATGTTTGTCCCGGCGAAAGTCAACGATGCGGTAGAGGCGTTTGTGTCCCCCACCACGACGACGGCTGGTAATTACGCCGCGATTGTTGCGGCCTTTTTTGCGATGATTGGATACTGTTAGGGATTTCTCTGGTTCACTTTTGGTGATTTCGGAGAAGTCGGAGATGGTACATTGTCGAGTACCGGGTGTGTATGGCCTAAAGGAACGGGTGCCCATTTTTTTGCGTCCTCAGTTCTGTGTAAGAAGTAGGGGCGGGTTTTGCCCAAAAATTGTTTATGAGTGGCAAAGGTTGTTTACTAAACCCGCCCTTACAACTCGTGTAAGGGGGATTAAACTTCTGGGAACAGGGTTTGTCTAATTTTTTCTACGTCGTCGGGATCTATAGTGACGATCGCTTTTTTATATCGAGCTTTAAACCCAGTAAATTTGCCAACTCGACGTTGTTTTCTCGGTGGCAAAAGGGTGTTTACACTCGTCACTTTCACATCAAACAAATTTTCGATCGCTGCCTTAATTTCTGGTTTTGTCGCTTTGGGAACAACTTCAAAAGTGTACTTATTCTGCTCCATGAGAATAGTTGCTTTTTCAGTTACGATCGGGCGATAAACAATATCGGCAAGGTAACGAGGATCAAACTCACTCACTGTAGACCTCCTGTATTTTTGCCAAAGCTTGGGGTGTGGTCACTAATTTATCGGCCCACAGTAAATCGTAGACATTCAAGCAATCAGCTGAAATTAATTTCAACTTGGCAATATTCCGGGCTGACAAGTAAAGGTTTTCGTCTTTTTCGGAAACGATCAACAAAACTTTTGCTTCTGGTTCTACACCCCAACGGGTAAGTGCCGTTACTAACTCTTTGGTTTTGGGTCGAGGTAATTTTTCGGCAAAACTTTCGATGACTATCAGATCCGCATCCCGGCTCATTAAAGCTGTTCTCAGAGCTAAGCGCCGTTCTTTGCGGTTCATGTTGACGTTGAAATCTCTGGGTTTTGGCCCGAAGATTACACCACCACCACGCCACAATGGAGAACGAATCGAACCTGCTCTAGCGCGTCCGGTGCCTTTTTGTCGCCAAGGTTTGCGACCGCCACCTCTAACTTCCGATCGAGTTTTGGTGCTAGAAGTTCCTTGCCGTGCATTGGTCATTTGCCGTACCAGTGCGCGGTGGACAATGTGAGCCGCATTTTCTTCTTTAGCAACTCTCAATTCTAAAGTTGCTTGCCCAACTTCTTGCCCTTCCCAGTTTTTTACTACACAGTTAACCATATTTTTTGTCCTTTGTTATTCGTCATTTGTCATTCGGCTATTAATGACTGATGACAACTGTACGGGCGGGTTTTGTTCAGGGATTGTCTGTAGGTTACGCCAGATTGTCTGCTAAACCCGCCCCTACGACTATTTGCCGACCTTTTTCTCTGGGGTAATACTGAGCAAAGCACCTGGTTTACCGGGCAATGCTCCCTTGATTAAGATCAAGTTGCGTTCGGCATCGATGCTAACTACTGTTAGTTTGCGAATGGTGACTCGCTCTCCGCCTAAACGTCCTGCCATCCGCTTACCGGGATAGACTCTTCCTGGTGTCGTCCCAGCACCCGTAGAACCGGGCAATCTATGGTTTTTGGAACCGTGAGCCATTGGGCCCCGTTTAAAGTTGTGGCGTTTTTGATATCCGGCAAAGCCTTTACCAATGCTTGTGCCTACAACGTCCACTATTTGATCTGGGGCAAATATATCTACTTTAATTTCTTGACCCAGTTGATATTCACTGGGATTATCTAAGCGATACTCGCGCAGATGACGCAAGGGCGCACTGTTAGATTTAGCTAAGTGTCCTTTTTCTGGCTTGTTGATTGCCTTGGAACTAGCTTCGCCAAATCCAATTTGGATTGCAGTATAACCGTCTGTTTCTTTGGTCTTTATCTGCGTTACGGGGCATGGGCCTGCTTGAACTACGGTGACAGGAATGGCTTTTCCTACTGAGTCAAACACTTGGGTCATGCCTAATTTGGTGCCGAGGATTCCGATCGCCACAGTACGTGGTCTCTCCTTAATTTACGCACTACAATTCGCCAGATTCCCTTTTGGAGAACCCGTTTTTCTGACTACACTCTTCTGGTTTCAGTTGAATGTAATTGAACTGTTTCCAGATGTTCGGTCTTTGAGATTAGATGGTTGTAACCTAAGCAAAACAGCAGTCAGACCATTATTGGACTTCCCAAAGCTTTTACTTCCCGGAAGTCCGATTATTAAGCGTCAACTTGCTATTTAAAGCTGTTTGGTAGGCCAAGCAATAGCCTGGTCATTTTTTGCTGGCACTTGGACTTAAGTAGCAAACTACTCAGTATCCTTTTTTTGAGCCAGATAAAATAATGTGGCTTGTTGGTTTACTTGACAGTACCGCCCATCTTTGGGTTACTCTTTGGCTCAAGCTGTTGGTGTTCCGGCTGCCAAAGTTGACCGAGCGCATCTATCCGTTTGGCTCTATTCAGACATTTTTGCCACTCTTGAGCGAGGGCAAAGTTACTGAAATTTTGACCACAATTGTTTACTATAGACCATATTTTAAGAATTGTCTAGATGATGGCAAAGATATTTTTTGGGGTTGGGGACTGGGGACTGGGGACTGGGTGGCTTTTGCTATGGGAATGAAAAGTAAGTTCTATTTCTTGATTGGGTAATCAAAGATTAAAATTACTATATTTGAAGCTTCATGAAGCGATCGAGCAGTTAGCCACAGACGATAAAGGCGAATTTATGGCATTAATTACAACTGGTAATAAATTGATTCGAGATTTGGAAAGTTCTGGGGCGCTAGCACTCTATGTGCCACTGGAAGGGGGTTTTGAGGGTCGTTACCAAAGAAGGATCAGGGCGGCTGGTTATACAAGCTTGAACATTTCGGCTAAGGGTTTAGGCGATCTCAGTATGTATCTAACTGGAGTGCATGGGGTACGTCCGCCACATTTAGGTAAGAAAAGTTTAGGTTCTGGGGCGGCTGTGGGTTATGTTTACTATGTGCCACCGATTTTAACTACTCAATTGGAACAGTTACCGCCTAAGTCTAAGGGTCTTTTGGTATGGATTATTGAGGGACAGGTGCTTTCTCGTCAGGAAATTGAGTATTTAACAATGTTACCGAAGATAGAGCCACGATTGAAGTTGGCGGTGGAGATGGGTGGCGATCGTACTTTCCGCTGGGAACCTTTAGCAAATACTTTAGCTGCTGCTTAAGAGTGTGTTGTGGCGCTTTTGCGCTGAAGCGCCACAAGATACCAGAAGAAAGCAGGGGAGAGTTCAACTTTCCTCTGCTTTTTGGCTTTTGGGTGAATGTAGATAAGCCAGAGGTTTGATACCTTGGAATTAGGATTATTGAACGGAGATCGGAATTTATGCTAGAGAATCGCGATTATACACTAATTATTGACAAAAGCGGTAGTATGGCGACTAAAGATCAGCCTGGTGGGAAGAGTCGCTGGAAGGCGATGGAAGAGTCTACTTTAGCTATTGCCAGTAAATGTGAAGAGTTAGATCCTGATGGGTTGACGGTTTATGTATTTTCGGGAAAATTTAAGCGTTACGATAATGTAACTTCTAGCAAAGTTAGTGATATTTTCCGGGAAAATGAACCTTCGGGAAGGACAGATTTAGCGGGTGTTTTACTGGATGCAACTAATGATTATTTTGCGCGGAAAGCTGGTAGACAAACTAAGCTGAATGGGGAAACAATTGTGGTAGTTACGGATGGGGAACCGGACGATCGCAAAGCGGTAATGCGAGTAATTATTGAAGCTTCGCGTAAGATGGATAAAGATGAAGAGTTAGCGATTACTTTTATTCAAGTGGGCACCGATCAACAAGCCAGAACTTTCTTGAAAGTTTTAGATGATGAGTTGCAAGGTGCGGGGGCAAAATTTGACATTGTAGATACAGTTACTATTGATGATATGGAAGATATGACTCTGACGGAAGTGCTGTTAAATGCAATTGTTGATTAGGAGTTTTATGAGGGAAGATTCTGCAATTTACTGATTAGCAGTTATGAGGGCTAAGCAATTATGGAATCGATCGATGATTTATTAGCTCAGATTAAATCTGAGTATCAAGAGAAGGATAATCCAGGGCAACAGAAAAAGCAACCTCCGGCGAAAAGGGAAAATGCGATCGAGCCGAAATTACCCAATTTACCACCGCCAACAAAATCAAGGCAAAAATCCTTTTCTCCTACTTCTCACGAAGATGCTTTACTGTCGCAAATAAAAGCGGAATTTGCTGAACAGGATCAAGCGGAAGAACTGAAAAGGCAACAACAAATCAAAGAGGAGAAGATTAGACAAGAAAGAATTAAACAACAACAAAGAGAAGCTTTAAAGAAAGAAGCAGAAGCTTGGTTGAAGAAGTTGAATCCGCGATCGTCTGAAGGTCTTTGGTTTGAAGAATTTGCTTATAGTTATTCTTCAAAATTGGAAGCCGCAATTGATTACTTGCAAGCTTTAAAAGAAACTCAATCTTAACTACCAGTTTTGCATAGTTCTGGTAAATTTATATACTCCATGATTGAGTTATAGCAATTTTTTCTAGCTTTTTCAAAATTCTTTTGGGAAATTAGGATAGGCTAGATGAAGAACGAGAAAAGTTTTTTCGAGTTGTTTTGTATGGGCTGGAGGTTCTATGCTTGAAGAACGCGACTATACATTAATTATTGACAAAAGCGGTAGTATGTCTACCCCCGATCAACCGGGGAACAGAACTCGTTGGCAAGCTGCACAGGAGTCAACTTTAGCATTAGCGAGAAAATGCGAACAGTTCGATCCAGATGGGATTACGGTTTACTTATTTTCCGGTCGATTCAAACGTTACGACAATGTAACATCGGATAAAGTTGCTCAAATTTTCCAAGAAAATGACCCTTCTGGAACTACTGATTTGGCTAGTGTTTTAAAAAATGCTACTGATAGTTATTTACAAAGGAAAGTAGCAGGTGAAACTAAGCAAAATGGTGAGACAATTTTGGTAATTACGGATGGGGAACCGGACGATCGCAAAGCGGTAATGCGAGTAATTATTGAAGCTTCTCGCCAGCTAGATAGAGATGAAGAATTAGCAATTTCATTGATTCAAGTTGGTAAAGATCAAACTGCTACTCGTTTCCTCAAAGCATTAGATGATGATTTGCAAAATGCGGGAGCAAAGTTTGACATTGTTGATACAGTCACCTTAGATGATATGGAAGGTTTCACCCTCAGTGAAGTGTTGTTAAATGCAATTATTGATTAGGTAAAATTAGTAATGGATAATTGATAAGATTTTCTCTAATTGATTATCCATTACTTTTGGTTTGGAACTGGAAAATAAAAGTGATTAGTTACATCTTAGTAAGTTAAGAATTTTCCCCAGTCCCTAATCCCTAGTCCCTAGTCCCTAGTCCCAGAGAGGTTATTATGCAAGACCGAGATTATACATTAATAATTGACAAAAGTGGCAGTATGTCTACTCCCGATCAAGTAGGTGGAAGAAGTCGTTGGGAAGCTGCACAAGAGTCTACTTTAGCATTGGCGAGAAAGTGCGAACAATTTGACCCGGATGGGATTACGGTTTACTTATTTTCTAGTCGGTTTAAGCGTTATGATAATGTGACTTCTAGCAAGGTTGAGCAGATTTTTCAAGAAAACGATCCGGCTGGTACAACTAATTTAGCTGGGGTTTTGGAAGATGCAATTAAGCAATATTTTCAGCGCAAAGCTTCTGGAGAAACTAAAGCGGGTGGTGAAACAATTTTAGTTGTTACTGATGGAGAACCGGACGATCGCAAAGGTGTAATGCGTGCAATTATTGAAGCATCTCGCCAATTGGATCGAGATGAAGAGTTAGCAATTTCGATGATTCAAGTAGGTTCTGATGCTACTGCAAGTCGGTTTTTAAAAGCGTTGGATGATGACTTGCAAGGTGCTGGTGCTAAGTTCGATATTTGCGATACTGTGACGATGGATGATATGGCAGATATGACTTTAGCTGAAGTGTTGCTGAATGCAATTAATGATTAGGTAAAAGGAGACTGGGGATTAGGAAAGTTTTAATTTAGGGAGAAAGTTTAAGTGTTCGCTTCTTCCCTTGATCTCCTTGTCTCTCCGTTCCCGATTTGGTGAGGAAGGTATTACTATATAAGTGTGACTAATAACTTCTCTCCTTTACATTCTCTTCGGGAAGGTCGCTGGTTTAAGTTGATTTGCGGAGCCAGTTTCCAACACCTTCCAGCAGTAAGAAACCTAAGTTTGGTTTACACCTTAGCGGGTGCGGATTGTATTGATGTGGCTGCCGATCCAGCGGTGATTGTGGCGGCGAAAGAGGCGCTGGAGACTGCGCTGAGTTTTGGCGAAGAAGCTCAACGGCGAGGGTTTGGCTTTAAAGGTTTGCCTTTGTTAATGACCAGTTTGAATGATGGGGAAGATCCTCATTTTCGGAAGGCGCAGTTTGATGTTACTGAGTGTCCAACCGAATGTCCCCGTCCTTGTGAAAGTGTTTGTCCGGCGGATGCGATCGTGTTCGATCGCACAAATAATAATTTTTCTGGAGTTTTGGATCAATTATGTTACGGATGTGGTAGATGTATACCAATTTGCCCTAGCAATTTGATTTTCACTCGTGCATACATTTCGACACCGGAGGCTGTAGCACCTTTGGTATTACAAACATCTGTGGACGCTGTGGAAATTCATACCCAGGTTGGTAGGTTGGCAGATTTCCAAAGGTTGTGGAGTGCGATCGCACCCGGGGTAAATAAACTAAAGGTAGTCGCCATTAGTTGTCCCGATGGAGAAGGTCTAATTAACTACCTTTGGGCACTGTACGATTTAATGAAACCTTTGCCTTGTGAGTTAATTTGGCAAACCGATGGTCGTCCCATGAGTGGTGATATTGGTGCGGGAACGACTCATGCTGCCATTAAACTAGGAAAAAAGGTTTTAGCCGCAGGGCTACCCGGATATGTTCAATTAGCAGGAGGTACGAATAACCACACAGTTAGTAAACTAAAAGCAGTCAATCTGCTTAATTCTCAGTTAGGCGATTACTCAGCAAAGATATCCGAAAAACCTAATCCGCAATATTTCCCTAAATCCCAAAACCAAAACTATATTGCTGGGATTGCTTATGGTAGCTTTGCTCGTGTAATGTTATCGCCAATTCTCGATCGGCTAGAAGCCGCAGCCGCTAAAACCGACTCTTTAAGTGCATCGCTTATCTTACCACAACAAAGAGTCAATTTAGAAGATCATCCTGAACTTCTCTGGCAAGCAGTTTCTTTAGCTGATTCCTTAGTTTCCCAAATTAAATCACCTAACCGCGAAAAAGTAGGCTGACAACCGATGAAATTGAAGTATGATTGTAGTATGAAAGTTCATACGCCAAATTCAATAAAGAGGTTCTAAGGTCGAGCTAAGAGCATAATCTGGCATTGTCGGCAAGATTTTTGTACTACAAGCTTGACTAGAGAGATTTGCATTAACAAACAATTCCCTTTATCGCCATTTGCTCATGCCAATCAAGACGATCAATTCCAACGGTACAAGCCAACTGAATCACCAGGCAAATTCAGAATTAACAATGAGTGTTAAAGATGTTACCGTGGGAAAAAAACTGATTACTGACGATCTTCATAAGTTAGTAGAGATTTTGCCAGCAAATATTAGACAGGCTGTGGAGCAGCACCCATTAAAAGATACTTTGGTAGAAGTGGTATTAGATTTGGGGCGGCGACCTGAAGCACGTTTTCCTGGCAAAGCAGATTATCTTTCCGAACAGCCTGTTTCACGGGAAGATTTGAGTTATTGCATTAGTCGGGTAGGGCATTTTAGCGGCGATAACCGAGCAGGCATTGAGCAAACCCTACACCGAATTAGTGGGATTCGCAACCGCACGGATGAGATTATTGGTTTAACTTGCCGTGTGGGTCGGGCGATTTTTGGTACGATCGGCATGATCCGAGACTTGGTAGAAACTGGTCAATCAATTTTGATGCTAGGTCGTCCGGGTGTGGGTAAAACCACTGCTTTGAGAGAAATTGCCCGTGTTTTAGCGGATGAATTAAATAAGCGGGTGGTAATTATTGACACCTCTAACGAAATTGCTGGGGATGGCGATATTCCTCACCCTGCGATTGGAAGGGCGCGACGGATGCAGGTTGCACGTCCAGAATTACAACATCAAGTGATGATTGAGGCGGTAGAAAATCATACGCCAGAAGTGATTGTCATTGATGAAATTGGCACAGAGTTAGAGGCGTTAGCGGCGCGTACCATTGCCGAGAGAGGTGTACAGTTAGTTGGTACGGCTCACGGTAATCGGATTGAAAACTTGATTAAAAACCCTACTTTGTCAGATTTGGTGGGGGGAATTCAAGCTGTTACCTTGGGTGATGAAGAGGCGCGGCGACGGGGTTCGCAAAAGACGGTTTTGGAACGGAAAGCACCGCCAACATTTGAAATTGCGATCGAAATGTTGGAACGGGAACGCTGGGTAGTTCACGAAAGTACTGCGGATACAGTGGATACCTTGCTGCGGGGAAGACAACCGAGTTTGCAAGTGCGAACTGTAAACGAAGCTGGGGAAGTGAAAATTACCAGAGAGTTACCCGTTAATCCGATTTCTTCCCATCAACCTCAGTCTACGCCGACTTGGAAACCTAATGGTTGGCGTGCTTCGGGGCAAATGACTCCGGTTTCTTCAGCTAAAACAGAAGTTTTGCCGGAAAAGCAAAGTTTTGAGCAACTTTTGGATGCTTCTTTCCCGCGCAAGGGTGCTTTTAAGCAAGATTTTGGTTTTGCGGAAGATGAGTTTATGGCGGGTCCGAATGGGGAAGATTTGCCGCTGCATATCTATCCTTATGGGATTAGTCGCCATCAACTCGATCAGGTGATTCAGGTGTTGAAGTTGCCTGTAGTTTTGACTAAAGATTTAGATGGGGCGGATGCGGTTTTGGCGCTGAGATCTCATGTAAAAAATCACTCGAAACTGCGGCAAATCTCGAAGGCGCGTCATATTCCGATTCATACGATTAAGGCGAGCACTGTAGCGGAAATTACTCACGGTTTGCAGCGGATGTTGCATATTGATGTAGGTGAAGTGCTTGATTTACCGGATTTGCGGCTTTTCACTAAGAAAGGCAGCGATGACGAGATTGAGGCGCTGGAAGAGGCGAGATTGGCGGTGGAACAGATTGTAATTCCGAAAGGACAACCTGTGGAGTTGCTACCTCGTTCGGCGACGGTGCGGAAAATGCAGCATGAGTTGGTTGAACATTACCGCTTGCGTTCTTCTAGCTTTGGTGATGAACCTAATCGACGGTTGCGGATTTACCCGGCTTAAGGTTCGTTGAGAACGCTTCAGCGTTAGAACACTGAAGCGTTCTCAACGGACTGAGAAGAAAGTTTAAAAAATTCTTACTTAATTTCTTGACAAAACTAGGTAACTGAGTGTTAAGATAAACAAGGTTAAGTCAATGGGGTGTCGCCAAGTGGTAAGGCACCTGGTTTTGGTCCAGGCATTCCGAGGTTCGAATCCTTGCACCCCAGTTCATCGCCCTCACTTCTAAGTTAGTTAATTTTGAAGGAGGGTATTTTTATGTCTGAATTTAATCCCACTATTTTAGCCCTAGATTTTGATGGGGTTGTTTGTGATGGGCTAATTGAGTATTTTCAGACTTCTTGGCGAAGTTATTGTAAAATCTGGCATCCTGCTGATGAAACGCCTCCAGAGGGTTTGGCGGAAAAGTTTTATCAGTTGCGCCCGGTGATTGAGGTGGGTTGGGAAATGCCGATTTTGTTACGGGCGTTGATTTTGGGTGTTTCGGAAGACAAGATTTGGCGGGATTGGGTAGGTGTGGCGCAGCAGATTACTGGCGAGGAAGGGTTGAAAGCTGCTGAGGTGGGGGCGATTTTGGATGGAGTTAGGGATGAGTGGATTGGTGAGGATTTGGGGGGTTGGTTGGGGTTACATCGGTTTTATCCGGGTGTGATTGAGAGGTTGCGAGGGGCGATCGCTAATTCAGTTAAAATCTACATTATTACTACGAAAGAGGGGCGTTTTGTTCGTCAGTTGTTGGCAGAACAAAGTGTGGAAATCCCGGAAGAACGGATTATTGGAAAGGAGTATAAACGCCCGAAGTATGAGATTTTGCGGGAGTTAATCGCTGCGGGTGGAAGTGCGGTTAATATCTGGTTTGTGGAAGATAGATTGAAGGCGTTGCAGTTGGTAGAACAGGAGTCGGATTTAGTTTCGGTTAGGTTATTTTTGGCTGATTGGGGTTACAATACTCAGCAAATACGCGATTCGATCGCAAATAATAACCGAATTAAGTTGTTGTCGCTTTCTCAATTTACGCAAGATTTTGCGGTTTGGGTTTAATTGTTAGTTGTAAAAATAATGACAGATAGTAATGATGTTTTGGAGGCTAACCAAGCTTTCTATCGCGCTTTTGAAAAGAAGGATATTGAGGCGATGGGTAATGTTTGGTCTAAGGGTGTGGCGACTGTTTGCGTCCATCCTGGTTGGAATGTTTTGCGAGGTTGGAAGGAAATCGGTTACTCTTGGGAGCAAATATTTAAGAATACTAGTTACGTGGAAATTGATGTGGAAATTGTTACTTCGGAAATTCGGGGTGATTTGGCTTATTTGGTGTTGGTGGAAAATGTGTTTCAGGTTTTGGGTGGGAGGAGAACTCAGGCGAAGTCTTTAGCAACTAATATTTTTGAACGGATGGGGCAAAAGTGGTATTTAATTAATCATCATGGTAGTCCGATTATGCGGTAGTTTGAAGTTAAGCTTTTTTTTGAACCACGTTCGCGTAGCGGTGCGTAGCACTTAGACACGAAGGACACGAAGGAAAGAAGAAGAGAAGGGTTATTGCACATTTTTGAGTAGTTGTGAAGTGGAGGTTTAATATGATGGTACAAACTCCTGATTCTCAATTAAAGGTGGATAATACAGCAAAGGCGGCGGCGGGTTTTTATACGGAAGAGGTTACGCCTAGTAAGGTCGCGGATTTTGAGTTTTTGTTTACTCGGGCGATCGAATTTCGTCAGGAAACTATTTATTTTATTATTGTCGATCGCTTTTCCGATGGCGACCCTAATAATAATGTTGGCCCAAATCCTGAACTTTATGATGCTAATCGGAAGCAATGGGGGAAATATTGGGGCGGCGATTTACAAGGGGTTATTGATAAGTTAGATTATTTAAAAAATATGGGTGTAACGGCAATTTGGTTGTCTCCTTTGTTTGAACAAGTGGAGGAGTTACAGGTTGAATTTGCTGCAATGCACGGTTATTGGACTAAGGATTTTAAAAGAATTAATCCCCGTTTGGTTAATAGTAATGAGTCTACTTCTCTGTTTCAATCTAATGTTTTTGATAGGTTGATTGAGGAAATGCACAAGCGGGGAATGAAGCTAATTTTAGATATTGTTTGTAATCATAGTAGTCCAGATGTGAATGGACATAAGGGAGAACTTTATGATGATGGGGTGTTAATTGCTGATTTTTATAATGATGTGAATAATTGGTATTATCACAATGGGGAGATTACTGATTGGAATGATGATTGGCAACTTTTAAATTGCGAACTTTCGGGGTTGGCTACTTTTAATGAAAAGAATATTGAGTATCGTAATTATATAAAATCTGCTATTAAGCAATGGTTGGATCGTGGGGTTGATGCTTTGCGGGTGGATACTGTGAAGCATTTACCTGTTTGGTTTTGGCAAGAGTTTGTTAGCGATATTCAAACTCATAAACCTTCGGTTTTTCTCTTTGGGGAATGGGGTTTTTGTAAACCTTGGGATGGTAAATCTGTTAATTTTACCAATAAGTCGGGAATGTCGATTTTAGACTTTGGTTTTTGTGATGCAATTAGGGCGGCGTTGGCGCACAATAGCGAAGGGGGATTTCATTTAATTGAGGATATGTTGAAGTTTGATGCTTTGTACGATCGCGCTACCGAACTAATAACTTTTATCGATAATCATGATATGCCACGATTTCAAAGTTTGAATCCTGACCCGGAAATTTTGAGATTGGCAGTTAATTTAATTATGACTTCTCGTGGTATTCCTTGTATTTATTATGGTACGGAACAGTATCTTTATAATAATATAAATGGTGGCAACGATCCATACAATCGCCCAATGATGGAAAAGTGGGATATGGATACGCAAATTTATCAAGATTTGCAGATGTTATCGAAATTAAGAAGAATAAATCCGGCGGTTTCTCTGGGAAGTCAGGTACAAAAATATATTACTCCTGATGTGTATTGTTATGTGCGTCGTTACAGAGATTCGCGCTGTTTTGTAGCGATGAATAAGGGCGATTATGTAAAGATTGATATTCCTTCTACTGATTTGGAAGATGGGGAATATATTTGTATTTTAACAGGTCGGCAATTTGAGGTTAAACATGGTCAATTGTTGGGTTTGGAATTGAAAAGAAAAGAGATGATTATCCTGAGTTATTTGGGCGATCGCGTTAAAGGAAAAACTATTGTCAGAGCCCAATTAAATGGTGTACAAACTAGACTTGGGGAAACTATTGTGGTGACAGGAGATTGTCCTGAGTTGGGGAATTGGGATATTAGTAAAGCTTACCCATTGGAGTATATTAATCCTAATACTTGGTTTGCAGAAATTCCGTTTAATGAGAGTGCGGGAAAGGCGATCGCATACAAGTATGCAATGTGGCGAGATAACCAAGAACCTGTGCGGGAAAATTTGGTTAACCGTCGCTGGATTTTAGTTCCTGAAGGTACGGTAAAATGGCAAGATAATTGGGTTCATTAAGGATTTAGAGTTATGCTAGATCTGATGAAGATTGCGCGACAAATGCAAGGTTTAAGCGAACACTTAGCGGCGGAAAGTGTTGCTAGTCGCCAACGGTTAGAGATAGCGCAAAAGTTGATGGTGGAGGCGACTGCTAGACAGCAAGAGTTGGTGGAAATTCAGGAAAGATGGCGCGATCGCTTTATTTTTTCTGTACCAACTCCAGTGGAACCTTTAAGTAGTTGTATTGATATTCCTGTTCCGCCAAAAGTTCACACGGTTATTGCTACAGATGGTTCGCAAATTTCACCAAGTCACCACGAAATTGCCTATTGTTATTTAATAAATATTGGGCGTGTGGTGTTTCATTATGGACAAGGAAGATACCCTTTATTAGATAGTTTACCGGAAGTTTTTTACCGACCTGAAGATTTGTATGTTTCCCGTCAATGGGGAATTCGAGTTGAAGAATGGATGGGGTATCGGCGGACTGTTTCGGAAGCGATCGCTTTAGCAGAATTAGTTACAAGTTGGGTACAATCTCAAAAAGAGGGAAATTTTCAAGTTCCGACTTTGGCGATGGTGGATGGTTCGTTAATTTATTGGTTTTTGGAAAGTTTACCTGGGGATGCTTGCGATCGTATTTTACCGCCAATTTTAGAAGCTTGGGAACAAATTCGGTTAGCGGAAGTTCCGCTTATAGGTTATATTAGTGCGTCTCGAAGTACGGAAAGTTTGAATTTACTTCGCTTACAAGCTTGTCCTCATTCTACTCCAAATTGTGTGGTTAATTGCGGTGATGCGGATGAGAAAAAACCGCCTTGTCAAGTTTTTGATAATTTGCGAGATCCCCCATTTTGGTTGTCTATTTTAAAACCTGGACAACGTACTCCTTTATGGAAAAGTACGATGCGAATTTTAAATTTATATGGGGAAAGTCAGACAATTTATTTTTGTTATGTTCACGTGGGAAGTGAAATTGCTAGAGTAGAATTTCCCGCTTGGGTAGCAGAAAATTCTACTTTATTGGATCGAGCTTTAAGTTTAATGTTGGGACAAATTCAAAAAGGTTATGGTTATCCGATATCGTTGTCGGAAGCGCATAATCATGCGGTAGTTAAGGGGGACGATCGCGCCCGTTTCTTTGCTTTTTTGGAACAACAAATGATTAAAGCTGGATTGAAAAATGTGGGAATTTCTTATAAGGAAACTCGCAAGCGGGGTAGTATTGCTTAGGTTTTTTTACCACAGATTTCCACAGATTTCCACAGATGAACACAGATGGTTTATTGAGATTTTGGGTTGAGATGCGAGTTCTTTTTTTTAACGCAGATTAACCGCAGATGAACGCAGATGAACGCAGATGTTACTGTTAGCTTTTTTGTTGGGTAATGAGATATGGGAAAGTTCTTTTGGGTTTAGAAACTCTCTGCTTCCTCTTCCAATGTTTCGATTAGTAAATTAACTTTTTGCTTCTTTTGTGCCAAAAAATTCTGACATTTAAGTAATGCTTCAACAGCGATCGCAAACTCATCAAACACTTCCCCCAACTCCAACTCCCCCGACTCTATTTCCGCAACTATTTCCTCAACTCTCGCTACAGTTTCCTCATAATTAAAACCCTGTTGCAGCAAAACCTCTTCCGACTCTTTCCGAATAGACTTACTCATCAAAAAACCTCTTTCTTCTCTTCTCTTCGTGTCCTTCGTGTCTTCGTGGTTCAATAAAAAAATACCTTGCAAAAGTCCCAAAATTTTCTTTTTTAAACGCAGATGAAAGCAGATAAACGCAGATGAAAGCAGATGAAATAATTATATACTTAGACCTTTGCCAGAGACTTTCATTATTAGAAAAACTACTCTTCCCCAGTCCCCAGTCCCTAGTCCCCAGTCCCCAAATTACCCTCTGCGTCCTCTGCGTCTCTGCGGTTTCAAATCTTCTAAAACCTCTCGCACCTCAACCTTAACCTTTCCCTTCCCCAACTGAATCAATAACTCCTCCCCAACCTGCAAATTCTCATCAGATTTTACAATACCTCCCGCTTGATTTCTCACCACAGCATAACCTCTTTGTAAAACCGACTTTGGATCTAAACTTGCCAACTTTTGCTGTAATAATTGACAACGCTGATTAGCTGCTTCAAATTGTTGATTTGTTGATTGAATTAACCTTTGCTGCAACCAAGAAAGCGATCGCCCTTTCTCCTCAACAAATCGATCGATCCGCAAACGCCGCAACCGATTTTTTAATAATAAAACTCGACTCTCTTCCCTTTCAACTTGCCGATTAATCACCTTTCGTAAATGCAAAACTCTTTCTTGATGCTCAATAATTAAATCATCTAATCTGGGAACCACCTTTTCCGCTGCTGCTGTGGGAGTGTGGGCGGCAAAATCAGCTGCTAAATCTGCCAAAGATTCATCTCTTTCATGCCCAATTCCTGTGACAATGGGGATGGAAGAAAAGGCGATCGCTCTCACCACTCTTTCATCATTAAAACAAGCTAAATCTTCAACTGAACCACCACCACGCCCCAAAATTATCACTTCGGCTCGATCGTCTTTTTCAACTCTGGCGATCGCCGCTACAATCGAATCTGGTGCTTGTTCCCCTTGGACGATCGCCGGAGACAACAATACCTGCAAACCAGGATAACGCTGTTTCAAAGTCTTTTGAATATCACCCCAAGCAGCAGCTTGCGGCGAAGTGACAACGGCTATAGTTTGGGGATGGGGAGGAAGCGATCGTTTTCTTGTCGCATCAAACAACCCTTCCGCTTGCAAACGGTTTCGCAACTGCTGCAAGCGTAACGCCTGTAAACCTTCCCCTGCTGGTAAAGTTTGGAAAACTCGCAGTTGATACTCTCCTCGCTGACGAAATAAAGTTAAACTACCCAAAACTAGGACTTGTTCGCCTTTTTTGGGCATTTGCACCAACTCTCTCACCAAATTACCCCAAACTACGCAGCGAATCGAGGCGTTACCTTCCGAATCTTGCAGGGTGAAAAATAACCCTTTAGAATGTGGGCTAGCACTGGAAACTTCGCCATATACCCAAACCTGTGTCAGATTTGCGTCTTCTTCCAACAACTCTTTAATGTAGTCGGTGATTCCACCTACAGATAAGGCTGTGTCTAATATGAGATGATGGGAAAGGTAAGAACTCATCAGCAGTTTACTCAAGAGGGTAACTTAAAAAAGCTTAAAGCACTAAATTCGGCTGGGATGCTAGACTCCCATTAACTATTTAGATTAATCAAACTTGGACGTTCTGAACGGGAAAATCTAAACTAGAATAGTATATCTGTTCTAGTCGAAAGTTCCAGACCAACAGTTTTTAAACCTCCTAACCCTAGAGGCGCGGTAATGGCTATTGCATCAAATGATATGGCTGGTAAGGAAAAAGCCCTAAACCTAGTACTGAAACAAATAGAGAGTCAGTTTGGTAAAGGGGCGATCGTCCGTTTGGGAGATGCTACTCGGATGAGAGTGGAAACCATCCCCAGCGGTTCGTTAACGTTAGACTTGGCTTTGGGTGGCGGTTTACCCAAAGGGCGGGTAATTGAAATATATGGACCCGAAAGTTCTGGGAAAACTACGGTGGCGCTACACGCGATCGCAGAAATTCAAAAAATGGGTGGCGTAGCAGCATTTGTAGACGCTGAACACGCTCTCGATCCCACCTACGCGGCGGCGCTAGGCGTGGATATTGAAAATTTACTCGTTTCGCAACCCGACACTGGTGAAGCGGGCTTAGAAATCGTCGATCAGTTAGTGCGATCGGCAGCAGTTGATATTGTAGTAGTAGACTCAGTAGCGGCTTTAGTACCCCGCGCCGAAATTGAAGGCGACATGGGCGATGCTCACGTAGGTTTACAAGCTCGCTTAATGAGCCAAGCTTTACGGAAAATTACTGGTAACATCGGTAAATCTGGCTGTACCGTAATTTTCCTCAACCAGTTACGGCAAAAGATCGGCGTTACTTATGGTAATCCCGAAACTACTACTGGTGGTAATGCGCTGAAGTTTTACGCTTCTGTCAGACTTGACATTCGGCGGATTCAAACTCTGAAGAAAGGTACTGACGAGTTTGGAATTCGGGTTAAGGTTAAAGTTGCCAAAAACAAGGTTGCGCCTCCTTTCCGTATTGCCGAGTTTGACATCATCTTTGGCAAAGGTATTTCTACAATGGGCTGTATTGTAGATATTGCGGAGGAAACTGGTGTAGTTAACCGCAAAGGTGCTTGGTACAGCTACAAGGGCGACAATATCGGTCAAGGTCGAGATAATACTATTAAGTATTTGGATGAAAATTCGGAACTGGCGCAAAAAATCCAGCAAGAAATTCGGGAAAAACTCGAATTAGGTGCGGTTGTCTCTGCTAACTCAGTGGCGCACCCAAACGATATTGAGGAAGACGATGAGGTTGTTGATGTTGATGTAGACGAGGAATAACCCTCTTCAATGCCTAACAGGAGAGACAGGAATTGCTATTTCACTCTCCTGTTTTTTGTTCAATTTTGGATGGAGGATGAAGTTTGACGACTGGTGAGAAAGCGATCGAGAATTTCCGAACGTTGAGTTGGGGTTAAATTAAGCAATGTAGATTCGCAAGTTTGCTTTTCCACAAAGGGTTTTTTCCTTTCATGACTCGATGTATCTTGATTCTGCTCATGTGAATTCCCTTCCTCTATCTTCGCTGGTGGATAGTTCGGTGTGGGCGGCGCAGAATAAGTTGGTGGCACGTTCATTTGTGCTACTATTTCTGAGGATATTGGCTCCAACTTTTGCGCTGTTTCCGCTAGGAAAAAGGAAATAGCTAAGCTTCCTAAACGAATTTGATCGCCATCTCTGAGTAGTTGACGATGGAAAACTGGTTCCCCATTGATAAATGACCCATTGGTGCTATTAAGATCTATTAAGTAGAACCCTTCGTTTTCTACATATTGAATTGCTGCATGATGCCGGGAAATCCATTGATCTCTTAATGTTAAGGCTAAACGGCGATCGCGTCCAATCATCCAAATTTTTTGTGGCTGGAACAGTTTTTGCGTTTTTCCATTCACCAAGTTAGTGAGTAGATAAACTTCTCGTTCCTGTACAACGCCCTGCACATAACTGGGGATTCTACTGCTTAAATAGGGAAATGACACATTCTCTAATTGGAGAATCTCATCCAGTAGACCACGATTATGTTCGTAAATCTTGAGAAACACTTGGTATAGGCCAAGGCGTTTTTCTAGTTCCATAATTTTAAAGGACTCAGATTATAGTAACTGCATCCCTGTTGACGCACCCAGATTAACCGTCATGTTTCAGATATTCAATCTGAGATTACACTCAGGGAACTCTTTGTTTAATGCTGTGTTTGGCTGTATATTAAATTGGCTTCTGCTAAAAGGCTGGTGCAGATTAAGGCTCACTGGCAAACTAAGTATTAGACTACCTATTGCTGTTCTTTTACTTTTAATATATACCAAGCAACTTCCTTTCTCCTAGAGTAGTAATTTAACTCTGTACTTTTAATTGTTACAAATTTAAGGTACAGTACGGAGGCTTATTTTTTCGGTAGAAGCATAACCTTAATATTTCGCCTATATCTAAAGTAATATTTTTTCGATTTTTTTGATACCCGCAAATTTACGGAAAAGAGAATTTTTAATTTGCAATCATATTATTTATTTACAATGTTTGACTATCAGTAATTTTATAAAATATTTATTAAGATTAATAGGATTTACTTATGCTCGATCGAAATCAAAGATAATAGTAGTTAACAACCGTTTAATTAAGCTAAATGATGCAGATAAGAGCCAAAGCCAATTTTCAATGAAAAGCCTCAAAACTCTGCATTTTTTCAGATTTTATGCCTAAAAAAACTGAGCTTTTGCTCAGTTTTTCTCAAATCTAATTTGAAAAAAGTTTATCTTTTCTTGACCAAAACTTTTTCTGATGAACGCAAAAAGTTTAACAATTCTCTGTTTACTGTCTGGGGCGCTTCTTGCTGAATCCAATGTCCGCAATTAGGAACCAATTTGAGTTGAAAGGGGGCGGCAATTAATTGGTCTAAACCTTGGGTAAGTTTCTTACTCAAGAAAGAGTCTTCTTCACCCCAAAGTACTAAGGTGGGAACTGTGACTAATTTAGTTTGTCCTTCCCAACTTTGTAACCAAGCTTGGGGTGAGAGCATTTGACGATAATAATTAATTGCAGCTGTTAAAACACGGGGTTTTGCTAAAGCATTTTGGTAAATATTCATGACTTCCGTCGTGAAGGCTGCTTTGCGAATGGCGTGTTCTCGAAACAGATTTTGAACGAAACCTTTCAAGTTATGTTGAATTAACCACTCTGGGAGAGCAGGGATTTGAAATAATAGGAGAAACCAGCTGCGCCGCAATTGGTCGATGTTACCGATTAAATCTTTGACGAATTGTTGTGGGTGAGGTGCATTAAGAATCGCTAATCGATCGATATATTCAGGAAACTTCTGCGCTAAGTGCCAAGCAATCACTCCACCCCAATCATGTCCTACTATGTGAGCGCGAGTTTTCCCAAAACGCTCAATTAAACCACAAATATCTGCGCTTAGTGTATCTAAATCGTAGCCACTCGCTGGCTTATCCGAGTAGTTGTAACCTCGTAGGTCTGGAACCACAACTTTAAAGTAACGCCCTAAAGCAGGAATTTGGTGTCGCCACGAGTACCAAAACTCTGGAAACCCATGCAAAAGAATTACTAATTCTCCTTCACCTTGGGTTACGCAGTGCAAGCGAATGTCATTAGTCTCTACAAAATGGTGTTGCCATCCCGAATCAAGCGCGATCATATTAAACAGCAAGCTAAAGGTGACTATGGAACTAACATCTCAATTTTTAGCTTAACAGTTCTGCGAGTCTGAGGTAGTAGTTTCAGCATCCAGCCTGCAAAAGCTAAACTTTGACGGTGTAAAGTTCTGGTTCACCTAAGCCTTCTTCCTGCTTTATTGTTTATCTGCTTAGATTGCTTGTGCTACCGCAGCAGTGTAGGAAGAAGTGGATTCGGGTTGATATTTGAGTAAGTTGGCGAGTTCCTGTAGCTGAGCGATCGCTTCTGCGCCCTCTAGCTTCATTAATTCGCGATCGTCCCGCATCTCTGTCCAAGTGATGCCATAGTCTGACACTAAAAATCTAATCAGGTGATTATCTCCCAAGCTGACCATAAAAGATGCGCTAGTCATCTGATCGCCACAAGTGTAACAAGAAGCTAAATAGCCTTTCCGTTCCAGTACGATCGCCAGTGCTTGAAGATTCATCACCAGATCTTGAACAAACTGCGAGTGTTGTTTTGCAAGTCTGATAAACACTGTTATCCTCCAGCCACCACACCTAATTTTAGATCTATTTTAGATTTTCTTAACATTTTCTCCAATGTACTCCAGATTACGAATTTCAACTAACTTTCCTCCTCAATCACGAATAGCTCTGTTTGTAAGTTAACTGACGGATTTTTTTTCGGTCGTATCAAGAGCGACATTCCCAGATGAGTCACAGTAATGCTAGACGTTTTCACTTCAGATAAAGTTCATTCTTGAGGGATAGTTCGATCTCCGATGTCAAGAAAACTTAACTTGGTTTGTTGTCTAAAATACGAACTACAGATCTAAGAAGCGGAACCCCTGACAAAACTTAGTTAACTTGCCACAAACCCAAAGCGGGGCCAATGAACCGGATACCAAGCCAACAAACAATCAAAATGCCAATTCCGATCCATGAGCCTCTGGTCGTCCAGTTGACAAATTGTTGTGCTTGCGATTTAGTAATGGGAAACCAGGGAACAATGTACGATTCCTTGCCGTATTTTTCCCCTAGTGCTTCCTTACGTCTTTTTGCTTCACCCATAATTGCTCGCTCCACGAGAGCTATTCTTTGGCTTAATGATAACCTTTATTGACTTTGACAAGCTTTGTGCTTGACAAAACTATTATTATACAGATTTTACAGTGTCCATACCTAACTTTAAACTCAAGAGAACAAGTTGGGATCGAGGTAATTAATCCGAGCGAAAGGACTTAAAGCGGTGAGTACTTGTTGACCGTAGCTGCGGTGAATGGTGCGGCTGTCGAGTAAAGCGACTACTCCTTGGGTGGTGCGAACAGGTGCGATCGCTCGTTGTAAAACATTCAAAGCTTCCGGCAATAAATATAAGCGGAACCAATCTTGACGCTGTTGCTTATAATACGCAACACGACCAGCCACCAAGGGATTTTCTAAAGAGGAAATGGGTAAAGTGGCAATCAGCAACAGATGAGGCGCGGGTAAAACATCCTGGTGTTCCAGCCAAAATTCCCAGCCAGTAACTAAAATCCCATTGTCATCCAAACAAGTTTTTTCCACCTGTACCCGCGAACCAAACTCAGCGGCAATTTCCGCGCCAACTTGAGCTTTTAGCGGCACATCACTAACTAAAAGTACCGTTAGTCCTTCCACAACCGTACTAACAACTAAGAACCTGCGAATTTCTTGTAGTAACGCAGCTTGAAACTGAGGAGTATTCGGCATGGGAAAACTATCTGGCACATAAAGCTGAATTAACTCGTTATGTCGATCCAAAGCAAACTTCAAGCAAGTTAAATCTCCCAATCCTAACTGCTGACGATAGATTGGTGCTTCAGCTTCCAACTCCAAAGCGCCACCAATCAAAACCACAGGTTGTTCTAACCAGATTGGTTTGAGAGTGGAAGAAACTGCTAAAGGACTACCGTAGATGGTAAACAAACCTTGAGTGCGGGCAATTTGCGCCCAATACATTTGTCCAGGGGTGTGAAATCGCTGACAAAATAGCTGCCAGTTAGCTGGCAAACTGGAAAATGTTGCTGCCTCTTCCTGGTCTAAACTTAAAACAGCAAACAGATGACTAAAAATCTGTGTTTCCGTGGCTTCCAACAAATAGCATTCGTAGGGATTAGGCGGATGCTGGAAAATTTCCTTAGTTAGTGACACCTTAGCATCTCGGATCGCCTCAATGCGGCGGGGAAAAGCTTGGATCAACTCTTCCCAATCGCCAGGAGTAATGGTTACAGTTAACTGTTGGCGCGTCCAAGATTCCAGATCGTCGATCCCATCGAGGATTGTGGGGATTCCATGACCAAATTTAGTTTTTGTGGTGAGGCGATCGTTCAACCAAGCACTTGGCGAAGTCAGCAACAACCCAGCAAAATTAGGATCGGGGAGAGCATCACCAACAAAAATTTCCTTTTCAGTACTTACCCAGCCTTTTAATTGGGGAATTTCCACCTTGAGAAGTCGCTGTTGTACTGCTTCTGTTGCTACGACAATTACTGGCCCAGACCACATTAAAGCTGGTGCTAGGTAACTTAGACGATAGCGAACATTTACCGAAGTGGGTGCTCCCACTTGAATCAAAGCACTTCTTTCCAATCGTAAGGCGCGTGCCACCAGTCTAGCCATCGTTAAATGGTGGGGCCAGTATGTCTCTTTGCACTCTCTAAGAAATGCTCTCAGTGAATTATGGACTTCTACCTCAATCATGTCGATTTTAGAATTTAAATTTTTAGATTTGCGATTTTCTCCTTTGCCCATCTCACAGGGGTTGGTTGTTAGGGGTTAGGGGGTAGGGGCGGAATTTGCCCCTGTCCTCTAAATCCTATCCCCTATCATTTGTACCCCTAGCCCCTAGTTCTTTTTGCCCCCTCTCCTCCCTTGTCGTTTCCTAACAGTGGGTTTTTTCGCTAGATTTTTATAAAATAATGTTTAAAATTCTTGCCTATGAAAAACCGTTGTTTGCGAATTGTTCTTTTACTGATTCTGTCACTTATTTTGGGACTGGGTTGGTGGGTTCCGTCTGCTACGGCTGATACTGAAAACCAAAAGCTAGTAGCAGAAGTATGGCGCATTGTCAATCAATCATACGTGGATGAGACATTTAATCATCAAAATTGGTGGTTAGTACGGCAAAAAGCCCTAAAACAATACATCAAGAACCGAGAAGAAACTTACTCTGTGATTGGCAAGATGTTAGCTAGTTTAGACGATCCGTTCACGCGGCATCTTCAGCCTAGTCAATACCGTAATTTACAGGTTTCTACTTCTGGGGAACTTACAGGAGTTGGACTCCAGATTGCCTTGGATGAAGAAACAGGGGTTTTGCAGGTAGTAACGCCGATCGCGGGATCGCCAGCCCAAAAAGCTGGTATTAAACCTGGGGATCGAATTTTAAAAATCGATGGCGTTTCTACTACTGAGTTTACTTTAGATGAGGCTGCGGCTCAGATGCGTGGCCCGATGGGTAGTCAAGTAGTGTTGACTGTGGCAGGGCGAGAGTCAGAGACTCAAGAAGTTACACTAGTGCGCGATCGGATTGCTTTAAATCCAGTAATTGCCCAATTGCGTTCTTCACCGGGAAGCGTCCCTGTGGGCTATATTCGCCTAAACCAATTCAATGGTAACGCGGTAGCAGAAGTAGCTCATGCGATCTCTGGCTTAGAGAAACAAGGTGCAGATGCCTATATTCTAGATTTGCGAAATAATCCCGGTGGATTATTGCAAGCCGGAATTGAAATTGCCCGTTTTTGGCTGGATCGAGGTACGATCGTTTACACCGTGAATCGTCAAGGCATAATTGGCAGCTTTGAAGCCACAAATGCCGCATTGACGAACGATCCTTTAGTTGTTTTGGTAAATCGGGGTACTGCCAGTGCTAGTGAAATTCTCGCTGGTGCTTTACAAGACAATCAACGTGCCCAAATCGTCGGGGAAAAAACTTTTGGTAAAGGTTTAATTCAATCATTGTTTGATTTGTCTGATGGTTCCGGTTTAGCGGTGACAGTCGCTAAATACGAAACTCCTAATCATCATGACATTAACAAGCTAGGAATTACTCCCGATCGCCTAATCAGTTGGGAACCTACAGCTTTTGACCAAGTTGCCACAGAAGTAGATCAACAATATAAAACCGCTTTAGAAATCTTGACTAATACTTCAGTTGTGGCAAATGCACCTTTAGGGGATAGGGGTTAGAGGGTAGGGGTTAGGGAAAATGCCATTCTCCAACCCCCAACCCCCGATCAAAGCAGGGGAGGAGGTAAAAGTTTTAACTTTTGAATTTTGAATTTTGAATTTTCCTTGCCTCTGCCCCCTACCCGGAAGTCCCGAACTAAGCTTCCGTAAAGTTAAACAAAGCGGCATTTACTTGAACCAGGCTTTGATTGAGGACGACACCGAGAAAAGAGCCATTGGCGCTAAGGCGAATTGCTGTACCTTGAATGACACCGCTAGTGGCAAACTCATTGATGTTGATTAGACCGGATTCCTGGGCGGCTTGTAGTTCAGGGGATAATTGATTGATAAAATCAGCAACAGAAATAGAGGCGAATTGTTGTAAGGCTAGCGAGCCAATCCCTCCTGTAAAGTTGGTAATGCCTATTTTATCGCCGGGGGAAAAGTCTAAGATTAAATCTGCTTCGGATAATTCGTTGGCTTGGCTATCTCCTCGAAGGACGAATACATCTGTTGTGCCTACTTCTGCAATACCACCACTGAGGACATCTTGACCAAGATCTCCAATCAGGGTATCGGAACCTTCTTCACCAAGTAGGAGATCTACATCTTTTCCGCCCCGGATGATGTCGTTTCCTTTGCCGCCTACAAGATAATCGTTGTCTTGATTACCGTTGATGAAGTCGTCTCCTTCTTGTCCAAAGATGGTGTCGTTTCCGGTGCCACCGTAAATGCTGTCGGCTAAATCTGAGAATTGGTTGTTAAAATCGCCGCCGTAGAGGATGTCATCTCCGATATCACCGGAAAAGAAGTCGTTGCCTTGTTCTCCGGCGATGGTATCGTTTCCTTTGCCGCCAAAGATGGTGTCGTTGCCTTTTCCTAAGATTAAGCGATCGTCTCCTTGGTTGCCGTTAACGATGTCTGCTTGGTCCGATCCTATGACTGTATCGTTTCCGGCTAAGGCTAGTAAACCACCAGGTAAGGTATCTAGTAATCCGGTCTCGATCGTAAACTCATCTGCCAGGTCTGTTAAGACAAAAAATGGTGGGCTGGCTGGCATTTTTTACTCCCCTTTATATCAAAAAAAGTGTGAGCTAATCCTTAATAGTTATATTCGGCTTTTTATAAATAATAGTAGGGAAGAAGGAAAGGCAAAAAGCAACATTTAATATTGGAAGTTTGCCTTTCTAGTTTAATGATTAATTTATCACGAGAAGATTCCCCTTACAGCATAGCTTGACTGAAAAAGTCAAGTTTAACGATTTTCTGTAGCTAGTTCGCGACAGGCTGGGATGCCTAAATTGGGATTGCTGCGATACTCATCACTGGGAATCAAAACGTTAATCTGGCGATTCATCTGAATGAAGTAGATGTATTCCACGTCTGGGGCGTAGTTGATTCCGACTCGCAGGTTGGAAAAATCGTCTTCACAAATTTCATAGCCAAATCTGACCACTATTTGAGCGGCTAAACATTCTGGGGTATCGCCGTACTCGCCACAGGTTTCTCTTTCTTCCCAAAACTTTTTTAAGAATGGTTCGAGGATCGGTAGGACTTTGTTAGGTGCGCCGTTTCTGCTGGCGTAGACGATTACCGGATTGCTTTCTACAACAATATGACAAGATGTAGCCATTTTCTTTAAATCAGGAGTTTCCCAATTTAGGGTAGCGTCCTTTGATATTCGTGCGGTAGAGGAATTTTACATAAAACTAGGGAATCAGGTCTTTTTGATTCCTAGATCCCAAAGCGATCCCAAAGATTAAGGTAAATTTTTGTAAAAATAAGGCATTTTGTAGCTTTAGTTACAGAATTTTCTGATATCTTAAATAGTGAAGGTATAACGAACAAGTTCAACGAGGAGAAAAAGTCATGTCTGCACAAGAACAAGCTCGGTCTTTGATGTTGCGCCATCACCATTTGATTAAAAATCGCCAGCAATCGATGCTAGGTCGGGCGGCAGCGGAAATGGGGATGTCTGTAGATGTAGATAATTGGGTTCATACTCAAGGAAAACTGGAACCTTCTTTCCGGGCGACTTACGATCGCAGTAATGCTTCTTTAAGCTAGGAATTTTCAGTCTGACAATTTTGCCATTCGTTTAAGATATTCACTTACTGATTCAGTCATTTTGTTAACAATTGCCATATTACTTTCGGCGTTCTTGGGAAAAAAGAACGCCTTTGAATTTTTGGGAACAATGAACAATAAATTAAATTCTCTATTTTCCGGGACAAGATTAGACTAATTTGCTGGAAATGTGGCAGCATATCTAGAGGTACTGGGGTGTTAGCTCTGTTAGTTTGTGTGAGGCAACATAGTTGGGAAACTACCATTGAATTGAGTGTATGCCTGCAAAGGAGGGATGAGCATTTTGGTAATGGTACAACTCAAAGCAGATTCAGCAGAATTTACCCCAATAGCTGATGGGTTAAAATCTAGTTTGGCTGAAAAACAGCAGAAGATCGGCTATATTTTTTTGGCACATTTCCCAAAAATATGTATTAAATACCTACGGCATAAAAAGAAGTTAAAAAGGTTGTATAAGTTGTGGAAGGCAGATAATTATGCGTTCTGGAACTGTAGAACCTGATTTTTCTATCTACTACTGACAACAAAAGCAAAATTTTTAGTCACACTGTTAAAGTAATGTTGAAAAATTCGCTCGATCCAACGAACAGCTTACCAACAAAACACAATAGAACTGTTAAACTGTCGTTGGTTAACCAGAAGACTTTGGTAGTTGCTTTATCTTTGTTAGCGTTGACTGTTCCCCAAGTGGGGTGGGCGCAAGCACCCGGAAGAACGTTGAATACTTGTCCGCCAGGAGGGAGTGGTCGTTTTCAGCCGGAACCTGCTTATACTTTAGGGGCGGGCGATCGCATTGGCTTAGATATCTTTAACGTTCCTGAATATAGTCGAGAATATCAGGTTTTGGTGAATGGGACAGTTAATTTGGCGCTGATTGGAAGCGTTTCACTTCAAGGTTTAACTTTAGAACAAGCTTCTAATTTAATTTCTTCGCGGTATGCCCGATTTTTGCGAAGACCGATCGTAACTGTTAATTTAGTAGCACCGCGACCTGTACAAGTAGCGATCGCGGGAGAAGTAAATCGTTCTGGTTCTTACGTAATTCCCCTGACTGGTGCAGGTGCAGGTGGTGCTGGGGGTGCAGGTTTTCAACTACCAACATTATCTCAAGCCTTGGCGTTAGCCGGGGGAATTACCCAGTCAGCGAATTTGCGCCAAGTAAGATTATTAAGACCGGGTTTTGGGACAATTAACCTCAACGTTTTAGGGCTAGTAACTAGAGGTGAACTTTGCGAAAATATTACCTTGCGGGATGGAGATAGTATATTTATTCCCACGGCAACCGATATTAATTTAACCACAGCCCAAGATATTGCGACATCGAATGTCGCACCAACACAAAACGTACCGTTAAATGTTTTAGTTGCCGGAGAAGTGATTCGTCCGGGGCCAGTAATCGTGCAACCAGACCAAACAGGAGCTTTGCCTACTATATCACGGGCGATTCAAGTGGCTGGAGGTGTAACTCAAGCGGCGGATCTCAGTGAAGTGCGGTTGCGTCGTTTTACCAGGGGGGGCAGAGAGCAGATTGTTGAGGTAAATTTGAATCAAGTTTTGCAGGGTGGCGATCGCCGTCAGGATTTGATTTTACAACAGGGTGATACGATCGTGATTCCCACTGCACCCCAGATTAATGCCGATCGCAGTTTTAATATTACTAATAGTACTTTGGCTCCTGCCCAAAACCAGCCAATTAATATAGTTGTGGTGGGGGAAGTGACTCGTCCTGGCCCTTATACTGTACAACCAACCCAAACTGGATCGCCGCCTACTTTGTCACGGGCACTACAAGCAGCTGGGGGAATTAACCAAACTGCGGATATTACGCAAGTGCAGTTGCGCCGGATTACTCGCAATGGCAATATCCAGACAACTACCATAAATTTACAAGAATTGTTGCAAGGAGGCGATCGCCGTCAGGATATCTTTTTGCAAGAAGGAGATTCGATCGTCGTACCTACAGCTACAGCACCATTACCTGCTGCGACTTCTTTAGAAATTATCTCTTCTAGTATTGCTGCCGATCCTTCCCAACCTTTGAACGTTGCTGTAGTGGGCGAAGTACAACGTCCCGGTACTTATCTAATTCAACCATTTAGACCAGCGCAGGGTGTACAGGGGGCGCTACCTTCTTTTGCGGGATTACCTACTTTGTCGCAAGCGATTCAACAAGCGGGGGGAATTACCCAAATGGCGGATATTCGCCGGATTGAAATTCGCCGTAATACTAGGTTAGGAACTCAACAAATTTTAGTTTCTAATTTCTGGCAATTGTTGCAATCGGGCGATCGATCGCAAGACCTAATCTTACAACAAGGAGATACAATCTTCGTCCCTACGGCCCAAGACGTTAACCCCTCAGAAGCCCCGCAAATTGCCTCAAGTAGCCTTTCACCAGCTACCATTCGGGTGAATGTAGTCGGAGAAGTTATCAGACCTGGTATTTTACAAGTACCACCGAATACTTCTTTAAACCAAGCAGTACTGGCAGCAGGAGGTTTTAGCCCAACTCGCGCCCGGACATCCTTTGTTCAATTACTCCGTTTAAATCCCAATGGAACAGTCACCAAACGGAATGTCAGTATTAATTTTTCTAGAGGAATCAATGAAGACGGCAACCCGATTCTTCGGGATAATGACGTGATTGTAGTGAATCGATCTTTTGCAGCAGAAGTTACGGATGGATTGAGGATTTGGTTAGATCCGATTAGTAATTTCTTCTCAATCTTTAACTTAATCCGTATTTTTGAATCTCTCTAGGAGGATATTGATAACTTTGAGTTAAAGAGGCGAAGCGAAAACCTAAAAGTAACAAGTCCAAAGTAAAAAAAGAATTAGCAAGTATTTTTCTACTTTGGACTTTGACCTTTAATGCTTGACTTGTTATTGACGGGACAATTGACATAATAGTACTGACAAAGGGAACAGCTTGAAGATGAAAATTAAACCATACAGTCAACCCATATTTCCCAATAATAGTAATCAAGGGAAAAATCCTCATTCTTTACCATACATTTATCCAGAACAGGGATATGAAGAAGATGTTAATAAGCTAGAATTAAGGCAATTTTTGGGAATTTTGCGTCGTCGCGCTTTAGTTGTGGTTAGTGTAGCGATCGCTGTAACAACAGTAGTGGGAACTAGAACTTGGAATACACCACCTTTGTATGAAGGACAGTTTCGGGTTTTAGTAGAACCAATTACCGCAGAAACTAAAGTAGCACAAAATTTCGGTGCAATTGTTTATTCTGTTTTAGATTACGACACTCAAACTGAAGTGTTACGCAGTCCCAGTGTCATGGATTCAATAGTTAAAAAAATTCAAGCTGAATATCCAGAAATCAACTATGGTTCCTTGATGCAAAATTTGGTAATTAGCCGTTTGGGACAAACAAAAATTATTGAAGTGCGCTATCAAGATACCGAACCTAAAAGGGCAGAGAAAATTTTAAAATACGTTGCTGATGGTTACTTGGATTATAGTCGGCTACAGCGGCAAACGGATGTCCGCCAAGGAATTGATTTTGTGAAACAACAGTTACCCAATTTGCAAGAACGGGTAAATGCGTTACAGGCAAGATTACAAAAGTTTCGCCAAGAATATAATTTTATTGACCCGGAACAAAAGGCGCAAGAATTAGGAACGCGGATTTCGGGAATTGAAACCCAACAAATCGAAGCAAATACTAAGTTAAATGAGTTGCGATCGCTCTACACTTTATTACAAACACAGTTAGGCTTACAGCCAAATGAGGCAATTGTAGCCTCGGCTTTGAGTGAAGCTCCCAGGTATCAAAAACTACTCACAGAATTGCAAGATGTAGAAACTAAGCTGGCAACAGAATCGGTGAGATTCACAGAAGCTAGCCCTAATATTCAAGCACTTAAGGAAAAAAGACAAAGGCTGTTACCTTTGATTGCTCAAGAAACCCAAAGAGTAATAGGAACTAGCATTTCTCCGAATACAGTCAATACCCAAAGACTAAGTAATCAAAACTCGGTTCGCTTAAACTTAACTCAGCAATTTGTGGAAGCAACAAATCAAATCAAAGTTTTAGAAGTGCGGAATCAAGCATTAAAACGTGCCGAGCAATTATTAGTTCAAGAATTTAAACAAATGCCAATCCGCGCTCGTCAATACACAGATTTACAGCGAGAATTAAAGGTAACAACCGAAAGCTTATTGAGGTTTTTATCTACTAGGGAAAACTTGGAAATTGAAGCGGCGCAAAAGGCAACACCTTGGCAATTAATTGCGGCTCCTAGTCAGATTTATCCTCTTTCTCCTGACAAATATCGTAATTTAATCTTAGGCGTAGTTGCGGGCTTACTGTTAGGTACTGGGGCAGCTTGGTTAGCCGAAATGCTTGATAATGTATTCCATTCTGCGGAAGACTTAAAAAACCAAACTGGAATGCCTTTATTAGGAGTAGTTCCCTTTAGTAAAGCGTTGAAAAAACTTGCTGCTGGAGAAACTTCTGAGGCAAATGCTTTATTATTACCAGAGGGAGAAAGCGCAGCTATTGCTCAAGATAATAAATTATATTCTCGGTATAATGCTTCTCAATTTGTGGAATCTTTCCGTTCGCTTTATACTAATATCCGTCTTTTAACTACGGATATGCCAATCCAAAGTTTAGTAATTAGTTCATCGACTCCCGCAGAAGGAAAAACAGTTATATCGATACATTTGGCTCAAGCGGCAGCGGCAATGGGACAAAGAGTGTTATTAGTAGATGCTGATTTACGCCGTCCCCAAATTCACAAAAGATTGGATGTACCTAATATGCGGGGATTAACTAATTTAATCTCTTCGGAAGACCTGGATTTTCATGAGGTAATTCAAAATTGCCCGGAGGAAGAAAATTTATATATTATGACGGCAGGACAAATTCCTCCAGATCCTACTCGTTTGTTATCTTCGGAAAAAATGCAGGCTCTAATGGCTGAGTTTCAGTCAGCTTTCGACTTAGTTATTTATGACACTCCGCCTTTAGTTGGGTTTGCAGATGCTAGTATTTTGGCTACTCCTACTGATGGAGTAATTTTAGTTGTGGGACTAGGAAAAGCCGATCGTTATCCGTTAATGCAAGCGTTAGATACTTTACGAATTTCTGGAACTCCAGTTTTGGGTTTAGTTGCTAATGGAGTGAAGAGTTATACTACTCGTTGGCGTGATACTTACGATCGCTACTATAAAGTAGATCGAACAACTCCTCAGCAACTTACAACTGATGGGTAGTTATTAGTCATTAGTTATTGGTCATTTGTCAAGAATTACGATCTCTAAAAAATCGTAATTGACAACTAAAAAACCATGCTATAACAAATAACAAATGACCAATGACAAATGACAAATTACCAATGACCACTGACTCAGACAAAATTCCCCCTTACACTTGGCAACGTGCGATTGGTTTAGGTTGGGAAAACTACTACAAAGTTCGCTATGTTAGTAATTTAGATGATGGCCCTTGGCATGGTGCGCCGTTAGGTGGTTTTGGTGCAGGTTGTATTGGTCGTTCTTCGCGAGGAGATTTTAATCTTTGGCATTTGGATGCAGGAGAACATACTTTTCAAAATATTCCGGCTTGTCAATTTAGCGTGTTTGAACAGGTAGGAAATCAACCGGGAATAGCATACTCTTTGTGTACGCAGCCGCCGACTGATGGAAGTTTGTCAGCTTGGAATTGGTATCCTGAAAATAATTCGGGAACTTATCATGCGCTTTATCCGCGCAGTTGGTTTGTCTATGAAAATGTGTTTAAAGCACAGTTGATTTGCGAACAATTTTCGCCTATTTGGGCAGGTAATTATCAAGAAAGTTCTTACCCGATCGCAATTTTTAATTGGAGTATTCATAATCCTACCGACCAGCCAATTACCATTAGTATTATGCTAACTTGGCAAAATATTGTTGGTTGGTTTACTAATTATTTGAAAACTCAAGAAGTGTGGGTGCGAGATGATGGTAGTCCGGTTTATGATTATCAACCAAGGATTGGTGATAGTACGGGGAATTTTAATCAATGGATTGAGGAACAATATCGGGTTGGTTGTTTGTTGGATCGGGTAAGATTGGGTGAAGATGTGCGAGAGTCAGAGGGACAATGGGCGATCGCAACTTTGGCTAATCCCAGTTTAGAAATTTTTCACCACACCCGTTGGAATCCAGCTGGCGATGGTAATGAAATTTGGCAAACTTTTGCCCAAGATGGTTCTTTACTAGATATAGAAAATGAAATCCCCGCAGATCCAGGCGAACAAATTGGCGTAGCAATGGCAATTAGGTTAACAATTAGACCGGGAAAAACGCGCCAAATTCCGTTTATTTTAGCTTGGGATTTTCCGATTACAGAATTTGCTGATGGCATAACTTATTATCGACGTTACACAGATTTCTTTGGACGAAATGGGAAAAATTCTTGGTCGATGATTCGTACAGCTTTGAAACATTATGATACTTGGAAAGAGAGAATTTCTGATTGGCAAGAACCAATTTTGTCACAGGAAAATTTGCCGAATTGGTTTAAAATGGCGTTGTTTAATGAGTTGTATAATTTAACCAGTGGGGGGACTCTTTGGACAGCTGCTTCGGAAACCGATCCGGTTGGTCAATTTGGAATTTTAGAATGTATTGATTATCGTTGGTATGAAAGTTTAGATGTCCGGCTTTATGGTTCTTTTCCTGTAGTCATGCTCTGGCCTAAATTAGATAAAGCTGTGTTAGAGGCTTATGCTAGAGCAATTCCGTCTTTTGATAAGAAAGAGCGAATTATTGGTTACAATCAAGCGTCAGCGGTGCGGAAAATTGCTGATGCAACTCCTCATGATTTAGGCGCACCTAATGAGCATCCTTGGGAAAAAACTAATTACACTAGTTATCAAGATTGTAATTTGTGGAAGGATTTACCTTGCGATTTTGTCTTGCAAGTTTATCGCTATTTTGTATTTAGTGGAAAGAAGGATATTGAGTTTTTACAAGATAGTTTTCCCAGTATTGTTAATACCTTAGCTTATTTGAAAACTTTTGATTTGGATGGAGATGGAATTCCCGAAAATTCGGGTGCGCCGGATCAAACTTTTGATGATTGGAGGTTGCAAGGTGTGAGTGCTTATTGTGGTGGGTTGTGGTTGGCGGCTTTGCAGTGTGCGATCGCTATTTGTGATATCTTAATCCAAAACTCCCCAGCGCAGAATTGGCAAGAACAAAAGCTTATTTATCAGGGTTGGTATCAACAAGCTGAAAAGGTTTATCAAGAAAAGTTATGGAATGGGGAATATTATCGCTTAGATAGTGATAGTAATTCTGATGTGGTGATGACCGATCAATTGTGCGGTCAATTTTATAGTCGCTTATTAGGATTACCAGATATTGTCCCTCCAGAATGTACCATTAGTGCTTTAAAGAAAATTTATGATTCCTGTTTCTTAAAGTTCAATAATTTACAAGCAAGCCAGCAATTTCCTAATTTACCCCTTGGCGCTGCTAACGGTGTTAAACCCGATGGTTCTCCAGAAAACCCCAATGCTACTCATCCGTTAGAGGTATGGACAGGAATTAATTTTGGTGTATCTGCATTAATGTGGCAAATGGGAATGCAACAGGAAGCCAGTAAAATTACTGAAGCAGTAGTGCAGCAAATTTATCAAAATGGTTTACAGTTCCGCACACCGGAAGCAATTACTGCTGCTGGAACTTTTCGCGCTAGTTATTATTTAAGAGGAATGGCTATTTGGGCGATTTATGCAGTTATTTGACATCCTCCCCGGCGTGAACGCACGGGGATTCCCAGAATCACTTCTGAGATTTCCTCTTTCGCCGAGTTGATTTACTTGGCTGAGTTTCCCCATCCAAGCAGAGATCGTTCTCTCCAGAGGCGGTAACTCATTTTTTTAGAAAGAATTTACGATAAAATTGACGCGATCGCTCTCAACCTGGTATAAATGATGCGATCGCTGTTTAGTTTAATTTCTTAAGCTGGTCTTTACCCACAACCGGATTTTTTAACTTCTCCAAATAGTTTCTTACTTAAGATGGATGGCAATTTAGGCAATCTCTGCAATTGCTGATAAATTTGATTGTTAAATGAGAGTTTCCGTACTTTCTGTAATCTAGAACAGCTTTTTGTGAAATCTTTATAAAGATAATTTAAAGTTTTGATGAAGCAAACTTAGTCTTTGTAAAAAGTTTATTAAAGTTGTGCTTTGCTCTTGACAAAACCTCATCTGATTTACTTAAGTAAGTATTATTGAACGTTTATGAGCTAGGAGCCATAATTCCACCTACTCGATCGGTAAAACCTATTTCCCTAGATGCTTTACTTAATTTAAGGATTCCTCTATTGATTCCATGATGGTTTTCTCCAGCCTTTTAAGTGCTTCAGCAAGGGAAAATTGGTTAACTAGATTATCAAATTTAAATTTTGCTATGTAGAGTTGAGCAAATTTGTCATAGCGAATCCGCTTTAGATAAATCTTTTTCCTGCTCTTTAGTTATTCTTCAAACAAAAATTTTCAAATCCTAGAGACCTTGTGTTTAAATCTGTAACCCAAATTTAACTAAGGCAACTGAGTGAACGTGAGAGTTTTTCATCATGAATCAGTTTTCCCAAACTCCTTCAAAGAGTCAAAATCTCCAGAGTGCAGAACCAAAGCTTTCCGCAGTCAACAAGCTGTTAAATGAAGCTCAACTAGATCTCGATCTAGCTCTGGACTTCAGTGAATCCTTAAATTTGGCTCATTTTCAGCTAGGAGAGTTGATCTATGTCAATAAAAACACAAAGTCAGAAAATTGTGATGTTCATACTGAACATAATAAGCACAATTTTTATTTAGTGTGCCAGGGTAAAGTAAGGTTACTAAGTTGGGATAAACAAAGGCAAAGAGAGTTATCAGTTCAAGTGTTAGAAGCGGGAGAAACCTTTGGTGCAGAGGAGTTATTTTGCCCTAGTGAAGATGAGCAAGGTAACTTTCAATGTTTACCTTATAAGGCGATCGCAGCCAGTGACAGTCAAGTAGCAAATTTATCAATTGAACAACTGTCTTCTTGGTTGGAAAGATTAGCTGACTTGCGCGAATATTTGCGACAACAAACCCAGCGGAGACACTGCCAAATCTTTCTGAAAACTGCTACAGACTTGCGCTGTTTACCCAGTCATGTACTAAGGGAACTTTTACCGTACTTAACACCATTACGGGTTAGTGCTGGTGAGTCCTTAGTCAAAGCAACTCCACCTGATGCTGGTAGGTACTGGCTTTATCGGGGTCAGTTGAGTGGCACAGCAGAAGACTCAATAGGATTATCTTGGGGATATCCAGATTCAAAATTACCAGATGCCACGCTAGAGACAGATTCATTAATTTACTATTTAGCTAAAGAGAATTGGCAAATTGCACAAAGCATTGCGCCAAAGTACTTTCAAACATCGGCAGATCCGATTTCTAGCAGCGGACACCAGGTAAATCAAGGAACAAACAAAAAGCAGCGTAAAGCAGAGATCCGAACAATTGTTTCCTCTGCTATTCCCAGTCCAGAAACAGCAGTTGCCAATACCCCGAATGAATCAGTTGATTTTCCCAAACCAATTAAACGGTTTCACTGGCCTTGGCAACGCTATCCTTTAGTTTTGCAGCAAAGCTCCTCGGATTGCGGCGCTGCTTGCCTTGCCATGATTAGCCAATATTGGGGGAAACGGTTTAGCTTAAACTACCTGCGAAACTTGGCTGGGGTGGGGCGGGATGGTGCTTCCTTGACCAAAGGTTTAGCTAAAGCAGCGGAAAACTTGGGATTTATGGCTCGTCCGGTGCGGGCATCTTTCGGCAAGTTAGCTGAGCAACAAAATCCCTGGATTGCACATTGGCAGGGGATTCACTACGTTGTAGTTTATCGCTGTAAAGGCAACCGGGTTTTAATTGCCGATCCTGCCAAGGGTAAATTTACCATTTCCCGTCAAGAGTTTGTCCAGAATTGGAGTGGCTATGCACTGCTGCTCGATCCTACGCCGCGCTTGAAAAATGCGGAATCTCAGAAAATTTCTCTGGGTAAATTCGTAGGTGCTTTGCTTCCTTACCGTTACCTGATTGGGCAAGTTATCTTTGCTTCTTTGCTGCTCCAGATTTTCGGCGTGATTACCCCACTATTTACCCAAATTATTCTCGATCAGGTGGTGGTAAACAAAAGTCTGGCTACTTTGAATGTGTTTATTTTAGGGCTACTGCTGTTTAATCTTTGGAGTCTTTGTCTTGGTGTCACTCGACAATATCTGTTGGATTATTTTTCTAATCGATTTGACTTGACTTTAATTGGTGGTTTTGTCAGCCATACGCTGTCGTTACCGCTGAGGTTTTTTGAGTCGCGCCGAGTCGGGGATATCATTACGCGGGTGCAAGAGAACAGTAAGATTCAGAAGTTTCTCACCCGTCAGGTGATTTTGACTTGGCTGGATATGGTGATGGGGTTTGTTTATGTTGGGCTGATGCTGTATTACAATTTCCGCCTGACTTTGTTGGTGTTAGCTTTAATTCCACCGATCGCGATTTTGACATTAGTAGCTACACCGCTGCTGCAAAAAATGTCTCGCGAAATTTTTAACGAATCCGCCGAGCAGAACAGCTTGTTGGTAGAAATGCTGACGGGTGTGGCGACGGTGAAAGCAATGGCAGCGGAACGTGAGATTCGCTGGCGTTGGGAAGACCGCTTTACCAGTACTTTGAATGTGGTTTTTAAAACTCAAAAACTGGGCTATGTTTTGCAATCGACGAGTAGCTTGATTAATTCTTTTGGGAGTACGGCTTTGTTGTGGTTCGGCGCTACTTTGGTGATTCAAGACGAGCTAACGATCGGTCAGTTTGTCGCTTTCAATATGATGATTGGTAAGGTAATCGGCCCAGTGTTAGCGGTGGTGGGAATCTGGAATCAAATGCAAGAAGTGTTGATTTCCGTCGAACGGCTCAATGATGTGTTTGAGGCTGAGCCCGAAGAAACTCCCGGTAAACCGATGCTGACTTTGCCGAGACTGCGGGGAGAGGTGCAATTTGATAATGTGACTTTCCGCTATGGTTCTCAAGGGGAAAAGAATACGCTGCAAAATATTTCTTTTGTGGCAATGCCGGGACAAACGATCGCGATCGTCGGTCGTAGCGGTTCGGGTAAAAGTACCTTGGTGTCTATGTTACAGGGTTTTTATCATCCTGATAGCGGTCGAATTTTGGTTGATGGATATGATATTCGCCATGTTTCGCCCCAGTCTTTGCGATCGCAACTGGGAGTAGTTCCCCAAGAAACTTTCTTGTTTTCGGGGACGATTCTGGAAAACATTGCTTTATATCGTCCTGAGTTTACTTTGGAGGAAGTGACGGAGGCGGCGAAATTGGCAGAGGCGCACGCTTTTATTCAAGATTTGCCTTTGGGATATAACACTAAGGTGGGCGAACGGGGTTCGAGTCTTTCTGGGGGACAGCGACAACGGATTGCGATCGCTCGTGCTCTATTAGGTAATCCGCGAATTCTCGTACTTGACGAGGCGACGAGTTCTTTAGATACGGAATCGGAACGGCGATTTCAGCAAAATCTGGAACGTTTGAGTCGCGATCGAACTACTTTTATTATTGCCCACCGCCTTTCCACAGTGCGGAATGCTGACTGCATCCTAGTGCTAGACCGCGGCATTCTCACCGAAACGGGTAATCACGAGCAACTCATGACTCAGGGAGGTCTGTACTACCATCTCGCCCAGCAACAGCTGGTTTTGTAAGTGGATTTACGCATAAACCATTTTTAATCTTGATTTTTTCACAAAAGTACGTGATTTAAGCTATTCATGTACTAGAATGTTAGCTAGTTAAGAGCTTGGTTGTTCACAAAAGTACGTAATTGAACGTATCTAAATGAATTAGAATACTAGTCGGAGCGATAATATAGCGAACACATTCGATGCTGCTGAAAGCTCGTAGCCAAACTCTCCCAAAAAAAGTGTGAACTATAAACTGCTCTCTTTAGTTGATTAGTGTACCCAGGCAGAAATGATTAAGTAGTGGAAAACAGGTAAAAAGCTGAATATAAAAGCCTTATTTTCTTGTAACCCTCTGTCTTCTGTCTTTTGGCACTAGCGATCGTAGAACAGAATTAAAACCTTTACTTATAGCGAAGACCCTTAGTACTTACAGCGGTTCTAGTTCTGCGATGGGAGATAATTTTCTCTATTCTCTACAAACCTGGATTTAACTAGCTCGATCGCCGCTGTAAGCACAAAAATTGCGTTTGTAACAGTAAGGTCATAGTATGCAAAGAATAATCAAGCAAATTTCTGCATTGATGAAGAAAAGGCAGATTGCTTCACAGATAAATTTTTCTGACAATTTGGAGGACTCCGAAGGAGCGGCAATCTACGGAGGGATAGCTACAGCAGAGTACTCAGCAACATCGAATCGCCAGACAACAATAGAAGAAAAGAATAGCCTTGAGTCAGCAGAAAATTCTGCTGTCAACATCCCAGCGTTGAATAACTGGTCTACCTCGTTGCAAAATGTGTTGGATCAACCTCCATCATCCCTACCTTTTCGGATGATGTTGGCAGGGATGACTTTTTGTCTTGCTTTTGGTACTTGGGCAACATTAGGGCAGATTGAAGAAGTGGGACACGCTCAAGGATTGTTAGTACCCGAAGGAGAAGCTTTAAAAGTTAACCCAGTGGTATTGGGTAAAGTTGCTCGCATAGCGGTTAAGGAAGGTGAGACGGTAAAAGCAGGTCAAGTGTTGCTGGAACTGGATAACCAAATTGCCCGGAGTGAAGTCGAGCGTTTGGAAAAAGAGCGAGCATCTTATCAAACTCAGTTACTTCAGACAGAAGCTTTGATGGAAAAAACCCGTTTGGAAGCGCAAAGTCATCAAGACATTGCTGCTGCTAGGGAAAAGGGGCAGTTGGCGACGATCGCCCAAGCCGAAGAAAAAATTCGCACGACTACTGAATTGCTAGCCCAATTGCAAAGGGAAGCGGAAGCATACAAAGGGAGAAGGGATAAATTGGCTCCGCTAGCAGCGATGTCCGAAAAACTACTGAAACAATTAGAGGTGGATGCCCTATCCTCGAAAGCTCGATGGCAGCAGGTAAAACCGCTGACAGCTACCACTGAAGACTTGCTGAAAAAACTACAGGTGGATGCGGATGCGGCGAAGGAACGAGTGGAACGACTGAGACCGCTAGTGGAACAAGGTGCTTTGCCTAAAGAACGTTTGGCTGATTTGGAGCAAGCTTGGCGCGATCGCCAAAGGGCGGTGATGGAAGCTAAGTTGGCACAAGATAATAATCTGAAGGCACAAGTTTTTCAAGCTGAGCAAAGTTGGCAGGATCGGCAACGGGCAATTATCCAAACGCAGTTACAACAAGACACTAGCGTTAAAGAACAGCTGTTTCAAGCCCAGCAGGCTTGGCGCGATCGGCAGAGGTCTATTATTCAACGCCAAAGTGACTTGCAACAAGCCAAATCGGAATTAAACCGCCTCCTAGCCGAGCAAAAGCAGAATCAAGCAGAAGCTCAGACAACTAAATTGCAGGATCAGCAGAAATTTGACCAGCTAGAACTGCAAAAAACCCAAATTCAAGCCAAAATCACTCAAACTGAACAACTGCTCAATCAAGCTAAAACTCAGTTAAAACAGTTGACTTTCACTGCTCCCGTTGATGGAGTTGTATCTTCGCTGAATGTTCGCAATCCCGGCGAGGTAGTTCAACCGGGACAAACTGCGATCGAGTTGGCTCCCGAAGATGCACCTTTAGTTTTGTTAGCTAAGTTGCCTAACCATGAAGCAGGGTTCGTAAAAACTGGGATGCCAGTAAAAGTCAAGTTAGATGCTTATCCCTATCAGGATTACGGAATTATCTCCGGGAAAGTACGGACTATTTCCCCAGATGCTAAACCAGATGAGCGATTCGGTGCAGTTTATCGCGTGGAAGTGGAGTTAGAGCGCAATTTTGTGAAGACAAACCAGCGGAAGATTCCTTTTAAAGCTGGTCAAACTGCTACTGCGGATATTGTGATCCGTGAACGTCGGATTATCGATGTGTTATTAGATCCAATCAAGCAGATGCAACAAGGTGGTTTAGATTTATAAAGCCTTTTTTTGAAGTAGACAAAAACAAATTCCGGTTGAAATCACAAATTAGGAGCACAATTGCTATGACTCATCAAATTTCTTTTTCCAATTCAAAAGTGGATAAAGCTATGAGTGTTGAACAGTTTGAGCAAATTGTTGATGCTATCCTTAATGGTAAATATTCTTGGGCCTGTCTTTTAATTTTGCGTTTTGCTGGTTACAATCCGCTACACTATATTCCTTACCGAACTTACAATCGCTTAATGAAAGAAAACTGCCAAATTGGCAAATCCAGTCAGCCAGAAACCGATAAGATAACAACTAAACGTAAGTCATCTCCAAGCTTTGCTAAGGGGGCATCTGCTCCAGGTTGTTTAAAGGAATTTCAGGATTTAGCTTATGTTGATGCGATCGACCAGCAAAAAAGTCATCATCGGGGGGGAAGTTTTTATGACTGGGTAGAGTGGAGAAATTACGAAGTTCCGGCACTCATAGATGAGAGAGCGCCGACTAAGAATCATGATTTTTCCAGATTTATAATGTGTGAGTTTTTAGCTCATTAAACCAGGTTTTTGCTCAAATTAGAGAAACCGTGTTATACAATTAAAAATTGTGGCGTTATAGGGAGAGATAATGCTGAAAAACTCGGTTTCTCCTTCAGTTTTGAAATTTATGTAATCTGGGATTAACTATCAGCAATTAGCTTGAATTAGCTTTTAGGCGATCGAATCTACACTGATGTTGATTTGGTAAAGTTTAATCATGTCTATAAACAATGGCGAATTTAGCACAAGTAATTCCTGAACCAAACGAAATTATCCAGTTTCTCAAACAAGAGATGCTCTTAAAAGATATCTCTGAGAAAATTCTGCATCAAAAAATTATCAGTAAAACGGCTCAAGAAAGAGGAATAGTTATCACTCCAGAGGAAATCCAGGAAGAGGCAGATCTGCTACGTCGAGAAAAACGTTTAGAGAAAGCTTCAGATACACTAGCTTGGCTAGCCGATCAATTGATTTCTGCCGAGGATTTAGAAGCAAGAATTCACCAAAAACTACTAACCAAAAAATTATCCACATATTTATTTGACAAGGAAGTAGAAAAGTATTTTGCCGAACATAAACTAGATTTCGAGCAATTTACCATCTACCAAATAGTTGTTAGTTATGAGCAATTAGCTCAAGAGATTTTCTACGAAATTGAAGAAGAAGAAATCAGTTTCTATGAAGCGGCTCACTTTTATGATATCGATCAAAGAAGGCGATATTATTGTGGTTATGAAGGAAAGATGTATCGTTGGAGTTTAAACCCTGATATCGCATCAGTTGTATTTAGTGCGCCAATTGGTGAAATTATTGGCCCACTAAAAACAGAGCAAGGGTATCATTTGTTTATGGTTCAAGAATTTATTCAAGCTGAGTTAACACCTGAAACTCATCAAAGCATTATTAATAAGCTGTTTAGACAGTGGTTAGAAGGTGAGTTTAATTACTGGCTGCATAACTCTTGTGCTGTTGAAGCCAGCTAAAGGTAAGTAGTTGCGCTGTCTTCGCCTTTGTTTAGCGATAAAGTGAAACTACGTACTTATGAATTGAGTAGTAAATTGACTAGTTTTTCAGTAATGGGAAAACCAGTCTTACGTTCAAAGTGGATAAACATCGGACTGGGATTTGCTTCTAAAAATACAAACTCGCCTGTTGGTTTAATTCGCCAATCAATAGCTGTCCATTCTAACAGCAGGGCTTTGGTAATTGCTAAAGATTGTTTCCCGATGGATTCTGGTAATTCAATGGGGATTAATTCGGCGGTAAAATCTTCGCGAAAGTCTAAACTGCGACTGCGAATTTCGGCAGAATAAACGCAGTCAGCGATGACATAAGTACGAATATTTGTGCCGGGAATATATTCTTGAATTGTTACCGGAGACAGGCTAAGGACTTGACTTAATCTTTGCGGATTTAAGTGTTTTTTGGTGACAAATTGAGTATGAGCGCCGCCATAGACGGGTTTAAAAATTACTTTTTCGTGAGCTTCGGTAAATTCTGTAATACGATCGGGATTGTTACTGATTAAAGTAGCAGGAATGGTGACTCCGATTTGTTTTACTTGACTAAGTTGTAAGGGTTTTTCTTTGTGAAATTGGTAGGCTTGCCAAGAGTTAATCCAACGGGCGGGACAGGCTTGAATGAGCGATCGCAGCGTGCTCATTGCATCATTAAAAGCAACTTGTTGTTGATGGGAATCTTTTAAAGATGGAATGTAAACCCCGGAAAAATTGCGCCAAAATACACTGTGAATATCTTGAAGATTTAATTGGCGACCTCCCGGTAAGGTTAAATATCCTACCTGGGTGTCAGGTCGCCAAGTCAAACGGAGTTGTGTAGGAAATTGGTAAGTATTCAAATAATCTACTGCTGCACCAGCTTTGGTTAAAGCATTTTTAAGATGAGCAGCATGAGCATCTGAACCATCACCTAAAATTAAAATGTTCATGCTTTAGCAATCAAATTACCAACAAATAGGGAAACCACCTGCTTCAAATAAAGCTTTAGTGTAAGGACTACCACCTTCTTCATTTAGGGCTTTAGTAGTAGTAGGAAAAGGAGGATCGATGGGAATAGGTTTGTCAGGATGATCTCCGCTTTCACTTCCGGGACAAGGCGCAGAAATACAAACTATTGTATCACCACCTTCTTCACCGAAAGCTTCAGTTGTACCACCTTCTTCACCGATCGCCATAGTTGTCATTTCAGCACCACCGATGGGGGCATTTTGTTCATCTGTTAGCGGTTCGGAAAAATCCAAATCTATGAGTTCTAGTTCGGCTGGATCTAGATCAAAGGGATGTTTCATAAATCCTCCTAGTTTTAAGCCCAAATTTAATTTTTCATCGCTTTTGATCTTAAGTTTAAATATTTTTTTTAGGTAATGTTGCCAGTTTGGCAGTTGATGAATGCTAAATAAGAAAAATCCAGTTTCTTGAGGTAATTAGCCAATGTGAAAGCGGAAAATTTCCTGAGAAACCGGGTTTTTAACAGCTAGGTTTAAATTTAGTGTGGTAAGTCGATCGCTATTACCTTAACAGTCTCATAAGCATAGTCTTCTCCTGTTTTAGACTTAACTTTTGTCTTAACTAGATCGAAGCCTTGGGAATAAACATCAACAGGTCCCGATCGCTAAAGCTGTTCCTGTACCATTGGCTTTGGTAACTTGACTGTTGCTTTTCAAGTCAAGATTTGTAGTAGTCAAACTTGTTCCGTTGTCAGTTGATGCAGTAGCAGTTAACCTATAAACAAACTGGATAATTATTATCCAGTTTGTTGCTCTATCTGAAAAATCTTTATTCTTGATGTTTTATACTACTAGGTATGAATGAGAACTTTTTGCTGGCTAGTGTTTGGAGTTTGAGGTTTATTTTGTTTTTGCAGCAGCAAATCCAAATTATGTCTTGCTTCGGCTAAATCTGGGTTCATGGAGATAGATTGCTGATAGTAAGCGATCGCAGTTTTTAAATCCCCTACTTGTTTAGACTTAGAGCCTAATTTTTTGTTCATTTCTGCATAATGAAGTTGTTTTTCTGGGTCAAGTTTTCCTTGAGCATAAAGTGCGTTGGCTAAGTTAACATCAGCTTCCAGACAATCAGGTTGTAATTCCAAAGCTTTTTGATAGGAGGCGATCGCATCTGACAATTTACCTTGTTGTTGGAAAGCGTAGCCAAGGTTATTGTAAACGGCGATCATGTCCGGTTGTAAAGCTAAGATTTGTTGATAGATGGCGATCGCTTCTGATAACTGATTTTGCATTTGATGTAAGTTCGCCAAACTAAATAAAGCCTTAATCGAGTTTGGCTGAATTTGAAGCAAATCTTTAAGTAAACTTTCCGCTTCTTGATACTCACCTTTTTGCCGCATTAACACCGCCAATCCATAAAGTGCATCTGGGTGATTTCTTTGAGCTTCTAAAATATGACGATATCCTTGTTCAGCTTTAGTGAGTCTATTGGAGCGATGATCTCGAACTGCAAGCTGAAATGCCAAAGCAAGAATTTCCTGAAGATCCTGTTGTTTAGGCTGACAATTTTTGCGTTTAGCTAAGAAATGCAGAAGGTGACGATCTTGCGAGCCAAAAGAATACTTATATTCCTCGTTTCCCATTAAAAAGTCGTACACTTTAAATCCATTTTGAATCGCGTATCGAATCGCATCAGCATGGAGAATAAGTCCAGGTGGAGGATTTTTACAGGTTTGATCGCGACCTGTAATCACAAACAACATGGATTTTTGCTCAAAATCAATAAAGTTAGCGATCGCCCCTAAAGGTTTATCTCCTTGCCACAAAACTGAAAGATAGAGACAGTTATTTACAAAACAATGACGTAAAATTAGCCGATAGTAATTCATGATTACGTCAAAGTTATCCCCTTTTTTATCTCTCCATCTGGATTCCCAGAACTTGAGGAGAATCTCACTATGAGAAGCGAAATTATCAGCATTCACGTAAGTAATTTTCAACTCGTTGGAACTTTCAACTTTCCTTAAAAACCGTCTAATTTTTTGTCGAGTATTTGTGCCGACATTATTTTGCAAATATTTCTCCCAGTCATCTGGTAATAATAGATAAGGAGCAACATTACTATCTGGATCTTCTGCATTTAAACTTTGAACCTGAAGCTGACTAAGTTTAAAACTGTCTCTGGAAAAACTATTCAAGAAGAGAGACATTCTTGTATCTGTTTGGAGAAAACTTTTTACATTGAAATTAGACCAGACTAACTGTTCCTGAATATAAGCAGCAAAAGCAGGAATTACCTCTTCTTCATAACCGGGCAAACAAATCAGTCCTGTGTAATCTGCCAGACTATTACCTACCATGTAAATTTCAGTTTCAAAGTTACCTCCATCCTGGTATTTTAATAACATTTTCAAAGGGAAAAACGCAATATATGATGAATCTTCGGTATCAGGTTTTGCAGCTAATATAAACCAACGCTCATGCACCATTTCCAACCATCCAGATAACCAAATCCAAGATAAAAAGAAGTGAGCCTGAGAATCAGCCGCGTATATAGAATCCCAATTCTCTCTAAGTTCCTTAAATATTGCAAAATCATCAATTAGGTCAATTTTCATGTCAAAAACCTATTTAATAAGACGATAAATAAGCTAAAAACCCAGGTTAATTAAAACCCAAGGAAGTTGATTTATTAATCATTGGAGATGAAAAGTGAAATTGAACTATCGTTGCTGAAAGATGAAGCAGTTTGGTAGTCAGAACTGGCATAAGCTTTGGCTGTTGCATCAGCTGTGCTAGAGGAAAGATAACCAACTTTTTTAACCTGTGCCTTGGTTTTAGTATTAGTATAAGTCGAGTCACCAATGGCAACTGCACCAGCACCACCTAGAGCATATTCATAACTGGTGTCTGCTAAAGTATCTGTATTAGCATAAACCTTGCCACTACCTACAACAACGCTGTGTTCGTTAATGGGTTGCAAATAACTTAAATCAGAAATGATTAATGAACTTTTCATGCCTATTTCACCAACTCTTAAGGTAATTAAATTAACCAGGGTGCGCCATAAGTTTAAAATTATGTTCCTTGCTCAAAATTATCCTGCGTGACACACCCTAACAACCAACAAGAAAATCACCTAAAATTTAATTTTCTTCCCTTATTCAAGAATTTTTCCTAAGTAGAACTCTGAGCAAAGGAGAGAGCATAGTCAACATTATTAACTTGCCCAGATGCTCCAGCAATTATTTGTTTGCCATCTAAACTGGAGATTTGATATCCGGTATTTTCCCCAGTGTCATCGCTGTATTGTTCAACCAGATATTGCCCTGTTTGTTCTGAAAATTGTTTGCCAAATGTCGGGATATAAGTCCCTAAAAAGTCAAATACAAGTAAGGAATTTGCTAATAATCCGCCTTGAACTTGACTACCATTGGCTGTTTCACAAAAGCTGAGGTCACAAATTTGTAATCTGCTCATAACGTTCTCCAAGGCAATTCAAAAAATATAGCCAGAAACTATCTCACTATTTCAGTTTCCGGCTGTTTTGAAGTAGATTAAACTGCTAATAATTATTAGTCAGCAGCAGCGATAGATACGCTGTTGGAATATTTACCTTCAATTACAGTAGCGAAGGTTTGAGTCATAGTATCGCTACCATAAGCATCAGCTTCAGCAGTAGCTAAGTTACCATCGAGGTCTACGTCTGTTGTTACGTCTTTTTTGATTTTTAGAATTTCATTGAAATAGACTTTGCTGAAGTC
>NZ_JBHFNS010000090.1:0-98699 GCF_041929135.1 Floridaenema fluviatile BLCC-F154 | reverse complement strand
TATTAGCGATGTTTCTTGGTATCAATTCACGCAATGGGTGAATTATTTTGCCAAGATCCACAAGATAACCTGTATCGCTGTACCACCGCAATTCACGACTATCGATTGTTCTGTTTGTGGGGCAAAAGTTTATAAGACTTTAAGTACTAGAACTCACCAATGTCCTCACTGTAAAACAGTTCTGGATCGTGATTGGAACGCAGCAATTAATATCTTAAAAAAAGGGTTGAAATATTTAGGGGAATACCTTAACGGTACTGTTGGGCAAACAGAAACCGACCCAAACGACTGGGGAGAATCCGGCCTCTGGGTCTTCAACAGAGATGTTGATGATTTAAGCTGTTTCGTTGAACCAGTAATCTCAAGAAGTGATTCTGGGAGAATCCCCCGTCACAGCGACGCTTGACGGGGGAGTATGTCAATTAGGGTAAGATTTTTGGCTAATTAATTCAAAATAGATAATTACAACTAGATGAATTTGGGGATCAGTTTTAGATCGAAGTTTTACCAAAAATTCTCTATCTATGGCAGGTAAAATTTATGACTTTTGCCAGAATCAAGGAGAGCAAAACTGTCAAGCTTTGTAAAATCCGGCTAATTGTATTCTTGATATCAATTTTTCGTTAGTGCTTGCAGTATAATTATCCTCTGTGTTCAATAAATTACTGAATCATTTTTTAACGAAAGACTACAAAAGCTAAGAATGGCACAAGTATATTGGCAAAAGAAGCAAAAGAAAAGGAGATAAAAAAATGTCTTGGTGGTTGGAGATTGTTACCAAGAAGCCTAGCTGTATCTATTATTTTGGGCCTTTTGATAGTTTAAAAGAAGCGGAATTAGAGAAAGGCGGTTACATAGAAGATTTAAGGCAGGAACAAGCAGAAGTAATTGATACAAGGATTAAGTTTGATAATCCTTTACAATTAACGATCGATTTAGATGAACCTGGCAGGGAAAGGGAAATTAAAGTTCCGGCTTAGTTTAAGAGTGCGGATAATCTCAAAAGAGAACTAGCTGAGAGTTGTATTTTTTAGCAGTGAACTCAGCTAGAATAATCTGTCGAGCTATGCTGATAAAGGTATATTAGTTAACTGAAAACTTGATAACATAAAATAAATTTTATTTATTGTTGATTCATGCACGTACTTTCAATCCCGACTTGGATCATTCACGTTTCCAGCGTTATGGAATGGATAGCGGCAATTTGGTTAATTTGGACTTATGGTGAAGTCACGCAGAACCGAGCGTGGTATGCTTTGTCTATCGGGATGCTGCCAGCTTTAGTGAGTGCGATGTGTGCTTGCACTTGGCACTACTTTGATAATCCAAAGTCGTTGGAATGGTTGGTAACTCTGCAAGCGTCGATGACGGTAGTGGGGAATTTTACTTTGTTGCTAGCTGGTTGGTGGATTTGGCGATCGACAAAATCTGGTATGGTAAAAACACCTGTTAGTCAGGATCGCAAGCAAACTTCTACTAAATTAGGACTTTGACACTCTCCGGGCTAAAGCCACAGAGATTATAAGAAGTTTATAAGAAGTTGTTCCGAAGCGGGATTTATCCCGTCGCGTCGTTTTTCCTCCCCTGCTTGAAAGACAGGGGTTTCTAAACTCCCGTGAGGTTTTTGATGATTTCTAAAGACACCCTGTTTATTGTGTCACTATTTCCCTATTTGGGTTTCCTGTGGTTTATTACTCGTTCCCAACAAATGCCACGTTTAGGTTTAATTGGATTTTATATGACCTTAGTGTTTGTTGGTGTGACTATTCCCGCAGGAATTTACGCAAAAATAGTTTATGGTGAATCCTTGGCAAATGTTGATTGGTTACATGGTAGTGCTGAGTTCTTTTTAACCTTGGCAAATATCTTGGTGGTGTTAGGCTTTAGACAAGCGATAATGGAATTGAAGCGATCGCCTCAAGAAAAAAGCTAGTAAAAAAGATAGTATCAAGACAGAAAAACCTGCTAACCAGAACAAATCAAGCCCGCGGGTGCCTTGCTAATTATGATATGTTGCCTCAACCCCAATTGTAAACAACCATTAAATCCTTCAGGTAGAAAACTCTGCCAAAGCTGCGGTAGTAAATTAGAACCACTATTGAGAAACCGCTACCGAGTAGTAAAACCTATTGGACAGGGAGGATTTGGCAGAACTTATCTCGCAGCCGATCAAGATATGTTAAATGCTAGCTGCGTGATCAAGCAATTTTCCGTACAATCGCAAGGGACGCAATCTCAAGAAAAAGCGATCGAACTTTTTCACAAAGAAGCATATAGACTGCACGAACTAGGAGAACATCCCCAAATTCCTACCCTGTTAGCTTACTTTGAACAAGAGAAACGATTGTATTTAGTACAGCAGTTTATTGAAGGACAAAACTTATACCAAGAACTGGTACAACAAGGGGCATTTAGTGAAAACAAAATAAGGGAAGTTTTGCGAGATATTCTGCCAGTATTAAAATTTATTCACGAACGGCAAGTAATTCACCGAGATATTACACCAACTAACATTATTCGCCGCCAAATTGATGGCAAATTGGTGTTAATAGATTTTGGCATTGCTAAACAAATTACCGAAGGTACAGCCTCTCAACCAGGAACAAAAATTGGCACAGAAGGTTATGCACCATTAGAACAATTGCGGAACGGACAAGTATTTCCCGCTAGCGATATTTATAGTTTGGGTGCAACCTGTATTTACTTAATGACCCAAGTTAAACCAGACAGCCTTTATAATCCTTTAAATGGGCAGTGGATTTGGCGCGATTATTTACGGAAAAAAGGCTCAAATGTCAGCGATAACTTAACCCAAATTTTAGATAAAATGCTCAAAGATTGGGTGAATGAACGTTATCAATCAGCAGATACAGTATGGCAAGATTTAAATGTAGTTGGTTGGGAACCCGCTACTGGGAAAAATCCTCCTCCTGTCAAACCAACTCCAGTAACTCCCCCAGCTTCAGTTCCCCGCAAACCTGCAACAAATCCCAGCATTTCTGGACGTTTAAATAGTACGAAAACACCAGTTTCTCCAGGAAGAAACATCCGCCGTACTATCACTCCTCCACCTGCTTCTCTACCACCAAATTCCAATTCTGCACAGCGAATTTGGCGATGTGTGAATACCTTAACTGGACACAGTTCTTGGGCAATGGCAGTAGCTATTAGTCCCAACAAACAAGTGATTGCTAGTGGTGGTTTAGACGATCAGATTAAGATTTGGAGTTCGCAAAGCGGAGAACTTTTGCATAGTTTATCAGGACATACCAAAGCAGTTAATTCCTTAACTATTAGTCCTGATGGCTTGATTCTTGCTAGTGGTAGCGATGATGAGAAAATCAAGCTTTGGAATTTACACAACGCTACTTTAATGCAAACTTTAACCGAACATTCTAGAGATGTTAATGCAGTGGCAATTAGTCCAGATGGACAAATGTTAATTAGTGGTGGCGATGACCGAACTATCAAATTATGGCGACTAAAAAATGGCTTGCCAATTCGCACTTTGTTTGCCTCTGCGGGGATGATTAAAGCTATAGCAATTCATCCGAAAGCAGTGTTAATTGCCACTGGCGGTTTAGATAATCAAATTAAACTTTGGAAGTTAGCTACAGGAGAATTAGTTAACACCCTTTACGGGCATTTTAACTCAGTTTATTCTGTAGCCTTTAGTCCTGATGGGGAAATGCTTGCTAGTGCAAGTAAGGACAAAACAGTTAAATTGTGGAATTTAAAAACCGGAGAAATAATTAGGACTTTTTCGGGACATAATGGGTATGTAAATGCTGTACAAATTAGTCCCGATGGTCAAACGGTGATTAGCGCCAGTAGCGATAAAACTATTAGGATATGGCGCTTAGAAACTGGCGAATTGTTGTTTACTTTGAACGAACATACTAGTGCAGTGAATGCTTTAGCAATGAGTATTGATGGTCAATTACTTGTTAGCGCCAGTTCTGATAAAACCATCAAAATTTGGCAGGGATTTGGTTGATTTTTAAAATTCAATTAACGAGTGAATCCACGCATTAAATTTGGCATCTTTAAGGCGGGAAACAGCATTTTCGTAATCCTGTACCCAATATTCTTTGCCAAAACGTACAGCTTGACGGAGATGTTTACCCTGCACAAGTGCCATTACTGGAAATTTTGACTGTTCATTGCTGGAATATTCTTTTAAAATTGCTCTGAGATTATCGAGTAGTTGCTGTTCTTCAATTTGCTGTAATGTTAGTTCCAAAATTACCATAACTTCTGGTTTATCTATTTCTGTTTCTTCGGTTTCTTCCAGACTCGCCAGTGCATCAGCGGGAATTGATTCTGCTTCATTAACAATTAGCTGAATTTGCTCTTCTTTCGTGTCTACTTTACCTTTTAAAATTAGCGGTGTATCTGTTACCAAAGAATCGTTAACTTTGTCATAAGTTTTGGGAAAAACTACTGCTTCATATTTGCCAGTTAAATCTTCAATTTGTAGAATTGCCATTGGATCGCCTTTTTTTGTGATTACTTTTTTAATTTCGGTAATCATGACAATTACGTTAATATTTCCTTTTGGTTTTTCGGTAAATTTATTCAGGGTGATGGGAGTGGGATCTAAACCTAATTTAGGTGCTAATTTTTCTATAGCTTTTAAAGGGTGAGCAGAAACATAAAAGCCGAGCAATTCTTTTTCAAATTGCAGCTTTTCTTTGGGGGCGAAATCATTTATTTGTGGTGGTTTTGGTGCCGGACTTCTGACACTTCCTAAGTCAAATAAAGTTGGTTGTTCGGAAACGTCTTTACTTTTTTGTGCCCAACTAACGACGAAAGGTAAATGTTCAATGAGTTGCTGACGATTTTTATTTAAACAATCTAATGCGCCACATTTAATTAAGGCTTCTAAGGCGCGACTGTTGACGCTGTGGAGGTTGATGCGATCGCAAAAATCCGCCAAATCTTGAAATTTTCCTCCCGCTTTCCTCACTTCTAAAATATTTTTAATCGCATTTTCGCCCACATTTTTAATTGCCGACAAACCAAACAAAATTTTCCCATCTGAAGGTGTAAAATTAATATCAGAACGGTTAATATCTGGCCCTTCTACTTTAATGTTTAATTCCTGACAGTTAGCAATGTATTTTTGCACTTTATCTTGATCGCCACTGTTAGCTGTTAGCAACGCAGCCATGTATTCGCCAGTGAAATTTGCTTTTAAATAAGCGGTTTGGTAAGTGACGTAAGCATAGGCGGTTGAATGGGATTTATTAAAACAGTACTCCGCGAACAAAACCATTTGATCGAATAACTGTTCTGCTATTCTTCTATTAACTCCATTTTTAGTTGAACCATCAATAAAAGTTTCGCGCTGTTTCTGCATTTCTTCAGCTTTCTTTTTGCCCATTGCCCGCCTCAATAAATCGGCTTGCCCTAAAGTATATCCTGCCAAATCTTGAGCCATTTTCATGATTTGTTCTTGATATACTAATACCGCATAAGTTTCTTGAAGGATGGGTTCTAGCAATGGATGTTCGTAATTAATTTCTTCTCTGCCGTGTTTGCGATCGATAAATTTAGGAATCAACCCCGCATCTAAAGGCCCCGGTCGATACAACGCTAAAATAGAAGAAATATCTTCGATACTCGACGGCTTTAACTTTTTCACCACATCAAGCATTCCCGAAGATTCTAATTGAAAAACCCCTTCCAAATGCCCTTTTTCTAGAACCTTATAAGTTTTTTCCACCTCTGGCGGACGTTTTTTAACCTCGCCTTTAGATAATATTTTAAATGCCTTTCTTTCATCAGCAGTAATATCATCAGGATCGACGTGAAATCCGCGATTTTTCTCAATTAAATCTAAAGTATTTTGAATAATCGTCAGGTTTTTCAACCCCAAAAAGTCCATTTTTAACAAACCCAGAGATTCCAAATCTTCCATGAAATACTGAGTAATTACAGAACCATCATTATTCTTTTGTAATGGTACAACTTCATCCAAAGGTTGAGCAGAAATTACCACACCCGCAGCGTGAACACCAAAGGTTTTGTTAGTACCTTCAATCCGCATTGCCATATCAATCCAACGCCGGACATTTTCATCATTATCATATTTCTCTTTAAACTCTTGGGCAGGAGTATCATCAGAAATCATCACCTTCAACTTAGTTGGTTTTCCCCTTACCACCGGGATTAATTTTGCCATTTCATCCGCTTCTTTGTAAGGAATATCCAACACTCTGGCGACATCTTTTAACACTGCTTTAGAAGTTAAACGGTTAAAAGTAATAATTTGCGCTACCCTTTCTTTGCCGTACTTTTCAGTTACATATTCAATTACTTCTTGCCTTCTTTCAATACAAAAATCGGTATCAATATCAGGCATTGATTTCCGTTCAGGATTCAAGAAACGTTCAAATAAAAGCCCATGATGTACCGGATCAATATTCGTAATTTTTAAAGCATAAGCAACCAAAGAACCTGCCGCAGAACCTCTTCCAGGGCCAACTGGAATGCCTTTATCTCTAGCGAATCTGATGTAATCTCCCACCACTAAAAAATAAGTGGAAAATCCCATCTGTTCGATCATTTTTAATTCATATTCCAGCCTTTCTTTATATGCTGATTCGATGTCATTATAGCTACGACTATTGCATCTTTCTTGCAATCCTTCTCTAGCAAGTTGTTCTAAATAAGTGCTAGGTGTATGTTCTGGAGGAACTGGATAATCTGGTAATCTTGGTTCGTTAAATATTTCGTATTTTTTAACTTTATTTGATACTTCTATAGTGTTTTCTATTGCTTCTTTAATTACTTCATCGGGCAAATGATCGCGGAATAATTGCACCATTTCGTCAGGGGATTTTAAATATTCTGTCCCGCTATAGCGCATTCGGTTGTCTTCAATTAATTTCTGACCTGTATTAATACATAATAAAGCGTCGTGTGCTTCCACATCAGAGCAACCTGTAAAATGGGAATCATTAGTGGCAACAACTTTGATGCCTAACTCTTGGGCAATTTTAACGATTTCAACATTAACAATTCTGTCTTCTAAATAACCGTGATCTTGAATTTCTAAATAATAATCGTCTTTAAATACTTCTTGATACCATTTAGCGCATTCTCTGGCTTCTTTTAATTTGTTTTGTAAAATCAGTTGCGGAACTTGACCCGCACGACAACCGCTAGTAACAATTAACCCTTCGTGATATTTTTCTAATAACTCTCGGTTAATACAAGGACGGGAAAAGATGCCTTTGCCTTGAACGCCTTGCAAGTGAGAAATAGTTGTTAATTTAACTAAGTTTTTGTAGCCTTGGGTGTCTTTTGCTAAGACAATTTGGTGATATTTCTTGCGGCGTTTTTCCTGTTTTTCTATTTCGCCTTCTACCACGTACATTTCGTTACCGACGATCGGCTTTACGTTCTTATTCCGGCAAACTTTAATTAATTCGATCGCACCATACATCACACCATGATCGGTAAGTGCGATCGCAGACATACCCAATTCTATGACGCGATCGATCAATTCAGGAATTTGACTAGCGCCATCAAGTAAACTGTAATCGCTGTGCGTGTGTAAACCAACAAAAGACATATTTTTCGTCCTTAGTTATTTGTAATTTGCCATTGGTTACTAGTGATTGGCGATCGGATAATTCCCCAGTCCCCAATCCCCAATCCCCAGTCCCCAATCCCCAATCCCTAGTTAATCCAAATTCGGCTTTTTCTCATTCCAAGTAGTTGCTTGTTCATAAGCGTAAGCTACTTGCAAAAGCAATTCTTCTTGTAGAACATTGCCGATTAATTGTAAACCAATTGGTAAACCTTGTTCGTCAAAACCGCAAGGAATACTTACCCCTGGCAACCCAGCCAAATTAACTGGAATTGTCATCAAATCGGTTAAATACATACTCAAAGGATCGGCAGTTTTATCACCTGCTTTAAAAGCCGTTGTTGGTGCAGTGGGACAAACTAAAACATCAACCTTTTCAAAAGCACTCTCAAAGTCTTTTTTAATCAAAGTGCGGACTTTTTGTGCCTTCAAATAATAGGCATCATAGTAACCTGCTGATAAAGCATAAGTTCCTAACATAATCCGCCGTTTTACTTCTAGACCAAATCCAGCAGAGCGAGTCTTAGTATACATAGATAAAAGACTATTAGCCTCTTCATCGCGCATACCATATTTCACGCCATCGTAACGGGCTAAATTTGCCGAAGCTTCTGAAGGAGCAATGATGTAATATGCTGGTAGACCATAGCGGAAACGGGGACAAGAAACTACATGAATTTCTGCACCTAATTCTTGCAAAGTTTCGATCGCTTTAGTTACAGCTTTCTCCACAACTGGATCTAAACCTTGACCAAAAGTTTCCGAAATTACGCCAACTCTTAAAACTCCCCTAACTTTGAAATTCGGTTTCAAAGATTTAGCATAATTAGGGATTTTCACATTTAAACTAGTGGAATCTTTCGGATCGTAACCTGCGATCGCACCCAGTAAAATAGCTGTATCTTCGACCGATCGACCAAAAGGCCCAATTTGATCCAAAGAAGAACCATAAGCCACCAAACCGAAGCGAGAAACCAAACCATAAGTCGGCTTCATCCCCACAATACCGCAGAAAGACGCAGGCAACCGAATCGATCCCCCCGTATCCGAACCCAAAGACACCACAGCCTCATCAGCCGCCACAGCCGCAGCTGAGCCCCCCGAAGATCCACCAGGAACCCTTTCCAAATCCCAAGGATTAGCTGTAACCTGATAAGCCGAAGTTTCCGTAGAACTACCCATTGCGAACTCATCCATGTTCGCCTTACCCACCATTACCGCCCCAGCTTCCGCCAACTTTTGAGTTACGGTTGACTCGTAAGGCGGGATAAAACCTTGCAAAATTTTTGAGCCGCAAGTAGTGGGAATTCCTTTAGTACACATATTGTCCTTAATGGCAATAGGAATTCCCGCCAGCAGCCCAATTTCGTCACCAGCGGCAATTTTTGCATCTACCGCCTTAGCCTGTTCTAAAGCCTTATCTGCTGTGACGCACAAAAAACTACGCACTTTCGGTTCTACCGCCTCAATGCGTTCTAAAGCTTCCTTAGTTATTTCTACAGCAGAACGTTCTTTGGTGATGAGTTGTTGGTGCAACTCGCGGATGGATGCCATGCAGCGACCTCTTTTTATCTTATTGCCCAGATCTATAAGTATAAGTTTCCTCGCCCATTGAAAATTACCTCGATCGTCACTGATGGTAATTCCCCAAAACTTAGGCTGGGCAGATGAACACGCTATTTTAACGCTTAAACATCCACTTTTACGTAATTAAATGTAAAGTTTTATGGCTGTCTGTGCCAAGCTCGACTATTCTGGGAAAACCTAGTGATGGTTAACTTAATCGTTGATTTTGATTTGATTTAATTTGGAGACAGAAACATGAGATTTTACGATCGACTACCAGCAATACTCGCAGGTACAGCAATTGTTAACGCCATTGTGGTAATGCAACCTCGTGTTGCTGTTGCCCTTTCCGGGGAAGAAATTAACAATATTGCTAGAGAAGTTACGGTTTTAATTATTGCCAAAGAAGGACACGGTTCAGGAGTAATTGTTGCCAAAGACAATAATACTTACTATGTCTTAACTGCTAATCATGTAGTTAGCGATCCTGATGATTACAAAATCATCACCTCTGACAGACAAGCCTATAAACTTGATTACAGGAAGGTGAAACGTTTGCCTGGAGTAGATTTGGCAATTGTAGAATTTAGTAGCGATAAAAATTACAAAGTTGCCAAGTTAGCAAATTCCGATAAACTCACAGAAGGCAAGCCAGTTTTTGTTTCTGGATGGCCTAGACCTGGTGGTACAGGACAACTTGTTCGTCAGTTCACAGATGGGCGAATTTCAGGATTTTTAGACCAACCTGTAGAGGGTTACAAGATTATTTATACTAACGTAACTCAGCCAGGAATGAGTGGTGGGCCAGTAGTAGATGCAGGAGGTAGAGTTGTTGGTATTCATGGCTGGGGAGATACTGCCGATCCTAAAGCATTACGCAGAGAAGGTCTATCTCCAGAGGCAGCTAATAGTATTGCTAGGCTGATCAAACCTGGTTTTAATTATGCAATTCCGATTAATACTTTTTTGAGTTTAGCGCCGCAACAAGGGATTTATTTGGCTTTACAAGTGGAAAATTCATCTGCACCAGAATTAGGTGCGCCTCTGGCTAATTCAACTCCTGATAAACGGGATACGATCGACGATATTAATAATGTTTTGAATACGGTAAATCGAATCCAAAATACGATTCGGAGAATTCCCGGATTTCGTTTTTAGGTTGTTTGGGGGAAAGGACGATCGCTATTCGTGTGTTGAGCGCGATCGCTCTTTTTGTGTTAATGAGAAAAAGTGCGATTGGGTTGTTTTTGGTTATGCGATCGGACTATGTTCTGTTATTTATGCGATCGCTTGAGACAAACAAATTAAAGAATCATTATAAAAATGTGTTAAAATGATTTTTAATTTGCTATTTTGTAGGCAAATAAATAAGGTAGCAGGATGGAAAACTGTACAGTTGCGATCGGCAGCACATCTTACAAAACCCTGCAACAAAACTTGAATCTGTATTTAGAAAACATTTCGCAATCCAGTCACCGCCAGCCAAATTCGCAATTGTCTGAGCAAATTATTTGATATTCATGCAGATATAGAACGTCAAGTAAAAAGGGAAAATACTCGGATTAACGAATCTGAATTACCAAAATTATGGATTCTCACTCCCACAGCATCACCACTTTATTTAGAGAGGTTAAATGAGGCTACACAACAAGGAATACAACAAGGTGAAAGCATTGTTGTAGAAAACTTGCTCAGAGTTCGTTTTGGAGTATTAGATGAGGAACTACAGTCAATAGTTGCTCCTTTGTTAGAGTTAGCACCAGAAGAGTTTACATCGTTGTTATTACAATTATCGAGAGAGGAATTATTAGCTAGGTTTAGCAGGTGATTTTTTTGCGATCGCATAACGTGCGCCCAGCACAGATCGCACTTACAATAAAAACATCAGCATCTCACCATCTCATGAGGTAAATTATGCCGATAATCCGAGTCTTCATATTACTACTCACTTTAATATTCTTTCTTTGGACATCACCCGCCCAAGCAGCTACTAAAATTTCCCCTCAATTAGAAGAACAAGTTTTACAAATTATCCGCCAACATCCCGAAGCAATTGTTGAATCTGTTCAAGCATACCAAGAGAAAATACAAAATCAATTAGTGCAGGCACAGCAGGCATTTGTTCAACAAATGAAAACTAACCCCGATGCGATAATTGGTCAATCTCCAATGACGGGATCGCCTGCAAAAAAAATTCTGTTAGTAGAGTTTTCTGACTTTCAATGTCCCTACTGTGCCCAAGCACACAAAACTATTAAAGAATTCATGGCAAAACATCAGAATGAAGTCACTTTAGTTTTCAAACATTTTCCGCTATCTAATATTCATCCCGAAGCTTTATCAGCAGCAAAAGCAGCTTGGGCAGCTGGGCAACAAGACAAATTTTGGCAATATCATGATGCTTTATTTACTCAGCAAAATAAACTTGGCGAACAATTCTATTTAGAGACCGCTAAAAATTTGAACTTGGATTTGGAGAAGTTTAATAGCGATCGCCAAAACGCCGAAAAAGCCATCACCGAAGACATGATTTTAGGCGAAAGCGTCGGCATTTCCGGCACACCATTTTTTGTCCTCAATGGCGCAACATTTTCCGGCGCAGTTCAATTATCAGACGTGGAAGATGTATTAGCCCGTGTTAAATAATCAATCATCTTTTGGTCATTAGTCATTGGAAAAATATTACAAATGACCAATAACTAATGAGAAAGGACAAACCACAAAAATGCAACTCAACGTGAACATTCAAGGCCAAGGATTTCCCATTCTTTGCCTACACGGACATCCTGGTTCTAGTAACAGTATGTCCGTTTTTACCAAACACCTTTCCCAACGCTTTCAAACGATCGCCCCTGACCTACGCGGATACGGTCAAAGTCGCTGTCAGGGTAAATTTGCCATGCAAGACCATTTGCACGACTTAGAAAGCCTGCTAGACCGCTTACAAATACAGCGTTGCCTAGTATTAGGGTGGTCTTTAGGAGGCATTTTAGCCTTAGAATTAGCCTTGCGAAAATCGGAAAAAGTCAGCGGATTAATTTTAATTGCCACCGCTGCCCGTCCTCGTGGTAATCATCCGCCCATTAGCTGGCAAGATAACCTTTATACAGGATTAGCGGCGATCGTAAATCAACTACAACCGGGTTGGCAATGGAATATTGAAACTTTCGGGAAAAAATCCTTGTTTCGCTACCTGATTCAACAACATACTCCAGCAACTTACAACTTTATTGCCACAGAAGCAGTTGCCGCTTATTTACGAACATCTTCAGCTGCTACACGCGCCTTAACTACAGCGATTAGAACAGGTTATAACCGACTTGAAGACCTCTGGCAAATTCAATGTCCGGCTTTAGTTATGGCAGGATCGGACGATCGCCACATCACCCCAGAATCAAGTTTGGAAACAGCACGGCATCTCAAAAACTCACAATGGCAATGTTATTCCCACACCGCCCATCTTTTTCCTTGGGAAATCCCAGAACAGGTGCTTCAAGATATCGATCGCTGGATCTCAGAACACCCAACAGTAATATCAGGTAGAGAGACGGGGAGGTAGGGAGATGGGAAGATGGGGAGATGGGAAGAAATTTACCCTTCTGCCTTCTGCCTTTTGCCTTCCCCCACCAAAAATTCCTGATTAGCGATTCGATATCTTAAAACTGACCGCTGAAAGCTGGTGAAGCCTTGCGGTCAATTTTCTCCCCCAAATCGTCCTCTACTGTCAGTTCGTTTGGCTTACAGCGTTTAATAAATACATCAACACCCATCGCCCCTTCCATTTCCAAATCTTCCAAATAGCCAGTCTTAGCCAATTCAGCTTCCTTCTCTGTGAGAAAAGGGCCGAAATAGTAAGTACATTGGGGTTTGTGAGTAATAATTTCAATCCACCAAGCCAAACCTAAGAAATTTAGAATGCTGAGCAAAACTTCTTTCATGACCTCAACCTGTCCTCTAGGATGCAATGCCGTCTAGCGAGCTTCTTTATTTAAATTTCTTTATACTCTGTTACCTTTCTTTTTTCAAAGTATCTTTTTTTAACCTATCCAGGTGTAGTGTAGTTGACCAACGTTGGCGGAAAATTTCGTAAAGCGCCATCCCTGCTGCTACTGAAGCGTTCAAGCTAGGAGTTTTTCCCCCCAAAGGAATAGACACGAGAAAATCGCAGCAACGTTGAGTTAACAAACTCAGACCTTCTCCTTCGGAACCTACCACCAAAACTATTGGGCCAGTAAACTGAACCGTATGTAATGCTTGCTCAGTATTCGCCTCGGTGCCATAAATCCAAAAACCTGCTGTCTTTAATTCTTCCAGAGCCGATCGCAAATTAACCACCCTAGCCACAGGCAGATTTTCCAAAGCCCCCGACGCGACTTTCATCACAGTTGAAGTCACTCCTACCGCCCGTCGTTGCGGGATCACCAAACCATGAACTCCCAAGGCTTCTGATGTGCGAATAATTGCCCCTAAGTTATGGGGGTCGGTAATACTATCCAAAACCACAATTACTGGTTGTTCCGAAGCTGCTTTAGCTTGGGAAATCAAATCTGCTAACTCTACATATTCATAAGGTGCAACCTGTGCGGCAATTCCTTGGTGATTACCTTTGTGAGTAATGTAATCTAAACGCTTTGCTTCTACCTCATCAATTACAGTCCCATTTGCTTTCGCTTGCGTTAATAATGTATGGAAACGGGGATCGTAACGCAGATGAGGCAAAATCCAAATTCGATTCAGCGCCCGCTGATTCGTCAATGCTGCTAACACCGACTGACGACCATAAATCATATCTAGATCTTCAGATTCCTCTCTAACCTCTTGATTTATCTGCCGAGGTTCCTGTCGTGATTCACGTCTAAATTCACGTCGAGGTTCGCGTCGAGGTTCGCGTCTAAATTCACGTCGAGGTTCATTGTGAGACTCATGTCGAGTTTCATCGTGGGACTCATTGCGAGACTCATTCCGCAGTTCAGGTGCGGGAAGGTTACCATTGACTTTCCGAATTGGTTTTACCGATGGTCGGTTTAACCTGCCTTTCAAAGGTCTACTGCGCTTGGGTTTACCTGGATTTTCTGGGCGGTAATTTTTACTCATTATTTTATCGAAACCTTTACTAATCACCTATCAGGTGTCTGATTTTAATGTACATAGTCAAAATTGCTAGTTTCAGCTGTCTTGAGTTTTATTTAACAGTCTTCCCCTTGGGGGAAATCTAACTCTAATTTGGCTAACAGCTGAGCTAAACGCTGAGAATCGGTGAGATAAAGATATCCAATCAAAGTTTCTAGGCTACTAGCTTCTTGATAGATTTTCGGGGATAATCGCTTTGGTCCTGAGCCAGCAGCATTTCTGCCCCGGCGCAAAATTTCGCTCTCGGCTTCTGTGAGATGGGGTTGGAGCGATCGCAAATGTTTTACCTGACTCTCTGCTCTCACTTGAAACACCACCTGCCGATGATACTTATCGATCCTTTTGGCAGGAAAAAGATAATGGCTCCGAACATAAAGCTCAAAAACTGCATCTCCTATATATGCCAAAGCTACAGGAGAAAGCTGATTAACTTCAGTCAACGAGTAATTTATCTCTGAGAGCGGCTGATAAAACATCGCTTCTGGATTTTACCATAAATGCAATTGGGATTGATTATTTTGTTTCAAAACAAATCTGCTATCCAGAAAACGACCGGATAGCATCAGTTATTTTAGCTTAGCCAGCTTATTTAATATTCTCTAGGGCAGTATCTACCGATGATTGCAACGATAGAAACTTTTCTAAACGTACTAGCTTAACTGTTTGGGTAACACGAGAATTGGGGACAATTTGTAAAGTACCCCCATTATTTTGCGCTCGCTTAGCTGTTTGTACTAAAGCACCCAAGCCAGAACTATCGACAAAATCGATTTGGGAGAGATCCAAAACAATATTTTTTGGCCCATCATCGATACATTTGCCGATCACTTTACTAAAAGTCGGTTCCGAAAAGGCATCCAATAAGCCTGTCAGACGAAATAACTGGTATTTTTCCTTGACATCTCTTGTGCCTCTAAGGCTCACGGTCAAGGTTAGTGGCTCAGGAATAATTCCCTCCTAGCTCCATAGTCACCTTCTGTCGAGGCTCCAGTATATATAGTTTCTGGGATTTTGTCTAGGGATTTAGGGATTATTTTTAGGGACTGGGGACTGGGGACTGGGGGCTGGGGACTGGGGGCTGGGGACTGGGGGCTGGGGACTGGGGACTGGGGACTGGGGACTGGGGACTGGGGGCTGGGGGCTGGGGGAAAGTTTTGAGTTTTTCGGGAGCATCCCAGTTTGGGAAAAATATCTGTAGGGGCGTTAGGGGCGTTCGCGTAGCGTGCCGTAGGTATTAGCATTCCGGCAGTAAAGCTTTGCTTGTAATCAATAACTTTTCTACTGGAATGCTTCGCCCTTGCCCAATTGGGATGCTCTAAACAGAGGTAGTTTGGCGATTTTGACGCATTGTTTGGACGAACTGTTCAAAGAGATAGTCAGCGTCGTGGGGGCCTGGGCTGGCTTCTGGGTGATATTGTACGGAGAACATGGGTAGGGATTTGTGGCGTAGACCTGCGACGGTGCGATCGTTTAAATTCAGATGGGTAATTTCGACGTTGGCGTTGGGAATGGAATCGGGATCGATCGCAAAACTATGATTTTGGCTAGTAATCTCGACTTTCCCGGTTAACCCAGCAGGTTGATTTAAGCCTCGATGACCAAATTTCAGTTTATAAGTATCCCCACCCAAGGAAAGACCTAAAATTTGGTGTCCCATACAAATGCCAAATACAGGTTTTTCTGCTTTCAGTAAAGCTTTAGTAGTTTCAATTCCTTCAATATTTGCTGCTGGATCGCCAGGGCCATTAGAAAGGAAAATTCCATCAGGATTGTATTTTAAAATCTCTTCTGCTGGTGTATCTGCGGGAACTACAATTACTCGACAACCATAACTTGCTAAACGGCGCAGAATATTCTTTTTCACGCCGAAGTCTAGCGCCACAACTGTAAAAGATTCGTCAGTTTTTTCTATTGGTTTAAATTCCCAAACTGGGTTAGTAGGTTCCGACCATTCGTAAATCTTCTCAGTGGTGACATTTTTAACTAAGTTTAATCCTGCCATACTGGGAGCCGCTTTTACTTTAGCAAGTAATTCTGATGGATCGAGGATTTCGGTAGAAATTCCCCCGTTCATTGCCCCAAATTCCCGAATTTTCCGGGTTAAAGCACGAGTATCAATGCCGTAAATTGCCGGAATATTGTATTGTTTCAAATAATCGGGTAAAGATTGGGTCGATCGCCAATTGCTAGGACGGGTGCAGATGTTGCGGGCAATAGTGCCTCTGACTTGGGGACGTTCTGATTCTTCATCTTCGGGATTAATGCCTGTGTTGCCTAGTTCGGGATAGGTAAACAACACGATTTGACCGCAGTAACTTGGGTCAGTTAATACTTCTTGGTATCCAGTGATGCCAGTGTTAAACACAACTTCTCCTATTGTGGTTCCTGGGGCACCGAATGACCAACCCCGAAAAGTTGTGCCATCTACTAAAACAAGCAATGCGGGTTGAGCGTCTAAAAGTGGCATAGTTTCCTGTCTTTGATTCGTAGCGATGTCGATCTTACACGACCTTAGAGAGGCGTGCGGTTTTTCATTAGATTAATGTTGGGATTTGATTACATTGAGGAATTTTTTTGTTTACAAAAGCTTAAATTTCGATTTTTCTCACTTTGGGCAAGGTTAGATTAGGTGCAGAGGAGAGTGTGGCTAAAATTTTGTTAAGCAAATTCTCAACCAAAGTTTTTATGGAAAAAGTTGTTCGCGATCGGGCGTTATTGATATTACTTACCGGAATGGTAACAGTTATGAGTATGGCTTGTAGTAGTGAGAAAGCTACGGAAAGCCCTAATGTTAAAGTTAAGTCTCAAGTAAATGCTTCGGTGGCGAAGACTACGGCTACTGTTGGAGCAAAACCAAAAACTGTGACGGTAAAACAAAATCAGGCACAAGTGGTGGTAGAGGATAGTTATGAGGAGGCGCAAGCTAAAGCTACCCGTGCTAAAAGTATCGGTGAGTCAGCCCAATCTCGCGATGATTGGAAACTCGTCAGCAGTCAATGGCAAAAAGTAATGCAACTGCTCAAAGCTGTACCAACTTCTAGTCCCAATTATGCCCAAGCGCAAGCCAAACTAAAAGAATATCAAGAACAAGCTGATTACGCTGCTAAACAAGCAGACCCTAAATTTAAGCAAGTTTCTCTGGCGAGTAAGTGTACGACAAAAGTCAGCACTAGTGCGACTTCTGGTACTGTGATTCGTGTCCCAATTAAACGGCGCGAATTTGGCACTTTGGTAATTGATGTGACGCTGACTAACGCTAATATCAAGCAAACTTTCGAGATGATGTTGGATACTGGGGCTAGCGGTACGGCGATTACTCAAGAAATGGCAGCTAGATTGAAGGTAGAAAGTTTTGCTGTGGCAAAGGTGAGTACTGCTGCGGGTGGTGCTTTAATTGGTGTTGGCTGTCTGGATACGGTACAAGTGGGTGGTGCTTCGCTGAAAAATGTCCCGGTGGGCATTCCACCAGGATTAAGCATTGGGCTACTGGGACAAGACTTTTTTTCCCGCTATGACATGACTATTAAAAATAATTTTGTCGAATTCCGGGTACGGTAAAAGGAACACAACAGCCATAAAATTAATAAGGGCAAGGAAATTAATTGTGTAAAATCTGGCTAATTCATGACTTCCCAATCATTTCTTATAGTTGATGACCAGCCTATTTTTTTGGAGCAAGCTTTGCGATATCTGCAAAGTTGTGGCAAACTTGGGCTTTTTATCGGGGATATTCTGCGACAGCACATTATTGAGCAAGAACAACTTAAGCTGACCGATCCTCAAATTGAAAATGCTCTTGTGGAACAGGCAATTATTGATTTTCGGATTCAAAGTCAGTTGACCGATCCGAAGCGTTTTCAAGAGTGGCTGAATAGTAAGGGTGTAGATTACCCGACTTTTCATAATCAGTTTGCTTTTAATTTTAAGCTGGACAAACTGAAGAATCAAATAACTTCATCTAGGTTGCAAGACTATTACAATGAGCGGAAAATTTTTCTAGATCGGGTGGTTTTGTCGCGGATTATTGTGGATAATCCTGATGTGGCGGAAACTCTCCGGGAGCAAATTGAAACTGGTGATAGTTTTGAAGTGGTGGCGCGGGAAAATTCTTTGACTGAGGAGCGTTTAGCTAATGGAATGATGGGCGCTATCAGTATGGGAACTTTGCCGGAACCTCTCCAAGGTGCGGTAAAGGATGCTGAGCCTGGGGCTCTTTTAGGGCCTTTACAAGTGGAGGGACGTTGGGGTTTGTTTCGGGTTGAGCAGTTTTTACCTTCTTCTTTGGAGGATGTTCAGGTAAGGCAAGCTTTACAAAATGAGTTGTTTGAACGTTGGTTAGGGGAAAGATTGCAGAAGCTAAATGTGAAGTTGCAAGTTAGTTGATTTTGATTGTAGGGGTAGGTGATGCGATCGCCCCTACAACAAACTACAATCAAGAATTTGTTAGGCGCAAACTAGGCGATCGCGTCCTTGTTCTTTAGCATGATAAAGTGCTTGGTCGGCTAAAGTTAGTAATTCTAAATAGGAAGTTTGTAAATTAGGAATCATACAGCTAATTCCTAAACTTACGGTTACGTATTGGCTAACTTCCGAGTTTCGATGGAGAATCGCTAGTTGTTTAATTTTTTGATTAATGATTTCCGCTATTTTCATGGCTCCGTTAATATCTGTTTGGGGCAGAATTATCGCAAATTCTTCGCCGCCATAACGAGCGACTAAATCTCCGGGACGACGCACTAATTTTTTGATGGTGAGGGCGATTTTTTTTAAGCAATCATCGCCTGCTATGTGACCGTAAGTATCGTTATAAAATTTGAAATAATCAACATCTAATAAAATTAGTGCTAGGGGAGTTTTTTCTCTTCTATTTCTGCGCCATTCTACTTGTAAGTATTGGTCGAAATAGCGGCGATTTGCTAATTGAGTTAATCCGTCAATGGTGGCTAATCTTTTTAATTCTTGGTTGGCGGCTTGCAGTTTTTGATAAAGTTCTGATTGATAAATGGCGATCGCTAATTGATCGGTTACTGCACAAGCTAATTCTATATCTTGTTGCTGCCAAGGTGAATTAGTTTTACTAATTAAACTTAAAATTCCCCAAAGTCGATTATCAAAATGTAGCGGTACTAATAACCAAGCGCCGGGATAAGTTTGAGAATATTGGGAAACCATTTCATCTTTGCTATCACTAGGATTGGTAATTTGTACTATTTTGAATTGATGGAGTTGTTGGACAATATTGCTATTTATTTCTGGTATTTCTTGATGCAAAATTGTTGAATTTGTGGGATTTTGATGATACTCAGATACACAGCGCCATACTTTAAATAAGCGCAAATATTGAATAATGTTTGCTGTTTCTACTGCTAAAAGTTGGGCAATTTCTCGACTAGCAACGTCAAAAATTATGTTGAGATCTAAAGAGTTGCGAATTATGCGGACTACTCGATAAAGTGCTTGTTCTTTTTGTGCTTGCTGAGTTAAGATGGTTTCTACTTGTTTGCGATCGGTAAGATCTTCTGCTAATCCGACATGACGTAAGAGATTTCCTCGATCGTCATAAATCGGAAAACTCTTTGCTAAAATCCAGCGAATTGAGCCATCTGTTCTGACAATTCGGTACTCTTTTTGCGAAGAAAACCCTCGTTTCATTAAATCAAAACTATTTTTTACTCTGTTAATATCTTCAGGATAAATAGATTCTAGCCAAGATTGAGGTTTGGCATATAAACTGTCGCAAGTTCGACCCCAAATTTTTTCATAAGCGGGACTAACATAAAGTGTTTGGCTCAGATCGTAAGATTCAATAAATAGCACTTCGTTAAGATTGTCTGCTAATTCTTGAAAATGGAATTCACTTTGCTTAATTGCCAATTCTGTACGCTGACGTTCGTTTAATTCCAGTTGCCAGCGTTGATTAAGTGCGAGAATTTCTAATTCAGCTTTGGCTTGTTTTAGTTCTGCTTCTGCTTTTTTATTCTGATTATTATTCACTGCTACGGCAGCGAAATTCAGCATTTCTCCTGTATAGTCTCGATAGACAAACAAGGTCATTTTATTATCAGTAATATCAATGGCAGTGGAAACGAACATTTGTTGACTGGAATGATTGCTCAAGCAAGTAGTAAATAATTGCCAAATGCGTTTTTCGCCGCTTTTGGTGCGAATAATTAGCTCTTGAGCAAAGGTTTGTTCAGGACAAATTTTTGCGGATAATTGGCAATCTTTACAGGAATTTTGCTGAAAGCTTTTCTCGGATGTTTTTTGATGTTCATTTTGGGTAATGGCTAGTTTTACCCAATCTGCAATGGTGGAAATTTCCTCTATTTGATATCCGGTGATTGCTGTCCAAGCATGGTTAATTTGTAATACTTTGCCATCGGCTGTATGTAGCATACTTGCTACTGGTGAGTGCATAAAAGCACTACGAAATTGATTTTCAGTTTCTTGACATTTTTGATAGGTAATTAGGTGCTGGCGATTGATGCGATTTAGCGATCGTACTTTCCACCAAAGCAACGCTAAAAATAGTAAACTGTAGATGCCGAAACCGAGGTTAAATAGAACAACCACTCCCATAATTAATATTAAGATGAGCGGTGTTCTGCAAAAAAGCTGATTCATAATTAATGATTATCTAGCTGTAAAAAGCTAGATTCCAGCGAAGTTTAAGTTTGGAGAAATGCGACTAATTGCTCTAACTTTATCCAAGCTGCACCACTAGATAAAATTTCCCTCACTAATGCAATACCTTTTTGATAATCACCAAGGGGAATTAATTCGCCAATTTGCAGTGCTATTGCTGCATTTAAAGTTACGATATCTTGTTGTGCGGCTGTACCTTTTCCTTGCAAAACATTGCGTAAAATTTCCGCATTTTCGGAGACATCACCGCCCCGAATTGCTGCCGTTGGTGCAGTTATTAAACCTAGTTCTTGAGGAGCGATCGTTTCTAATTTAACTTCTCCTCCTGATAATATTGCTAAGTCTGTTTTATCTGCTAAACCTGCTTCATCTAATTTTTCTCTGCCATGCAGGACGATCGCTTTTTGCATTCCTAATTGATTCAAAGCATGAGCAATTGTCAACATTAAATTCGGATCGAATACTCCTATTACCTGTCCTGTAGGACGTAAAGGATTCACTAAAGGCCCTAATAAATTAAACACCGTTCGCACTTTTAAAGTCCGTCGCAATGGAGCAACAACTTTTAAGGCGGGATGCCATCCGGGAGCAAATAAAAAAGTAATTCCTACCTCTGTTAATGCTGCTTCAACTTTTTCAGCATTAGCATTAAGATTGACTCCTAAAGCTTCTAATACATCCGCAGAACCTACGCGACTAGAAGCAGAACGATTGCCATGTTTCGCTACTGCTACACCCGCAGCCGCAGCCACAAAAGCCACTGCTGTAGAAATATTAAAAGTTGATGCGCCATCGCCACCTGTACCGCAAGTATCAATTACAGGATTGGTTGGTTGTTGGTTAGAATATGCTCCTACTCTCAGAGATTTTGCTTGCAATACTTTAGCCATTCCTGCTAATTCTTCGGCAGAAACCCCTTTTGCTTGCAATGCGGCTAAAATTGCTCCTGATAAAACAGGATCAATTTCTTCATTCAGCCATCCTTGCATTAAATCAGTGGCTTGACTGCTAGATAATGATTGTTTTTCTAGTAATTGTTGCAGTAAGTTTGACCAATTACCGGAATTAGTGGAGTCAGTAACAACGATACTTTGTGACAAGGAAGCTTCGGAAGTCGTCATGAATATGAATGAAATTGCTAGTGAACTATCATTTTAAAGCAATTGTCCCCCGAAAATCTTAAATAATTATTTATTATTAATCATTTTTGAAAAACTTTTATTACTAATTAATATTAATAAACATTTCTCCAAAATCGTTATTAAGTAACTAGTGATTATTCAGGTAATTATTAAAACATAGTTTTTATGTTGGCAAACTGCGATACATTTATAATAGACAAATAGCAATGATTTTTATAAGTAAATATAGAGATATCTGGGTATAGTTACGGATTGGCGATCGAAGATTACCAGAAAAAGTTTCCTATTCCCTAATCCCCGATCGCCTATTCTTAGCACTTAACTCCATTTGCTAGTTATAAGTTAGCCCCCTGCTTATCAAGGAGGGCTAACTTATAACTAACAACTTATGTTACTTAAGCTCCTAAAAGTTGCAACTTATACAAACTCGCATAAAGTCCGCCTTTTGCTAATAGTTCTTCATGACTTCCGATTTCGACTAATTCACCGCGTTTTAGTACCAAAATCCGGTCTACATTGCGAATTGTAGAAAGTCGATGGGCGATAATAATTGCAGTTCTTCCCACAAGTAATCTGTCTAATGCTTCCTGAATTAAAGCTTCAGTTCTCACATCTAAATTAGCAGTTGCTTCGTCTAAAACTAAAATTCTCGGATCGCGAATTGCGGCTCTAGCAAAAGCTAATAACTGTTTTTGACCTCCTGAAAGATTGGTTCCTCTTTCTCGAAGTTCAGTATCATAACCTTGGGGTAATTGTTCAATGAATTGGTCAACGTTAGTAGCTTTAGCGGCAGCTTTGACTGCTTCTAAGGAATAATTTTCTCCTAAAGTGATGTTACTTTTGACATCACCAGAAAAGAGAAATCCGTCTTGTAAAATTACGCCTATGTGCCGACGAAGTTCAATTTGGGGTAAATCACGAATATCAACTCCGTCAACAATAATTCTTCCAGAGGTAGGTTCGTAAAGCCGACATAATAAGCGAATGATTGAACTTTTTCCTGCGCCTGTTGGCCCGACTAAAGCAATTTTTTCACCGGGATGAATGGTAAAATTGAGGTTCTTTAAAACGTATTCATTGGACTTATAAGCAAAGTCAACTTGTTCAAAGCGAATTTCTCCCATTGACTCAGCGCCGTTATGTTGAGAATAACCACTTATTGGCAAAGATTTGGGGGTTTCGGAGTCGCGAATTTCGATCGGTTCATGGAGAATATCAGTAATCCGTTCGACAGCGGTAAAACCTGCTTGAATTGAGGTAAATTTTTCGGCTAATTGTCTGATTGGATCGAACAAACGTTGGGAATATAAAATGAAGGTGGATAAGATGCCAAAAGTTAAGTTTTCCTGCAAAACAAACCATCCACCTAATCCTAAAACGCAAGCGATCGCTACTAAAGAAATCCATTCTAAAGTAGCAGAAACAGCTGAATCATGAAAAATGGTGCGATCGATTTCTCGAATATAGCGTTTATTAGTGTTGCGAAACACCTCAGCATTAAACTTTTCCCGGCGGAACATTTGCACCACATTAATCCCGACAATGTTTTCTTGTAATGTGGAATTAAGCGCCGAAAGTTCTTCCCTAGCTTTATAGTTTGCTTGCCGATATTGCTTTTGGAAATAAACAATTACCAGGGAAACTGGAATTAACATTAATATCAGCATTATTGCTAATTGCCATTGCAAAGTTAACATGAAAACAGCAATTACCAAAATACTAAATAAATCGCTGACAATCCCAATTGCACCAGTAGAAAAAACATCTCCCAAAGCTTCAACATCGCTAGTGAGGCGAGTAATTAATTTACCGACTGGAGTTCGATCGAAAAATTTCACTGCTAAGGAAGTTACATGAGTAAATAAATCCTCACGAATTGCGGCTGTAATTTGTTGCCCAATTCGCTGCACCGTGTAGGATTGAAAACTTACGAGTACCATGCGAATAGCTACTGATACTAACAGTAAACCCGCCAGAATGTTGATTCCTTGAGATAAGGTGACACCTTGTAAAAAGGGAAAATTTGTTGGTTCTCCGCGAATTAAAGAAACAGCTTGTCCAATGATTAATGGTTGAATTGAACCGGAAATTGCTACTGGTAGTAGGAGGGCGATCGCTATAATTAACAATCGTTGATTCCGGCGTGCATAAGGAACTAACCACAAAAATAATCGCCAATCACTTTCCCGGCGAGGCGATTTTCGATCGGCATCTTCCTTAATTAGTGGTGATAAACGAGTCATTCTAAAACCTAATTAGCAATTATCTGCTACTCCATTTTATATTTTAATTTTTAGATTTTAGAAGTACGAATCACCTTCCTTGCTGCCCTGGAGACTTCCACCCTCTTCTACTAATGGCTGATGACAAATAACAAATAATCAATTAAACTGCCGCTGAAATTGTTTCTCGCACTCGCTCCACCCAACCATGTAAATTATCAGAATTGAGGCGATAACTCAAAGGATTGACAATTAATCTAGCGGTACTTTCAAATAACACATCAATTTCAACTAAACCGTTTTCTTTGAGAGTTCGTCCGCTAGAAACCAAATCAACAATTGCTTCCGACATTCCGGTAATTGGCCCTAATTCTACTGAACCAGAAAGTGGTACAATTTCCACAGGTAAATCCAAAGCCTCAAAATATTCAGCCGCACATTTAACAAACTTAGAAGCTACTCTTCCATGTGGCGGAAGTTGCAGAGCCGATCGATAAGGGCTAGACTGTTTTACAGCCACAGACAAGCGACAATAACCAAATTTTAGATCGGCTAAATGGGCAACTTTCGGATGTTTTTCCCGCAATACATCATAACCAACAACTCCCAATTGTGCTTGTCCGTATTCTACATAAACCGGAACATCTTGTGCCCGTACTAACAAAGCTTGAGCGGTATTAGTAGGATCGGAAATTTGCAATTGACGGTTATTAGATTCTAAAAAAGCACTAAAATCTAATCCCACACTTTGCAATAAACGAATGGTATCTTTCAGAAGAGCGCCTTTTGGCAATGCAACAGTCAACATAACGATTTTTGCTTTTAGATTTTGTAGGGGCGAATCATTCGAGCGACAATCTATCTACTCAAATTCTAGGTTTTCTCTCCGAATGCTTCGCCCCTAAAAGTGTAACAGGTAGTTTTCCCATTCTTAATTGTCCCATGAAAATTCTTCTAGTTGACGATGAAACCGAACTTGCCGATCCTCTCAAAGCAGTGTTAACTCGTGATGGTTACAGTGTAGATGTAGCTTATGACGGAATTTCTGGAAATCAATTGGCGCTACAGGGAAATTATGATTTATTAATTCTCGATTGGATGTTACCGCAAATCTCAGGATTAGAAATTTGTCAAGAATTACGCCGTCAAGGAAAAAGTACTCCGGTTTTATTTTTGACTGCTAAAGATACTTTAGACGATCGCGTACAAGGATTAGACGCAGGCGCAGATGATTATTTAGTAAAACCTTTTGAATTACGAGAATTATTAGCCAGAGTTCGCGCCTTATTGCGGCGAGTCACAGTGTTAGAATCTCCGATAACTCACCAAAAATTAAAAGTTGGAGATTTAGAATTAGACTTAGAAAATCAAGTAGCTTATCGTCAAGGAAGAATGATTGAATTATCTGACAAAGAAAGTCAGCTTTTAGAATATTTTATGCGTCATCCGGGAGAATTATTAACTCATACAGAAATTTACGAACATTTGTGGAGTGGGGAAGAACAACCCAGTAGCAATGTGTTAGCTGCTTTAATTCGTTTGTTGCGTCGAAAAATCGAAGCTAATCATCAAAGTCAGCTAATTCACACTGTTTACGGTAAAGGATATCGCTTCGTAGAAAGTTAAAGTTCGTAGTAGGCGCTTCAGCGCCACTCGCACTGAAGTGCTTACTACGAACTGTAAGTAATTGTTATTTTGGATCTACAATTGAACCCATAAATAAAATTGTTCCGGTTTGATTATCGCGAATTGCACAGAAGAAAGGGCGATCGACTACCATTTTAAAAGGTTCTTCTGTTGGTAGTGCAGCAGTTGGCATAATTGCTACAGAGGTTACCGCTGCTGCTTCTGTACCTTCTTCATTAACTTCCACAAAAGTTTTGTGTTTGACTTCATCAATTTTTACTTGTTCAGGAGTCATATTAGAAAAGTTAGCTTGGTTTTGAAAAGCTACTCCCATTCCTAATGCTTGCAAAGCTTCATTTAAAGTAAGCTCGTATTCTAATTTGAAGCGAGGTAAAACAATTTCTCCCTCTCTATAAGAGAATTGTTTCATCCATTGTTGCCAGTTTTCCGCAGTTAAATTCCGGTAAAAATCTGCCTGTTTAATGTTTGGTTTCGGCAGAAATACATACATACTCAAACGTCCAGAACCGTAGGGCAAACTAATAGCTTGAAATTCGGAAGTTTCAGAGTAACGATATTTACCCCGTTGGGACATTAAAGGATGTTGTTTCCGAGTTCCATTGAGTAAGGTAAAAGGTTGTTCTTTGGTGGCAGATTTAAAAAATTCTTTTTCCCAATTGCCTTTAAAGTAAATGGCATTGATTAAAAAAAGCACAGATGAAGGATCGATTTCATCGATGATTTTAGGAATTTTTGAGCTAGTGTTTTGGCTTACCCAATCATTAATTATTTTGACTGAATTGGGATTCTTGAAATCTAAATTGGTGATTTTTGCTTGGTAATATTTCTCTGTTGTTTGCAGAAATTCTGGTTGAAAAGGAAATCCTTCTCTTAACCACAGGGAGTTAGCAATATCTAGTTGCACTTTTGGGTCAATTTTGGCTAAAGTTTGGGTTAAAGCTAATTGGGATTGGTTAAGTTCTGCTAAACTGATTCCTTGTAATTGTAAGGTTTGAGCCATTGCTTGTTTTGTGGAACCAGCTGCACCATTGTAGGTCATTTGCAGTGCGATCGCCACACTACTAGGCGAAACAAAAATATTTTTTCTGCCATCTTTAGCGAAAATTTGCGAAAATAATTTAAACCCAAAATTGGTATTTGCTTGCCCTAATTTTTCAGTCATATTATTAGAGTTTTGTTTGGTGAAACTGCTGTGAGTTACGTTAGCTTTTACTTCTTTGGGTTGTCGAATCAACGACCCTGTTAGTAAAATAACTACGATCAAACTTAAAGCTAAACTGATCCGACTTAGTAGTTGCTTTTTCATAGTAATCCTTGGTTAATCGCTCTGTTAAAAAGCATTGATAAATCCTAAGTCGATGATTTAACTTAAAATGTTCCCGTCAAATATTAATTCTTAACATTCTTCATTTAAAATCTTTAATAATTAGTTGGCTTAGCCCCTGCTCAAATCTGGGCGACCATTCTGGAGTAATTTTGCTAGATTTACTACGAAATATACTGTCTGATTCTGCTGCCTCAAATTCTACAAAACAGTAAGCGTTGTTTGAGTAATCTCCGATTACTAAATCGCTAGCAAAATCTCCGAATAAGTCATACTCAAATGCAATGCGATCGTATCTATTAATTTTAGGATGATAAGTCCCAACGAATGCAGATAAATGTGGACGGTTCCTAAAAAAGGGTAAGATTTCTTCACGTTCTGATAAGTTCCTACGTCTAGCAAGTAATTGTTGGAATTCTGTAAGTTGCTCAATACACAGTCTAACATCAAATTCAAAAGGCAGAAAAGTTTTCATTTTTACAGTATAATTTTAGGGGAATTATCAAAAAGAAATTCTATTCTTTCTTTCATAAAAATATCCAGTATTTCAATTTTATCTGGAGAAGTCATCCTAAAAATAATTCGCAAACTTGGATTAACACGAATTACATAAAGTTCTTCATCAGCCTTAAGTTTGGCAATATTTTGAGATTTAATAAGTTGTTGAATTGGAGATATTTCTAAAGAGTTAATGGTTTTTAAAACGCTTTGTCTCTCCTCTTCTGTCAAAGCATCTAAAGCCGGAAGTACACTGTTGTGAATTACAATTCGTCCTTGTTGATTAATTGTCATGGATTTACCCTGCCAAGTTAAGTGTTTAAATTCATAAATCTATAATTCATGTGTGTTTATTTTCAATTTTAATCCAAAAATTTCCTTTTGCATATTCTCTCTAAGTTCTTGGGCGCGACGATAAGCATTAGTGTGATTAGTATCAGAGAAATTTTCGGGTAAACAAACAGGTTGAACATAATAAGTCAATCGAGTTTTCATTGCCCAAACTCCCATTGAGGGAAACAGAATAAACACAGGCATTAAAAAGGAAATGGGTAAGAAGGGAAGACCAAATATTTTACCTAATTTTCTCACGTTAATCGTCAAAGGATGAAGAGATTCATTTCCTAAACAAATTACCGGAGAAATGGGGATTTGATAGCGATCGCTTAAACTAATAAAACTCGGATGAAAAGTTTCTAAATGATAACGAGAAAACCAACCTTTGCCAGGACCACGTAAACCTTCAGGCGCATAAAGTAAAATGATTTCGTGGGAAACTGCGGCAGCAAAATCATCTATTTCTGCTCGCACCGCACCTAAAACTTTAGACCATCCAGGCGGTAGCCACCAAACTACCCAAGGATGTTCAAATAAGGAAACACCAGCTAAGGGTTGCACCGTCCAACTGCGGGATTCTCCTAACAAATAAGCTAACACTAAAAAATCCCAAGGGAAAGACATTCCGGCATGATTCATTGCCACTATTAATGGTGATTTTTCTGGCAAATTTTCCAGTTGTTTTAACTCACCGCGAAAGTAATATTTAGCAATGGGAGCAAGTATTTCTTGGCGAAAAGCTTGTTGATAAATAGGGTTAAATTCTTCTATATTTTCTAAGCGGGGAGGACGACAACCAAGGCGCAACCAACGAATTAATAATGCTAAATAAAAACCACCGGGAATTAAAAATAAAATGTATTCTAGCCAATTCCAACCATCAGGATCGGCGTGATATTTTTGCCAATGGCGGTTAAATAAAATCAACCAACCTGGTGGATACCAGAGACAAAACCAGTCAAACCAGGAAAATTTATAATTTAATTTATCAGTTTCATAATTCATAGCTTTTTATTTGTTATCCAAATCACTAGTTAACTGTGTTTAACCAGAGTTGCTACTACTTTAGCTAAATTTTCTGGTTCTACTGGTTTTGGAACGTGCATTTGAAAACCTGCTTGGATAGCTTGGCGGCGATCTTCATCTCTGGCAAAAGCGGAAAGGGCGATCGCTACTGCACAAATAGTTGCACCACCACTAGCTTCCAATTCTCTGATTTTCCTAATTAAAGTATAACCATCTTCTCCCGGCATTCCCAAATCGCTAACTAATACATCTGGTTTAAGCTTTTGAATAATATTTAAAGCTTCTTTAGCTGAAAAAGCTATTTTCACTAAAGCTCCATATTGAGTTAGTACGTTAGCAACTAATTCGCAATTATCAATGTCGTCATCAACCACTAGTATTCTTAATCCTAATAAAGAAGCGGAAGCAACAGTTAGGGAAGAGGAAGATAAGGAAAATTCCATCAAATTGTACTCATTATTACTCGGTAAATAGTTAAGTTTCTCATGCTCTTTAATTAAGGGTAATTTTACGGTAAAAGTTGCACCTTTACCTTCTCCTTCGCTATAAGCTTGAACCGTTCCCCCATGTAATTCTACCAATCGCCGGACAATAGTTAAACCAAGTCCTAATCCGCCATGCGATCTAGTAATTGAGCCATCTTCTTGACGAAAACCTTCAAATACATGAGGAAGAAAATCAGTACCGATTCCTTTACCAGTGTCTCTAACTTGCACTTGGGCGTACTTATTTGTGCGATCTTCTAAAACTGATAGCTTAATTTCAATTTGTCCATTTTCTGAAGTGAATTTTACCGCGTTAGAAAGTAAGTTAAGGACAATTTGTTGTAAGCGCGATCGATCGCCTGCAACTAATCCTACTGACGGCTCAAGTATGGAGACTAACTGAATACTTTTCGCTTCAGTTGCGGGTTTAATAGTTTCAATTACATCATCAATTACTTCTGCTAAATTCACTAGTTGAATACTCAAACGAATCTTACCGCGAATAATCCGAGAAATATCCAAAATGTCATCAATTAAGTTTACCTGTTGTTTAGCATTACGTTCAATTGTCTCTAAAGCTTTATTAATTGTTTCTTGACTTAATTGGCGAGTGCGGAGCATTTGCGCCCAGCCTAAAATAGAGTTTAATGGAGTACGTAATTCATGGGAAACGATCGCCAAAAATTCATCTTTGATCCGGTTCGCTTCTTGGGCTTGGTTCAGTGCTTCCCGTTGTGCTTCGTAAATATTAGCTCGATCGATCGCTAAAGCAATGCGATCGGCAACCAACTCTAATAAACGCAAATCCTCCGGCGTAAATTCATGAATATCAAGTGTACCCACATGAATAACACCTAACAATCTCCCGGCAATTATTAACGGCGCACCCATCAGAGATTGTACTTTTCGTTCTTGCAAAACCGGACTAAACACATGATTATAAGCATCTTTTTCAATAATCATTGGTTGCAGTTTTTCAGCAATTTTTCCAGCAAAACCTTCACCTAAAGGAATACAAAACTCTTGCCTAAATTCCTCTTCTAATCCCTTAACTGCTCGGACTTTTAAATTATTACTCTGAGTATCTTTAAGTAAAATAGCAGCAGTGTCAGCATGACAAATTTCACTAATTCTTTCCAGAGAATCTTGCAATAATTCCTCTAAAGAAAGATGGTTTAAGACAACATCTGTTACTGCTTGCAACCTTTGAACTATATTTTTAGCAGCTTGTTCTCGTTTCAGTAATTCAGTGCGTTCTGACTGTGCTCTTTTTTGATCTTCAATATCTGTACAAGTACCAAGCCAGCGCACAATTTTACCATCTCGATCGCGTACAGGTAATCCTCTTCCTAAGTACCAGCGATAACTACCATCTGGCGATCGCAGTCGATACTCAACAACATAAGTATTGCCTGTTTCCACTGCTTGCAACCAACACAAACGGCTAAATTCTCGATCGTCAGGATGCAGCACAGTTTGCCACCCAGAACCTAAACTTTCCTCCACACTTAATCCGGTATATTCATACCAACGATGATTAAAATAATCAATCTCACCATTAGGTTTTGTTGTCCAAACAATTTGGGGAATAGCTTCCGTTAATAATCGATAATATTGCTCATTTTCTTCAGCCCTAGCACGGGCTGCTTGTTTCTTCTCTAAAAGTTGCTGACGGGCGATCGCTTCCGCCAAAATATTAGCTACTGCTTGAAAAAAATTAATATCATCTTCCGTAAAAATTCGCGGTTTCCTAGAATGCGCCCCCAACACTCCCCAAGGTTGATTTTCTCCAGCAATAATTACACTCATACCACTAATTACACCATGTTGTAGAAGTAATTGTGGCTCATGAAAACGATTTTCTTTCCTTAAGTCTGTAACTACTACTGGTTCTTGGCAAATCAATGTATAACCTGCTTGAGAATCAAGCCTTGCACCTATAGTTTTATTGCCTACTAATCCAGGTTGCCAACCAATTCCTGAACGTAAAAAAAAGGCTTTACCATCTGGAAGTAGTTCGAGAATTTTGCAATACTCAACCTCTAAAGTTTCACTAATCAAAATAGCAGTTTCATCCATTAAACTATCAAGCTTAATTCCCGAAAGCGCCCTTTGTCCTAAATGAGCGATCGTCGCCTGTTGCTTAGCTCTATTACTTAATTCTAATTCCGTTTGTTTGCGCTGCGAAATATCTTCAATTACCGCAATAAAATAGTCTGGTTTTCCTGTGCGATCGCGTAGCGTTACGTTAGCAGTATCGCGCACTAAAGACCCAGTTAAATTAATCCAAACCAAAGAACCATCCTTACGGATATAGCGTTTTTCCATTGAATATGTTTGGATTTCCTGCGCTAAAATCTTTCGCACATATTCCAAATCTATATCTAAATCCTCCGCATAAGTAATTTCTTGAAAAGTCATTGTCAGCAATTCTTCTTTGGAGTAACCCACAATATCGCAAAGTTTTTGATTAACATATAACCATTTACCATCTTGACTCACATGAGCCATTCCCACCGCAGCTTGATTAAAGGTAGCCCGAAATCTTTCTTCACTAGCTATTAAAGCTTCTTCAGCTTTTTGAGAATTACTCAAATCTCGTACCGAAGCCACCCGCACAGAGCGACCTTGGTAAATATAAGTTCTGCCAATTACTTCTAACGGAAATGTTGTACCATCCTTTCTTACAGCTATAATTTGGTAAGGATCTTCACTTCCAGATGCAACTTTTTCCCCTACAATTAACCAAGATTCTGCTGTCACAAAATCTTCAGCAGACATCCCCACTACTTCATTTAATTCATAGCCAAACATCCTAGCAAAAGCAGGATTTACATCTAACACTTTTCCGTTTTCATGAATTATAATACCTTCCATAGTTACATCAGTCAAAGAACGAAATCTAGCTTCGCTTTCCCGCAACGCTTCTTTAGCTATCTTTCGCTGAGTAAGAACGCTGTGCAAATATCGCAAAAGTAACAATACTCCTAAAAATAAAAATATCCATATTGGGCTAATTAAAATTTGGCAACCCAGTCTAGAAAATGGTTCTAACATAAATTTGTTTTGTAATGTTGATGTTTCTGCCTTCTGCCTTCTTGCAGTAGCTATTAGGGAGAGAAAAACATTTCCATTCTTAAATGAATTCTCGGATTCAGCTTAGCTTCTACGGGTTTTCCTTGTTCGAGATGTTGCTCAACAATTTCAGCAACATTACTAGGTTGAACCCGACAATACCAAGTTTCGTCAGGTACAATTCGCACTGTAGGCCCAGAACTGCACTGTCCCATACAAGAACTAGCTTGCACTTCTACTGCCTCAATTTCTCTGGCTTGAAAAGCAGCTAACACTTCTGCTGAACCATTTTTTAAGCAAGAGTTGTGTTGACAAACCATTACACAGCGATGTTCTGACATATTCTTTTTCACTTAAATAAAGTGTGATTAATTTAATTGTGAACGAATTTATTTTCTTTTCAAGGGATTATTTGATTGCGGTGATTTATACTTGAAAATTATACCATTACTAGGGGTTTACAATAGACCCCATAAACAGTATAGTTCCAGTTTCATTGTCACAAATTACACAGAAGAATGGGCGATCGACAATAATTTTAGTTAGTCCTCCTCTACTACCTCCTATATTAGTAACTGCTGTGGCTGTAGTTCCCTCCTCATTAACTTCTAAAAAAGTCTTGTGTTGCACTTTACCAATCCATAAAGGAGGAACAGTAATAGAGGAAAAATCAGCTTTCTGACTAAAAGCTATTTGCATTCCCAAAGCTTTCAAAGCATTTATTAAATCAACTTCATAATTTAATTGAAATCGAGGTAAACCAACAGAAATGAATTGAGAATAATCATTATCCAATTCATTACTATTAAAATATTCCATCCATTTTTGCCAATTTTTCTGATTCAAATTTTGATAAAAACCTTTAATACCCACATCTTTATTAGGTAAGAAAATGTACATACTTAACCTAGTATCAGAATAAGGTAAGCTAATTGCTTGAAATAATTCATTTTCATAATATTTCACTCCTGGTATTTGTTGAAACATCATTTTTACAGATTTTTGCGTTCCATTTACCAAAGTGAAAGGATGATCTTTAGTCAGTTCTCTAGCAAAAGGATATTTCCAGTTACCGACAAAGTAAATCGCATTAAGTAAGAGGAAAGCAGTATTTGGTTCTATCCGTTCAATAATGCGATCGATCCTACCATTAGTACTTTTTCGCACCCAGGAATTAATCCTAGCAGTAGCTTGCGGTTCGCGAAAATTAATCCTTTGAATTTCCGCTTGATAGTACCGTTGAATTTTTTGGCTAAAATCTGGTTTCAGAGGTTCTTGCTTATCTATCCATAAGGAATTAGCAAGCTGAATCTGGGATTTCAAACGAGATTCTTGCAGCTGCTTTTTGATTACAGCATTTGCTTGATTAACTTCTTGAATACTAATTTCTTGTAATTCTAATGTCCGAGCGATCGCCTGTCTAGTCTCCCCATTACTGCCATTGTAAGCGATCGCCAAAGCCACACTAACACTAGCCGGAGAAATAAAAACATTCTGGTTAGCTTGTTCAGTTTGCAACTGCGAAAACAGCTTGAAACTAAACCTAGTATTAGCCGCAACTATTCGGGGATTAATAGACGACTCATTAACCGAAAGAACCGACTGAGAATAAGTATTTTCCCAATTAGTTGATTTCCCCAAATTTCCCACTGGAAGCAATCGGAAATTCGGGAAAAATCCAGCATTCAAAACAGTAGAATTGGTGGAAAAACGAGAGCCATTAGCCACAGACTGTTTTTGCCACCAAATCATAACCAAGCCGAGAGCGACCCAGCAAATGATTAAATAACTTAAGACAAATTTAACTTTCACTCTGAACTAGCAACTAATGCCTGGGATTGATAACGGATATTAGCCTGTTTCAAGCGTTGCAAAGCAGTGGATAAGCGATCGCAATCAGCAATTAAACTAATTCGCACATAACCCTCTCCAGCAACGCCAAAAGCATTTCCCGGAGTAACTACAACACCAGTTTGCTGCAATACGGAAAGTGCAAAATCAGTTGACCCCACACCAGGCGGACAAGGTACCCAAAGATACATCGTCGCCTTAGTTTTCGGCACATTCCAACCCAAACTCGCCAACCCATCAATCAAGAAATCCCGACGACGACGATAGCGTTCTTGCACCTCTTGTAAATAAACATCCGGCAGCTGAAGCGCCGTTTCCGCAGCTGATTGTAAAGCCGCAAAAATCCCATAATCCAGATTAGTTTTTAAAGTGCGTAAACCTTGAATAATATGACGATTGCCCACCACAAAACCCACACGCCAACCAGCCATATTATAAGTTTTTGACATAGTGTGAAACTCTACACCAATCTCCTTGGCACCGGGAATTTCTAACAAACTAGTCGGCTGATAACCATCAAAAGCCAACTCCGCATAACAAAGATCGTGAACCAGCATAATTTCATGCTTGCGGGCAAAAGCCACAATTTCCGCAAACAACTCCCGTGGTGCAGTCGCCGCAGTCGGATTACTCGGATAATTAAAGTAAAGCATTTTAGCACGTTGGGCAACTTCATCAGGAATCGCCCCCAAATCAATCAACCAATCATTTTCCGGGCTTAAATGTAAACTATACACCTCACCCCCAGCAATTACTGGACCCCGAAAATGAGCCGGATAAGCCGGAGAAGGCACCAAAACCAGATCGCCTGGGTTAATGTAAGCGATCGCCAAATGCGTCAAACCCTCCTTAGAACCCAACAGCGGCAAAGCCTCACTATTCGGATCGAGCGACACACCATAACGCCGTCGATACCAATCAGTAATCGTGCGCCGAAAACTAGCAGTCCCCTCAAAAGGCGGATAACCATGATTAGCCGGATCTTGCAAAGCCCGAATCGCCGCCTCCACCACAGGCGCAGGAGTCGCCCCATCAGGATTTCCCATTCCCAAATCAATCAAATCCAAACCCTGTTCCCTAGCCCGCGCCTTCAACTCATCCAATCGCGCAAACACATAAGGAGGCAAAGCTTGTAAACGTTCCGCAGGCGTAATCCAATCTAAATTCATTTTCTTAACTTATTGCACAACTGCCTAAATAACTAATAGAGAAAAAAAACCCACCCAAAAGGGTAGTTTGAAAAGTATCTCTTATTTTGGGGACTGGGGATTGGGGACTAGGGACTGGGAAAGGCAGAAAGTTTGTAGGGTGCGTCAGACGATAAATCCGATCGACAGCATCAAGATTTGAATTTCTGACGCACCCTACTTCTTGTCCCCCAATCCCCAATCCCCAATCCCCAATCCCCAATCCCTAGTTCTTCCTCGCCTCTTCCTGAATTTTCGTAGACACCATTGCTGCCATCAAATGATCCGGCGTAACCTCAAAAGGCAAGCGATGAATATCAGAATTAGGAGAACAGGTAATTTCCGCAGCTTGGCGCAACTCAGTCAAAGTAATATTACCCAAACCTAAATCATCCAACGATCGCGGTAAACCAATTTCCGCATAAAACTTTAACAACTGTTGTCTCGCCGTAGCTGCTAACTGATTACCTTGCAGCATTTCTTCCAAACGCAGTTGCACTAAAATCCCGTAAGCCACCTTTTCGCCATGCAAAGAATTATGGGCAGCCAGAATATGAGTTAAGCCATTATGTGTAGCATGGGCAGCGACAGTGCGACATTGCGCCCCACCTAACCCACCAATCACCCCGGCTAACATCACAGTGGCATCAACAACTTCTCGCCAAACTTCGCCTCCTGGTTCTTGCAAAGCAACACGAGACTTTTGGAATAAAATATCTCGTAAAACTCTGGCTTGTTGAACCGCACCAATAATAAAAGTTTGCTGAGAGTTTCCACTACTCACCGATGCTTCGTACCATTTCGCCAAAGCATCACCGATTCCCGCAACTAAAGTCCGTTGTGGCGCAGTTTGAATTAAGCTGTAATCCAACAACAATAGATCGGGACAACGTTCTAAAGACACATCGTAGAGATATGCACCTTTTTCGGAATAAATGTTAGAAAGGGCACTCCAAGCTGCACAAGTTGCCGCTGATGTGGGTATGGTGACAACAGGTAAGTGGCACTGATGTGCTAAAAGTTTGGCAGTATCTAAAGCTTTACCACCACCGACACCAATAATCATGTCAGCTTGATGTTCTTCTACTTTTGCTCTTAAAGATGCCAAAGTAGATTCGGAACAATCGGGAGTGTAGTGGGCAAAGGCAACACTTAGCTGTTCTTGTTCTGATACTAGCTGCAACTGCGGCTGAACTACGGCAAGAGATTGCACGCCCCCGACTACCAAGGGGTTTTTACCTATCCGTGCGATCGCTTCCCCACCCTCCTGGGCTAGGGTGCAGCGAATCACTTGGCTTGGGGCAATGACAAGACGGGACACTGATGTAGTTGAAGTAGACACTTATGGCAAAGATTAATCGGTATTACAAATAGACTATGTTAGCTAATTAACATTCTGCCATTGTCTTGGAAAAAACAACTTATTCTTAGTATTATTTTTGTAATATAGCGATCGTGAAATTTCAGTAGCTCCTGTTTCTGACAATATTTTATCAAGTCTTGTCTAGTGTTGTTTAGCTCGATCGCAAAGCTCATTCATCTGTAAACGAACATCAACAACATCTTTGAGAGCCAGAATAGTTCCAGAAATTAATTAAGGACTGGAAAATTCTGGACAGTAATGTTTAGGTGCAATGGTAAACATGATGTTACCAGATTGAATAGCCGCCTGAACTATTTCTTTAGACGAATTTCGCCAAAAACTAACCCAAGATTGCATTAACTCTCGTTCAGTTTTCCCGTTTTTTAATGAGTTACAAAGATTCTGCGCCAAGCGAATATGCCCTGTAGGATTCTGGTTTAATGTATTGATGAGTAATTCTGAGTGTGATTGTCTTGCTGCTAAAGTCCGATAATGATTAAGAAATTCTTGATCTTTAACGTTTTGGGCATAGCTTGGCATCTGGTTGGTAGTTAGAAGTAGTGCAACCCCTAATAATATGCTTTTCATTTTGCTTGATTGAATTTGATAACCCTATCATTGCTCGTATTTTATGAGATTACATCGCGGGAAATGCTGATAATTAATCTGCTTTACAAAACTTTTTAGAGAGTTTTTACTTAAAGTATTTTCCTCCGATCGATGTAACGAAACTTTGCGAGAAAGCGATCGCCTTGGCAATGGATGTAAAAAAAGATTTTTGTCTGTTATAACAAACTTTAGATGTGGTTTAAAAAGAGCGATTTATAATTGCTCTTTTTGATTAACTGTTGCGGAAAACTGCAATAATCAGGTCTTGCAGTGATTTTATCAAGTAGTCTCGGTAGTTTCTAGTTGTTGGTGTTTTCACGTCTTTACATATACAATTTACGACTAAAGTGGCTACTACAAACTTGATATTATTCGGCTAAACCTGCTTCTTGCAATGCTTGCGCTAGTAAGTCTATCAGTTGCAGTTTTTCCGCCCATTGGTTGAGATAGCCAAAATCTAGATTTTCTCCTTGTAGTTTTAGTACACCTAAAATATCACGCCATTGCTTTTGCGATTCTCTGGCAGTCATGCGGAACCAAAGGAGTTTTTGTAATACTGTATCTTCAGGGGAACAGATATAAAAGGATTTATTAACATCATTGTCGGGAATATGTAACTGGCGACGAGACATTTGGGAGCGAGAAAATTCATCGTCACGCATTACAAATAAGTCGGCTTTTTCGGTTGTAGTTAGGTGAATTATATTAAATGATGATGTTCTCCCTCTAATGGCTTCGTCTACAGCTACTTCGCTGATATAAAATTGTCCTGTCATTGCTTTAATTAGTGGATCTATTTGGGTAGGTTGAATATTTATCACTAAATCTAAGTCTTGAGTAAATCTTACTTCTCCTTGGAGGGAACTGGCTACGGAACCGCCAACATAATAAGGAATATTCAGAGAGTTGAAGATAGTAGCTAATTGATGTGCTAACCAAATTGGATCTTCTAACATTAGTTCTCCCGAATCTTCTAATTTACCGATAAAATCAGCCCATTCTTGTCCTAAGCGTCTTCTAATATATTGCTGTTTAATTAGGCTTGGGTAGGAATTAGGAAACTGATTTTTAATTCCCATTAAAGCTAGGGCTGAGCCTTTTCTTACTACTCGTTGAAACAAAGCTTCTTTTTCCTTCGGTGTCATTTTTCGCCAAAGGTCAAACTGCACTTTTTCTGCTTCAATAGAAGTATCGATCGCCTGAGTCCGATAACCCATATTAAAACCATTTTTAGATTTTAGATTTAGTCTTCTCTAGTTCCCAGATCCCAGTACCCAGTCCCCCAAAATTATTTACTTTTCAGTTGAAAGCGATCGTCATAATCACTCAAAGGCGGGTAAAATATCGGTTCGGTTGACTCAATGTTTAACAATCTTTTTTTATACTCTGTTAAGTAAGCTTGGCGTTTTTCTTCATCTGCATGAGCAACCGCCCAAGCAATAAAAGGTGGCAATACCTCAAAACCAACAAACCTGAGAATTCCGTGATTAATAGGAAAAAGGATTTCGTTAATATTACCATTAATCCCGATCGCAGTATACATATTTTCCGGCCCTCCAGTAGTTAAGGAGAGCATCGCCTTTTTACCCTGGAAAACTCCGTTATCATACCATCTACCACCACCGTAAATTTTGCCCATTGCAAATACGCGATCGACCCAACCTTTAAGAATTGCAGGTAAGGAAAACCACCACAAAGGAAACTGTATAATTAATAAATCGCACCATTCTAATTTTTCCATTTCTGCCTGAATATCAGGAGCAAAACCGTTAACTTCGGTAGCGTGCATTTCTTCTATTTGTTGTTTGAAGTAATCCGGGGGTTAAATATGAATTTTCACTATCTTGTTGATGGATTTCTAAAAGGGCAAAGTAGGTGTCTATTACATCTTTGCGATCGCCACAATTAAAAAATTCCGGTTTATACTGACTCCACCATCTTGGAACACAAGCTTTGTAAAAGTTTGCATCCGGCATTTGCTCCATTCTCGCATAAGTTTGCGGCGATAATCTATACCGATTATCCTTAATACCTCCTTCTCCTTCACATAACACAACTATTTTATTCTTAATTCTTCGAGATTGAATAATAATTTCACAGTGTCGCTTTAACTGCGCTGGATCGAAACTCATAATTAACTTGATGCTTGTTGTTTGAGAAGTTTTGGCTCTAATTCCTTAACATGAGAAGGTGTAAGTGCTTGGCATAGTTCATAAGAATGAGTTGCTAGAATATATTGATTACTTGGTGCCCATTCTTTGAGATCGGCAATTATTTGATATTGCCAATCAGGATGAAATGCAATTTCTATTTCATCCATGAGGACGATCGCATCTTCTATATTATAATGTTTCAACCACATATAAATACTCAGTCTCTTTAATTCCCCATGACTTAAATCTTCTGGATATAGTTCTACAGTTTCACCATCTTTCTCTAATTTAAAACTGATACTAGACAAATCAGCTTCTAAATTGATTTTTTTATTCCCCAATATTAGATGCAAATCTTTAATTAATTCTTTATAACTATTTCCATATTTGCCTGTTTCATTGACTTGTTTGATATCTTCTGCTATAGCTGCTTTCAAGGATTTAGTTAGTAGATCAACAGCCATAAAATCATAAGTAAAAAAGCCGGGTAATTTAGCTTTTGCATCTTTAAGCTGTGAATAGTAGTCATTTTCTTCATTTTGCTCTCTGAATAATAGTTTTCTTGAGTTGGGAGAAAGAAAGAGAAAAATTTGGGTAGCAGGTGCAGCCAGAAATATTTTTTCTGAAACTTCCTTAAGAAAAATTTTTCCTTTAGTTATATCTAAGTTATCTAAATGGCAAAGTAAAACTTCTTTTTCATATTCGCATATTTCTATTGTATTCTCCGTATAATTATTATCATCATTATCCCAAATCATTCCAAAGGATTCTTTGGTTTTTGATGTAATAAGCTTCTTATTTTGCTCTAGCAAAAACCTAAGCGTGATAGATTTTTCTCCATCCCAAATATCAATTAAGGCGATAGTTTTATTTTTGTCATAAACTTTAATCCCATGAAGTAAGTTTTTCAAAAAATCTACCCGATCGGGATTCCCAGAACAATGCAATAATCCAAAAATCAGTTGTAAAAGCGTACTTTTCCCACCACCATTTTGACTGCCAAGGGGAAAAATATTAGGGAAAAAATCCTTTTCAAATGTAATATCAACATTCTGCAAAACGCGAAAATCTGGAACTTGAACTCGTAGTAAACGCATAAAAACTTTTCCGCATCTCTTGATAGTAAATATTGTATCTAAGTACAAGGTAACGATCGCAAATACTCGCTAAGATGGGACCGATCGCCAATTACATGAAACCTCGGCCCTTTAGCTGCCATTTCCACAATACTAACCGCCGCTACAGGCATCGCCAAGCGATCGCGATATCGCCCCACATCTATTCCTAATAAACAACAAATCATAATTCTAATTGTTGCCTTATGTGACACAATTAAAACATTTCCATCAGAATATCTTTCTTGGATTTCTTGAATTACTGAAGAAGAACGACGCGCAATATCGATCGCCCTTTCTCCATTTGGCGGCGCAGTCCAAGCAGGATTAGTTAACCAGTATACATATTCATCATGAAATTCCTGGTTAACTATTGTTGGGTGCAAACCTTCCCAACAACCATAAGAAACTTCTCGCAATCCATCCCGCAATTGCATTTCTAAACCCACAGTTTCACAAAAAGGCGTTGCAGTTTGAATTGTGCGATGTAGAGGACTAACAAAAGCAGCTTTCCAAGGTAGATCGCAGTAAGCTTTGGCAAAAGCTTCTGCCATTAAAATTCCCTCCGGGGTAAGTCCCGGATCGTTTTCGATCGTGCCACAATAACCACCCGTAATACTATAAGCAGTTTGACCGTGACGCAAGAAATAGATTTTCAAAGTCATTAGTCATTGGTGATTTGTCATTCATTAAATTTTAGTATAAACAGATCCCCAGATCCCCGACTTCTCCAAGAAGTCGGGGATCTTGACTTAACTACCTTCTGCTTTTCTTTAATGTAGAATTGCAGTGGCTTCGACGTATTGTTTCAAGTCGATTTTTACTGGCTGAATTTTCCAGAAATCTTCGCAATAATCGCGGATAGAACGATCGGACGAAAACTTACCCATTCTAGCTACATTAAGAATAGACATCCGAGTCCAGCGATCGATATCGCGATATGCTTGACTTACTTCATCCTGAGTATCTATGTAGGAACGATAGTCAGCCATCAGCATATATTGATCGTTACCCAACAGGTGATCGACTAAAGGTTTAAACAGGTTAGGATCGCCATGAGAAAAGAAACCGGAAGCGATGCGATCGATCGCCAATTTCAACTCAGGATCTTTTTTGTAATATTCCCAAGGTTTGTAACCTTTTGCTTTCAAAGCATAAACTTCTTCTGTGGTTAATCCACACAAAAAGAAGTTTTCTGCCCCAACTTCTTCGAGAATTTCCACATTCGCGCCATCTAAAGTTCCGATCGTAATTGCGCCATTTAAAGCGAATTTCATATTACCTGTACCGGAAGCTTCTTTACCTGCGGTAGAAATTTGTTCGGAAAGTTCTGCTGCTGGGTAAATTTTTTGAGCAAATTTCACGCTGAAGTCTTTGAGGAAAACCACCTTCAAGCGATCGCGCACATCAGGATCGCGATTCACAATATCTCCCACCGAATTAATCAACTTAATGATTAATTTTGCCATGTAATAACCGGGTGCAGCCTTCCCGCCAAACAAGAAAGTTCGCGGTGTAATCTCAATATTAGGATTAGCTTTAATCCGGTTGTACAAAGTAATAATGTGCAGCACATTCAAATGTTGACGTTTGTATTCATGGAAACGTTTCGCCTGAATATCAAACATCGAATTAACATTGACATTAATCCCTGTAGTTGATTTGATGTAATCCACCACATCTTGTTTAATTTCTTGCTTCATTTGCCGCCACTGGTGACGGAATTCGGGATCGTCAACAAAGCCTTCTAATTTTCTCAGTTCATAGAGATTTTTTACCCATTCATCGCCAATTTTACTGTGCAGCAATTTACAAAGTCTCGGATTACTTAACACCATAAAACGTCGGGGAGTAATCCCATTAGTTTTGTTGTTAAACTTCTCCGGGTACATTTCATAGAAATCATGCAACACATCTTTTTGCAACAACTCAGTGTGTAATGCTGCAACACCATTAATCGAGTAACTACCGACACAAGCTAAAAACGCCATTCGCACATAACGTTCCCCTGATTCATCAATCAATGACATCCGCCGCAATCTATCCACATCATCAGGAAATTTCATGCGGACTTCATCTAGGAAACGGTTGTTAATTTCGTAGATAATTTCCAAATGTCGGGGTAACATTCTGCCAAATAAACTAATCGGCCAACGTTCTAAAGCTTCTGGCAGTAAAGTATGATTAGTGTAAGCAAAGGTTTTCTTCGTAATTCCCCAAGCTTGATCCCAAGTCATATTATGTTCGTCAATCAGTAACCGCATCAATTCTGGGATAGCAACTGATGGGTGCGTATCATTTAACTGAATCACGAATTTATCAGCAAATTGTTCTAAAGGAACGTTTTGTCCTGCCATAATTCGCGTCATATCTTTTAGCGAACAGGAAACAAAGAAAATTTGCTGTGCTAAACGCAGTTCTTTACCTTGAGCCGAGTTATCGTTAGGATAAAGTACTTTCGAGATGTTTTCCGAAACCGTTTTTTGGTGAACTGCGCCTAAGTAATCTCCTGAATCAAAAGCATAAAAATCAAAGGATTCTACTGCTTCTGCTTTCCACAAACGTAAGGTATTGGCGGTATTAGTTTTGTAACCGAGAATTGGTGTATCGTAAGGGATTCCTTTCACTATTTTGTCAGGAAGCCAATAAACTTTAAAGTGCCCATGTTCATCAGCACGCATTTCTGTATGTCCGCCTAGTTTAACTTCCACAGACCATTCTGGACGGGGAAGTTCCCAAGGATTACCAGCACTTAACCATTTGTCGGTTATTTCGACTTGCCAACCGTCTTTAATATCCTGCTCGAAAATACCAAATTCGTAGCGAATACCGTAACCTAAAGAGGGAATTTCTAAGGTGGCGAGGGAGTCGAGGTAGCAAGCTGCTAATCTGCCTAAACCGCCGTTACCTAGTCCGGGTTCTTCTTCTTCTTCTAGCAGTTCTTCCAAGTCGAGTCCGAGTTCTTTCATTGCTTGATTAACTTGGTCATAAATTCCCAGGTTAATTAAATTGTTGCCTAATTGTGGCCCCATGAGGAATTCGGCTGACATATAAGCAACGGTACGAGAGGCGTTTCTGGTGTAGGTTTCGGCGGTGTTTAACCAACGGCGTAATAAGCGATCGCGCACCGTATAAGCCAAAGCCATGTAAAAATCATTTCTACTGGCTATTTCGGGGAATTTCCCTTGAATATAAAACAAGTTATCCGCAAAGGCTCTTTTTAGGGTTTCTATACTTAACCCAGTGCGATCGTCTTCTACTCTAACTTCTTTTAATGGTTCTGATGAATTCGGCAATATTTGCATAAATCAAATTCCTACTGTTCAGGAGTTCACAAGTTTAGATGAGAAAATGGTCATTAGTCATTGGTTATTTGTCATTTGTAGTATAGGTGGGTTTAGATGACCAAGGTTAACATTCTAAACTAAGTTTTTCACCTTTTTTTCTGCGTCAGTCCTGATTTGTTAACTACCAATGACATATAACCAATGACCAATGACTCAAATCAAAAATCCAAAATCGTCTACCTCTTGAATTATTTACTGGTTGCTAATTGTAACACTGCTCCAATTCCAGCACTGATTTCTTCTGGGGTAATTTTGCCATCTTTGTTAACATCCAAGGCATCAAATACAGCATCACTTCCCAGCCATTCTTCACGGGTAATAAATCCATCGCCGTCTAGATCGTAAACATGGAAAATATCTTCCGCTGCGTGGTTTAATGTGTCTACACCTTCTAAACGTGCCAGTCGATCGGCTAACAGTTTTTCCAGTGTTTCTAGGGCTTTGGTGAAACCTTTGATCCCTTCATCGAGTTTTTCCGATGCCATGCGATCGGCTTCGTGCATTTTATCAAAGGTCAGTTTGTCGATCGAGATTTTTTCCATCTCTGATTTTACCGCTAATTTCGGATCGAGTTTCCGCGGTAAATCTTTTATACTTGCTTGCAATTCTGCCAACAATGCCGGAGAAATTGTCAGGAGATCGCAACCTGCTAACTCAGTAATTTCGTCAATATTACGGAAGCTAGCTCCCATTACTTCTGTTTTGTAGCCAAATTTTTTGTAATAGTTATAGATTTGGGTAACAGAAAGTACTCCCGGATCTTCAGCTGGTGCGTAACTTGTTTTCCCCGTTTCTTTCTTGTACCAATCAAGAATTCTCCCCACAAAAGGCGAAATTAAAGTAACTCCTGCTTCCGCACAAGCGATCGCCTGATGCACTCCAAACAACAAGGTCAAATTACAATGAATTCCCTCTTTTTCTAACACTTCAGCCGCACGAATTCCTTCCCAAGTCGAAGCAATTTTAATTAAAATTCTCTCTTTAGGAATTCCCGCTGATTCATATTCCGAAATTAAATAACGAGCCTTAGCAATTGTACCTTCTGTATCGTAAGAAAGTCTAGCATCTACTTCTGTAGAAACTCGACCGGGAATAATTTCCAAAATCTTTTTTCCAAAAGCAACCGCTAAGCGATCGAACGCCAAAGAAAGAATTTGACCATCAGAAGCACCCGCACCAGAATCTTTCTTTGCTTGTTTGAGAGTCTCATCAACAATTTCTTGATACTGCGGCATTTGCGCCGCTGCTGTAATCAAAGAAGGATTAGTTGTAGCATCTCTAGGTGTAAATTTTTCAATTGCTTGAATATCCCCTGTATCAGCAACAACAACAGTCATTTCCCGCAGTTGTTCCAACAAACTTTTAGCCATTTCTTGTCTATCCTTTTTTGTTTAGTAATTGGGGACTAGGGACTAGGGACTGGGGACTGGGAAAGTTTTGAGTTTTGAGTTTTGAATTGTTTCCCCTGTTCCCCAATACCCAGTACCCAGTCCCCAGTCACCTAATTAATAGGGCCATTTCCAATGCAGAACATCTGCTTTGTCAACGCCGTATTCGTGAGCATAGTTGCGGCAATCAATCTGCATATTCTTGAATTTTTCTTTAGCATGAGCACCTGCAACTTTTAAGCTGGGAATGCGATCGATCGCATCCATCGCAATACTATAGCGATCGATCTGGTTTTGGATCGCCAATTCCAAAGGAGTGTTAATATTCCCCTTCTCCTTATAACCGCGAACGTGCAAATTCTTATGATTTGTCCGACGATAAGCAAGACGGTGAATTAACCAAGGATAACCGTGAAAATTGAAGATAATCGGCTTATCGATCGTAAACAAACTATCGAAATCGCGATCGCTCAAACCGTGAGGATGTTCCGTATCCGGCTGCATCTTAAACAGATCGACCACATTAATAAACCTAATCTTCAAATCAGGAAATTCCTCACGTAACATCACCGTTGCTGCTAGTGCTTCCAACGTTGGAATATCACCCGCAGAAGCCATCACCAAATCAGGCTCACAACCTCGATCGTTACTCGCCCAATCCCAAATTCCAATCCCCTTAGTGCAGTGAGTAATCGCCGCATCCATATCCATATATTGCAAATGCGACTGTTTATCAGACACAATCACATTCACATAATTCTTACTCCGTAAACAGTGATCTGCCACAGACAGCAAACTATTCACATCAGGCGGCAAATAAATCCGAGTAACTTCCGCACTCTTATTCACCACCAAATCCAAAAAACCCGGATCTTGGTGCGTAAAACCATTATGATCTTGTCGCCAAACCGTCGAAGTAATCAACAAATTCAACGAAGAAATATCCGCCCGCCAAGAAAGTTGACGGCAAATATCCAACCACTTAGCGTGTTGGTTAAACATCGAATCAATCACATGGACAAAAGCCTCGTAAGTCGAGAAAAATCCATGTCTTCCAGTTAACAAATAACCTTCTAACCAACCTTCCAAAGTATGCTCGCTGAGCATTTCCATCACCCGACCATCGGGAGAAAGTTCGCTACCATCCAAATCTTCCGGGAAAAACTCGGCAATCCAAAACTTCTTGCTAACTTCGTAAATAGCTTGCAGTTTATTCGAGGTATTTTCATCCGGCCCAAATACCCGGAAATTATTCGGATTCCATTTCATCACATCCCGCAAGAAAACACCCAAAGGTTTAGTATTTTCCGCTTCGATTTGGGCGGGTTTATCAAATTTCACCCCATATTGGCGGAAATCAGGCATCCGCAAATCTTTCCGCAACAATCCCCCGTTAGCATGAGGATTAGCACCAATCCGGCGAGTTCCCTTCGGAGTAAGATCTTTAAGTTCGGGAATTAATTTGCCGTTGTGGTCAAACAATTCTTCTGGTTTGTAGCCGCGTAACCAATTTTCTAACAGCTGGAAGCTTTCAGGATTCTTCGCCACATCAGCCATTGGGACTTGGTGTGCTCTCCAGAAACCCTCTACCTTGTGTCCGTTAACTTCTTCTGGGCCAGTCCAACCTTTAGGACTCCGCAGCACAATCATCGGCCACCGCGGACGGAAAGCGTTGCCTGTACTCCGGGCTTCCTGCTGAATTTTTTTGATTTCGCCAATGCAATGATCCAAGGTTGCTGCCATTGCTTGGTGCATTGTCTCCGGGTCAGAACCTTCGACAAAGTAAGGAGTGTAGCCATAGCCGCGGAACAAGTTTTCTAGTTCTTCGTGGCTAATCCTTGCCGGAATAGTCGGATTGTTGATTTTATAGCCGTTCAAGTGCAGAATCGGCAACACTGCCCCATCCCGCACTGGGTTGATAAATTTATTGGAGTGCCAGGAAGTTGCTAAGGGCCCGGTTTCCGATTCCCCGTCGCCCACTAACACGGTAACAATCAAGTCGGGGTTGTCAAAGGCTGCGCCGTAAGCATGGGAAATACTGTAACCGAGTTCGCCGCCTTCGTGAATTGAACCGGGAGTTTCCGGGGTGCAGTGACTCCCAACACCGCCCGGAAAGGAGAATTCTTTGAAGAAGATTTTCATTCCTTCTTCGTCTTCGCTTTTTTCCGGGTAAATTTCTGAGTAAGTGCCTTCTAAGTAGCAGGGCCCAAGATAACCGGGTGCGCCGTGACCTGGGCCGACGAGGTAAATCATGTCTAGGTCTTGGTTTTTAATCACTCGGTTCAGGTGAGTGTAGACAAAACTAATCCCTGGACTAGAACCCCAGTGTCCTAACAAGCGTTTTTTGATCTGTTCTATTTTTAAGGGTTCTCTGAGCAGGGGGTTGTCTCGCAAGTAAATCATTCCCACTGCTAAGTAGTTGCAAGCCCGCCAAAAAGCGTGCATTTTCCGCAGTTCTTCGCCGCTTAAGGGAGATCCTTGTACAGTGGCTCGCGCTGTTCCAAATGCGCTAATGGATGATATATCAGTTGTTGGTTTGGGAGGAGTTGCTACCATATTTCCTCATTCTCAATGTTGACTTGCATCTCTACAATTGGCACACAGACCTAGTTCTAGAACTAGTGAGTTTTTTGTCAGCTTTTATCTAAGGTTAGGGAGAGTTCCTAGAAAGTAATCTCTCACAAGGGATAGATAATTGCTGATTACTTTCCCGCTGAACGTTTTTTTTAATTACCATTAGCTTTGTATTAGCATTTTTTCTCTCTACCTTGTTGAGTTTGGTAACTTTTGCAGGTAGTTTAACATCTAAGATGCAATCAATCCACGATCGCAAATATAAAATCTTAAATTTTATATTTTTGTATAAACTTTATCATTAAGCTTAACTAAATAAAGTTAAATTCGCTTATCGGTCAATAATTTAATCTTTTATTAATGTGATAACTACCTTATCTTAAGTAGCATAGTGTAATGCTGATTGAAAATTTAATATTAGGCCGATCTTTTCCCAGTAAGCAAGTTGTGAAGTTTTCCCACTTGTTCAAATATCTATTGAATTAAGATAAACTTTGAATGTCGTGAGGGAAACTCTCTAAAGGTAGATTCATGAGCTTACTGCTGTATTTTTTACGACACGGACAAACAACTTATAGCCGTTCTAATAGTTATTGTGGTTCGCTCGATCCAGAATTAACTGCGGAAGGAATGGAAATGGCAAAAGCTTTTACTCAAGCTTATAAATCTTTTCCTTGGACTGCGGTTTTTTGTAGTCCTTTGCGCCGTACTATCGCTACAGCAAAGCCATTATGTGATGCTATTGGCATGGAAATGCAATTGCGAGATGGGCTCAAAGAAATCACTTATGGAAAGTGGGAAGGTTTATCTCCAGAAGAGGTAAGTTTACAATTTCATGATGATTATATTCGATATTTAGCAGATCCGGGTTGGAATGCACCGACGGGTGGAGAAAGGGCGGTTGATATTGCTCAACGTAGTTCTAGCGTACTTGAAGAAATTGAACAAAAGTATAAAACGGGTAATATCTTAATTGTTTCTCACAAGGCGACAATTAGAATTATGCTTTGTTGGTTGTTAGGAATTGATGTGGGGAGATTTCGCGATCGCATTTCCGCCCCCGTCGCTTCTGTCAGTGTCATCGAATTTGGCGTACATGGCCCTTTGCTTCATGTTTTGGGCGATCGATCCCATTTAAGCATAGAATTACGAAACTTACCCGGTACTTAATCTCTCACTTTCCGGTTATTGTCATCCAGAAAACATTTTTTTCGAGATTTGGCAATCTAACTTACAATAATTTGCATCTCAATCTGGTAAAACTATAATCACAACTATCAAAAGGAGGAAAAATTATTAGATTCTTCAGATAGTCAGTTGTTCTCCAGTTTTCAGATAATCTGGTTTTAGCTAAGGTATACTCCTAATGGTAGTTGCTGCGAGCAATTATTTTGCTTTGCTGTAGCTAGACAAAGTAAAGCGATGTTGTTACAGGAGTTAAGCAACAATGTTAGAACCAGCAAAAACTGTCCTCATCTATCAAAAAGAACCGGGGATCAAGGAATTTTCCAAAGGTGAAGTGATTTTTACAGCTGGAGAAATTGGCACTGTAATGTATGGTGTACTTGAAGGAGTAGTAGACTTATTTGTTGGTGATAAAGCTGTGGAAACGATCAACACGGGAGATGTTTTTGGAGAAGGGGCATTAGTGCATGAATCACATAAAAGGGCTACCACAGCAATAGCAAAAACTAATTGCAAACTGGCTTATTTAGATAAAGAAAGATTTCTTTTTGCCGTACATGAAACGCCAGTTTTTGCCCTAGAAGTAATGCGAAGTTATTCATGTCGTCTGCGACGATTCAAAGAGTCATTTTAAGATTGCTGCTAGAGATGCAGAAGTTTCAAGTAGTGAGTTAAAAGGGAATTTAACCCCATGAAAATACTAGTTCTCAATGCTGGATCTAGCAGCCAAAAAAGCTGCCTTTATGCTCTAAAAGAAGAGGCATTACCAGTGCAACCACCATCACCGCTTTGGGAAGCACAAATTGATTGGACTCACCATGAAGGTGTAGCAGAACTAAAGGTAAAAACAATTCATGGGGCTATTTTAAAAGAAGAATTAAAGGCGGAATCTCGGCAAGAAACTGTTGAGTATATGCTGCAAACTTTGTGGCAAGGTGAGACTAAAGTAATTGATAATTTAGCAGAAATTGATTGTGTTGGTCATCGGGTGGTACATGGAGGAGATAAGTATCACGAAAGTACTTTAATTAGTCAAGAAGTTAAAGACGCGATCGCCAATTTCGCCAAATTTGCCCCCGTACACAACCCAGCTAATCTACAGGGAATTGAAGCAATAGAAAATATTTTAGGCGAAAAAGTGCCCCAAATTGCGGTTTTTGACACAGCTTTTCATGCCAAAATGCCCGAAGAAGCTATTGTCTATCCCCTACCTTATGAATTTTATCAGCATGGAATTCGTCGCTACGGATTTCATGGTATTAGTCACCAATATGTTTCCCAACGTGCAGCCCAACTTTTAGGCAAAGATTTAACATCATTAAAGTTAGTAACTTGTCATTTAGGCAATGGTTGTTCTTTAGCAGCAGTGAAAAATGGACATAGCATTGATACCACAATGGGATTTACTCCCACTGCTGGATTAATGATGGGAACTCGTTCAGGAGATATTGACCCAGGAATTATTATTGATTTGTTGCGAAGAGGTCATACAGGTGAACAAATCGATGATATTTTTAATCGTCGATCGGGATTTTTAGGACTTTCGGGAGTATCTGCGGATATGCGATTAATTGAGCAAGCGATCGCCCAAGGTAACGCCCGTGCTAAACTCGCCTACGATGTTTACGTTCACATTTTACGCTCATTTATTGGCGCAATGATTGCCACTTTAAGCGGTATAGATGCCTTAGTATTTACCGCCGGAGTTGGCGAAAATGCCGCTGATTTGCGTGCCGATGTCTGTGAATCTTTTGAGTTTTTTGGATTGAAAATTGACGTAGAAAAAAATAATCACAAACCTGTCGATCGAGATATTTCCACACCTGATTCCTCAGTAAAAATTTTAGTAATTCATACTCAAGAAGATTGGGCAATTGCCCAAGAATGTATCCGCCTAACTCAACTAGTCACCAGTCACTAAAAGTTCGTACTAACGACTTCAGTCGAACCCAAAATCCGCCCGGAAATCAATTTCCGGGCGGGGTAAAATGCAGGTGCAAGATCTCAGTAAAAGGACTAAAGTCCCTACAACGAACCTATTTATTTGAGAGTAGCAGTTTCCAAAAGAGGTTCTTGGAACAAAGGTGTACTGAGATAACGTTCGCCAAAACTGGGTTGAATCATCACAATTAAACGACCTGCATTTTCTTCCCGTTTGCCAACTTTAATTGCTGCGGCTAAAGCGGCACCGGAAGAAATACCAGAAAGCAAACCTTCTTCCCTAGCTAAACGACGACTAAAATACATCGCTTCATCATCTGTAATTTGAATTACTTCGTCAATTAATTCCACTTGCAAAACTTCGGGAACAAACCCAGCACCAATACCTTGAATTTTATGCGGCCCAGGTTTTCCCCCAGAAAGTACTGGGCTATTAACAGGTTCAACTGCTATTGCTTGAAAACTCGGTTTACGCTGTTTAATTACTTCCGCTACTCCGGTTAAAGTCCCACCAGTACCAACACCAGCAATTAAAAAATCTACTTCTCCATCGGTGTCAGTCCAAATTTCTTCGGCAGTAGTTTCCCGGTGAATTTTTGGATTAGCTGGGTTGCGAAATTGTTGCAACATATAACCATTAGGAATGGTAGCAGCAATTTCTTCCGCACGCTTAATTGCTCCCCGCATTCCTTCCATGCCTGGAGTTAATTCTAATGTGGCACCATAAGCTTTGAGCATATTCCGTCTTTCGGTGCTCATTGTCTCTGGCATAGTGAGAATTAATTCGTAGCCTTTGGCAGCTGCTACCATTGCCAAAGCGATGCCTGTGTTACCAGAAGTTGGCTCGACTAAAACAGTTTTTCCGGGCTCAATTAATCCCGCTTCTTCTGCTGCTTGAATCATGCTTGCACCAATCCTGTCTTTCACAGAAGCAGCTGGATTCATCCCTTCCAACTTAACAATAATTTGCGCTAAACATCCTTCTGATTGCGGAATTCGATTTAATTGTACTAAGGGGGTGCGTCCAATTAGTTCTGTAATATTACGAGCAATTCGCATTTTGTACTCCTTACGAGCTATTGAATTTAACTGTTAGCTATTATCCCAGTGATGAGAAACTTACTGTAAAATATGGCACTTCTTGCTCGTAATCACTACCTGGTTGTCGCCAGAGCTAGCAAAGCGTTTCGCACCTTACGAGACAGTTTTATTTTTTCTCAGTATGGAATAATTTGATTATACTACGGTTAGCCGATTGTCTTATTGTACTTTAAGTAACAAAAACTTGCTTTTGTGTAAATTCTCTCTTTTTTTAAGTAATTCGATCTCTAAAATCTCTTACGTAACAGTCTTTTTTCAACATCTTCTCCCTTACCTACTTACGGCTTTTACTTATTTACAAAAAGTGCTAGATTAAATAGTTATCGGTAAACACAACTCAGATGATGAAGTGTTACAGTAAGTTGAAAATTTAGTAATGCAAAGATTTATTAAACTTTTTATTATATATTAGGATAAAATTTATTCTAATCCTAAAAGTTGTTCATTAAGTTACTTCTAGTCAAAAAGTAAAATTTTGAGTTGAATTCCAAGTCTCAATCGCGGAATAAATAAATCATGGCACAACTTGATAATTCTCTAAAAGTACCCACAGAAAATCCTGATGGGACAATAGAAAAACAGAACAAAACAGGGCAAGTCTATTTTATTAGGCATGGTGAAAGTACTAGCAACGAACGCAATATTTTTGCGGGGGTGCTGGATGTTGGATTAACAGCATTTGGTAAGTTGCAAGCACGTCGCGCTGGATTGGATATTAAGAAAAGAGGCATCAAATTTGATGCTGTATATGTTTCGCACATGAGAAGGGCGCGGCAAACTTGTCAAATTGCAGTTGATGTGAGTCAATCTCTCAAATCAGCCGATATTCCGATTAATATCGATCACCGAATTGGTGAGAAATCTTTTGGAATTTTTGCGGGGAGAAATCTAAATTTGTTGCGTCTTGCTCTGGGCTATGAAGGCTTCGAGGAAATGTTACATTCCCATAACGAAGCACCTCCAGCTGGGGAAAAAATAGACCAAGTTTATGCCAGGGCTGCTATTTTTTACCGGGAAAAAGTTGTTCCCCATTTGGAACAAGGTGAAGATGTTCTCGTAGTGTGCCATCAATATGTTTTGGAGCCTTTAGCACTTTATTTAAGTGGCTTACCACCAACGGCTTATAAACATTTAAAATTGCCAAATGGTAAGGCTCTGAGTAAGGAAGAATTGACTAAATTCCGTGATAAAGAATCTAGCGGTAGTGCGGAGTTACGGAAAAAGTTCAACGATCTTTCGATTATGTGGGCGATTTTGCTCTATGCTGTGTCATTTTTAGTGGGTAGTTTGGCAAGAGCTTTTAGTGCTTCGGATTATCAACTGCTTCCGCCAGTTTTTACTTGGTTAATTGTTGCTTGTTTGGCAGTTTCAACTTTTTACACTTATCTGGATATTGACTTCGCTGGGACTAGGGGGAAAGTAACTCCGACTGTAAAATCTATTGTCTATGGTTGGATGTTTGTCCGATGGGCGATCGGACTATTTTTAATATTTTCGGGAGTTTTGTATCAAAGTCCAGCAGACTTATACAAAATTTTGTGGGTGTTATTTTGGATGGTGCCCCCAGCTTTGACTTCGCCAGTTTTATCAGTACTTTGGGGCGGTAATCTTTATCCCTCTGCGGTGCTGTCTCGGTTGTTGTCGATAATTGCACCTTTTGCGCTTCTGGTGACATTTGCGATCGCACCTTTGCCAATTAAAGTTGACAGTTTGAACTTTTTCTTTGTCATTTTAATTGTCGGTTTAGCAATTCCGGGTGCGATCGCCCAATATTGGCGAAGGAAATCTCCTGTAGAATCAAATCACCACAGTAAAAACTGGAAATTTATCGGCGTTTTAGCTGTGGCAATTATGGCTTTATTTACAGGTTTTCAGTTTACCCCACATACTATTATTTCCGACTTATTTACTTCAGCTGCGCCTGAGCGATCGATCGCCTGTTTACAACAACTAGCACTAGCAGTATTAGTCTTTTTCTTCATGCGTTTAGCTGCTACCTTAACTTACGTATTTTCCAACGGGAAAATCATTAAAGCAGAAGCACAAGACGCTTACATTCTATTAGTGAATCCCAACTTTTTCCTCTGGGCTGCCCTATTCATGAGCGCAGTTAGCGTAGTTCCTAATCCAGACACTTTGAAATATGCCGCTTTTTGGGCAGCACTAGGTTTCTTCTGCATCCCCATAATTGAGCAAGTTTTGTTCATGAATCTTTTCAGCAATGACATATTGCGAGAAACATTGCAATCCTCAAGAATGGCAACAGAAGATATCAAAAAACTGTTCCTAGAATTAGATAAAGATGGCAGTAAATCACTGGATAAAGACGAGATTTTGGAACTGTTAGGCATGATTGAAGATTTAACAGTAGGCGAACGTAGCCCTGAAGAAGTCAGAAGACACATCACTGATTATCTGTTCAACATTCTCGACAGCGATAAAAATGGCACTGTTGACTTACAAGAATTTGAAGATTACGTATCAGTGTATGGTTTGGTTGCTAACCTGAACGCTGCTAGTTAATCCGGTTTTTTTTGATTGAACAAAGGGAGGTTAGCACTGACCAAAATGGGACATTAAAAAACCATATCCAAAATTGGGATATGGTGAGAATGAGTAGTGGTAGTGTTAATTTGATTTTGCGAGGATTATTAGCAGAAATTAGTCGGTTAGAAAGCGAGAAGAAAAAAGAATCTACTTCGTAGGTAATTAGCTTTCTACGTTAGCTGGCTGTGGAGGAATTTCCGCAGCCGCAGGTAGATGGTGAGTCTTGCCATTAGTTTCGTGATATTCTTGTTGAATTTCGATCGCTTTAGGAATAGCAGCAAGGTTAATGCCTTCTTCGTTAAACCGTTTTTGAATTAGGCGAATAATATCTGCGTAGGTTTCCCAAAAATCATCTTTCTTCGTCCATCCACCAGCAAATATACTAATATAGTAATCTTCAATCTGCCACACGAAAGTACTAGGAGCGGGATCTGCGAGAACTTTGGGGTGAGATTTGAGAGTTTCTACAATTAGTGCTTCTACCTCTTGTAGATTTTCGTCAAAGCCAACTCGGAACGAGAGCATGATTTTGCGGTTTTTATCGTGGCTGAGGTTTTCGATCGTATCATTCCAAACACTGTTGTTAGGAAGAGTGAAGATTTGACCGCCAAAACCTTTGATTCTGGTGTTGGCTATGGTAATAGCATCCACCCATCCCCAAAGCGATCCGATTTTCACTTCGTCGCCCACATCAAAGGGTTTGTTAACCATGATCATCAAACCGCTGGCTAAGTTACCCAGATTGCTTTGCAGTGCGAAGGCGAGGACGAAACTCACACCCCCAAGTAAGGCTAAAACTGGGCCAAGGCTGACTTCTAGTGCTGTTAAAGCTAACAAGAAACCGACGACAACTCCGCCACGCTTGACGAGCATGACCAGAAATTGACGCATAATGGCTGATGTATTGCCAAATCTGAAAAGTATCTGGTTGAGCATCATACCCAGGATTTGAGAGATAATGACTGAGGCAATCATAATCCCAAAGAATTTACCGATATTACCTGCCCAGCGCAAACCGCCTTCGCTAGATTGTGCCCAGCTGACCAGCCGTAAGCCTAGCCCTTCGGTGTCTTTGGTATCCACTTCGACGGTGCTAATTGCTTGTATGTATTGGCGGTAAGGTTTGGGATCGCCGCCTTTTTTTTCTAGTTCGTCTAGGACTACGTTCAAGCGATCGATCAGCGCCGTTTGTTGTCCTTGCAGTTCGGTAACAGTAGTAACGAGTTGATTCTTCGCTTCCGCTTCTATTTCCGCACTCTTTTCCAACTTTTCCTGTGTTTTTTCCAGCTGTTGTTCTTTTTGTTGCAGCTGCTGTTCGTTATTTACCACTCCAGGTAAACCAGCAACTTTCTCCGCTGAATTGTTTTCTATTTCGGTGTTTTCCAGCGCCGCTGTAGCTTTGTTCAGATCTTGAGATGACTGCTTAGTTTTATCAGTTTGATTAACTCCAAACTCTTTGAGTAATTTTTCTATGGCTGCATCTGCTTTTTCTAGCTGTTCGGTAGCTTTCTTATATTCTGGTGAATCTTCCTTAGCACCCTTTTGTGCTTCTTGAGCATCTTCAAATTCTTTGATCGCAGCTTCTAGTTTTTCGATCTTTTTGCTTGCGTCTTGATAAGCTAGAGAGCCAGCCCTCATTTTATCTTGATCGGCTTTGGTTTGCTCAAGAGTTTGTTTAGCTGTATCTAAATTGCCTGTTTTCTGAGCTTTTTCTAATGCTTCACGTGCTGTTGCGTCTTTGTTTAAATCAGCTTTAGTTTTTTTGGCTTCTTCAACAGCTTCTTGCGCTTTTTTCAAGTTTTCTTGAGCTTCTTCTACCTTTTTGGCTGCTTCTTGATATTGTGGTGAACCAGGGGTAGCACCTTTTTGAACTGTCTGCGCTTCTTCTAAAGCTTGTTTAGCTTTTTCTAGGGCATCAGCACCTTCTTTCTGTTTAGCAATAGCTAGATTTTGTCGCTTGATCGTAACTTCAGCTTCGCTGATTTCTTGGGCTTTGTTTTGCAGTGCTAACATCCAACCAGCTGCTTCGACTTGCAATTGTTCTAAGGTGAGAGGCTTAACCAGTAATTTCAGTTCATCTACTGGAATATCAAGCTCTTTGGTTGTTTTTGCTGCTTTAGGATCTGCTGGTTTTGCTGGTGTAACTGCTTCTACCTGTTCAGCATTAGCCTCTGCTGCTGGTTCTTGCTCTTGCGATCGCACAGGAGCCACCCAAACAGCAAAAACACTAATGGCTCCTGCTAGGATAATCGCTCGAACTCGGTAACGCCCCATTATTTTACATCCTCCTAAGTCAGTATGTTTGCTATTCTGTTACTCTTAAAATACCCTTTAGGTCGCTTAGAAATTTATATCCTTTCTTTGTAACTAATATATTTTTGTAACTTTGGATAGAGGTTATGAGTATGAAGCTAGATTTATTATGAAAGTTTGAGAATTTCCTATAAATACTTAACAAAATAGCTAATTCGGCAAATAGAAGGGGTTTTTTGACACAAATAGGTCAAAAAACCCCGTTTTTGGAAATTCTAAATTTATCGGAATAAAAGTTTTGAAAACAAACTTTTATTAAGCAGTTGGTTTGGGTAGTTTAGCGAGATTTTCGGCGTAGATATTTACTGCCAAATTATCATCTGCGCGGTTGGTTAGCGATCGTCTAACCTCGCCCAAAACCAGCGGTTGCGAAACTCCCGCTTCTGGGTGAATCATTGTTCTAGCACGAATTACTAAACCATCGCTACCACCTAATCTGCCATAAGAAAACAAATCTGCTGCGGCTTGACGCAAAGTTGCATCTAATTCAGATTGAGTTATTGTGGGGGGAAGTGCGATCGAAACTAAATTTGCCCCATTATCAAAAATTACTGAATAGCGAATTGCACCAGGAATAGTAGTATGAGTAAACAACCCTAAACCTAAAGCAAATAAACCACCAGTCAGTACCCCCATAAACCCAGTAGCACCAACAAATCTAAAGCGAAATCCCCACTTAAAAACAAAAGCGATTAGAGTTAAAGCGGCGCAACCTAAAGTTAGAATTCCCGCCCACTTACCAGCAATTAAAAAATCAGTTGTTGTTAGCATAAACCCTGCAATTTTGGATTGATTTCAGTCAGTAAATCTCAGCTTAAAAGCTCAAAAAAACTTTAATTAAGCTTCCTCTTTCTCATTGCTGATAAAGCCATTTGACTCAGCATCACCAGTTGATTGCAACGCCGCTTTTAAAGCGTGCCAAGTCAGATTAGCACATTTAATTCGCACGGGGAATTGGGCAACCCCTTGCATAACATTTAACTTTCGCAACTCCTTGGGAAACTCCGCCTCGCCTTTCATCATTTGTTGGAAACGTTCCACCATTTCCAAAGCTTCGGTAACAGTTTTTCCCTTCAAAGCTTCCGCCATTAAATCAGCAGAAGCCATCGAAATTGCACAGCCTTCCCCCTCAAATTTGACATCTAAAATCTTGTCGCCAGCATCACTTAGCTGCAACGACAATTCAATAGTATCGCCACAGGAAGGATTATGCCCTTTCTGATACCGATGCACCGGATTAGTTTTACCCTTGTGCTTGGGTGATTTATATCGTTCTAGAATTACCTGTTGATACAGGTCGCGCAAATTGCCCAAAGTCATAATTCGACTGGTATTATCTTATTTAACTTTATACTTGATTGTAACGGTAATTAAACCTCTCAATTGTTAAATTGGTAAATCCGCACGCGGATTAAAGGTTTCAATTTGGCGGATTTTTTCATAAAGTTCTCTTTCCCTAGAACTAATCTCTTTGGGAATCACAATTTGAATTTCCAACAATTGATCGCCCCGACTTCCATCTTCCAGCGGATAACCTTTATTAGCAAGGCGCAATCTTTGACCTGATTTTACACCCGGAGGAATGTTCATTTTCACTCTTCCATCTAAAGTTGGTACTTGCACTGGTGCGCCTAAAACTGCTTCACTGGGAGTAATCGGCAATTGGCAAATAATGTCTGCACCTTCCAACTTATAAAATGAGTGAGGAGTAACAGTAATTTTCAGATAAAGATCGCCACCGCCAATGCCTTGACCTTTCAAACGAATCCGTTGATCTGTTACCATTGCTGGGGGCATATTTACTTCTAAACTACGTCCATCTTCTAAGCGAATTCTTTCTACTCCCCCAGTGTAAGCTCTTTCTAAAGGTAAAGTTAATCGCGCTTCAATATCTTTGCGAGTTGGACGAGAAGTGACGGTATAACTAACTTTAGTATTGCCGGGACGAAATTCATCTTCTGCGACTTTAGCGCGGGAATTCATCTCGTTTTCCGTTGCTACCCGGACTTTTTTATTGCCACTGCGTCCTAGTAGTTCATCGATGAATTGACCAAATTCAGTAAATTGGCTGTAATAGTCATCATCTTTGTCATCTCGATCTTTATTAAACCAACTTTTGCCGCCTTTTGCCGATCGATTTCCCGCAAATCCTCTTTGTTTCCAATAGCGACTAAACTGATCGTATTCGGCACGTTTATCGGTATCGGAAAGGACTTCGTAAGCTTCACCAATATCTTTAAATTTTTCTTCGGCTTCTTTGTTTCCCGGATTTAAATCAGGATGATATTGTCTTGCTAGTCTCCGATAGACTTTTTTGATTTCTTCTGCTGATGCTTCTCTGGGAACACCCAGAATTTCGTAATAGTTTCTAAAGTTTTCCATAGTTATTTGTCATTTCACATTGGTTTTTTGTCATTAGCTATTGGTTATTTGTCATTGGTCATTTCTGTATGATTGGAAATACTATTGACCAATGACAAGTGACTATTTACTATGACAAATTAGAACCAATCATCATCATCATCATCCCAATCTTGTCTTTGCGGTTGTTGGCTTCTTCGACCTGTTCCAATGCCATCAGAAGTATTGCGAGAACGACTAGAACCTGTACCATTGTAGGAGCGATCGCTACGATCGCTATAACGCCGATCGCTGTACCGATCGTCATAACGGCGATCGTCATAATCGCGATTATTATTACCGTAGTAAGGTCTATCTCTGTCTCTAAAATCGAAGTCTTCATCATCATCATCGCCAGAGAATGCGCGACGAATCGATCCAAATAAATCGTCTTCTTCTTCGGTATAACGCAGACGCACTTCCCGATTCATTTCGTATAGAATATCTTGCAAATCTGCTTGAGTTCGATCGATTCCCGCATCATCATTTCTGGCTAAATAATCGCGCAATTCTCGGACTAAACTTTCGATGCGGTAACGAAATTCATTAGCAAATTGCATTCCGAAATCTATACTTACTTCTCGTAGTTGTCTTTCTGCTTGAGTCGCTAAAGATTCAGCACGATTTCGCTTTTCAATTCTCTCTCTTTGTAAGCGATCGACTTCCGCATATTCCTCAGCTTCCCGAATCATTCTTTGCACTTCACTTTCACTCAAAGTCGAAGCTTCTTGAATCGTAACTGTTTGTTCTCGACCCGTGCTTCTATCTAAAGCTGTGACTTGCAAAATCCCGTTAGCATCGATATCGAAAGCAACTTGAATTTGGGGAATTCCTCTCGGCGCAGGTGGGATTCCTAACAACTTAAATCGACCCAAAGATTTATTATCTCTTGCCATTTCCCGTTCCCCTTGGAGAACGTGAATTTCCACCATTGTTTGGTTGTTTTCTCCGGTCGAGAAAGTGTCAGATCTTCTCACAGGAATTGTCGTATTGCGAGGAATTAACTTTTTCATTACTCCGCCAATTGTTTCCAATCCCAAAGATAGCGGAGTCACATCTAATAACAGGATATCTTTAAAATCTCCTGCTAAAATTCCCGCTTGAACTGCTGCACCAACAGCGACAACTTCATCAGGATTGATGTTTTGATTAGGTTCGCGATCGATAATACTTTCTACCAAGTCTTGCACCATTGGCATTCGCGTTCCGCCGCCAACAAGTACCACTTCATCGATATCTTCTGGCAACATATTGGCATCAGCCAAAGCGCGTTTTACAGGTCTGCGGAGACGGCTAACTAAATCGGTGCATAAGCTTTCAAATTGCGATCGAGTTAACCGAGTTTCCAAATGTACTGGGCCATCTTGAGTTGCCGCAATAAATGGTAAATTGATTTCCGTAACGTTCACACCAGAAAGCTCAATTTTTGCCTTTTCTGCTGCTTCCATTAAGCGTTGTAAAGATTGGCGATCGCGTCTTAAATCAATCCCTTCCTGTTCCAAGAATTGTTCCGCCAACCAATCAACAATCTTACTATCAAAATCATTCCCCCCCAACTGAGTATCGCCGCTAGTCGCCTTAACCTCAAAAACCCCATCACCAACTTCTAAAATCGACACATCAAAAGTGCCACCACCCAAATCAAACACCAAAATAGTTTGATTTTCCCGCTTATCCAAACCATAAGCCAAAGCCGCCGCTGTTGGCTCATTAAGAATCCGCTTAACTTCTAAACCTGCAATTCTTCCCGCATCTCTTGTCGCTTGCCGTTGCGAATCGTTAAAATATGCCGGAACCGTAATTACCGCCCCTGTAACTGGCTGTCCTAAGTAACGACTGGCTTCATCCGCCAACTTTTTGAGCACCATTGCCGAAACTTCCTCTGGTGCAAAATCCTTAGTCAGACGGGGACACTTAATTTTAATATTTCCCAATTCATCCTTGCGAATCGTGTAAGGCACTCGCTTCGACTCTGGGCTAATTTCCGTATACTTACGCCCGATAAACCGCTTCACCCCATAAAAAGTGTTTTGCGGATTAAGCACCGCTTGTCGCCGCGCCATTTGCCCTACCAGACGTTCCCCATCCTTGTTAAAGCCAACTACAGAGGGAGTAGTCCGCATTCCTTCGGCATTGGCAATTACCAAGGGTTTGCCACCCTCCATCACAGCTACCACTGAGTTTGTTGTACCCAAGTCAATGCCGACTACCTTTCCCATGCGTTACTGTTCTCCTCGCCTCTATTAAATAATGTTGAGAACTATTGCTGAAATTATTCTATCTTGCCAAGGGCAGATACATCGGGGAAAGGCTGAGGCGAACAAAAGTTTTGATTTGTAGGGGCGGGTTTAGTAGATAATTTAGTACTCTCAGCAGAAAGTTAACAACAAAACCCGCCCGTCTTGGCGATCGCTATAAAATTTTCACATCATCTAGGTGTAGCATCTAGCGATGATTGACCACGATCGTTTATTCAAAGAACTACTAACAACCTTCTTTTTCGAGTTCATCGAGTTATTTTTCCCCGAAGTAGCAACATATCTAGAACGTGACTCGCTGACTTTTCTGGATAAAGAGATTTTCACCGATGTTACCGCAGGCGAACAATACGAAGCCGACTTAGTGGCAAAAGTAAGGTTTCGAGGTGAAGAATCATTTTTCTTGATTCACACCGAACACCAATCAGAAGCAAGAGGCGACTTCAGTAAAAGAATGTTTCGCTACTTTGCCCGATTGTACGAAAAACACGCTTTGCCAGTTTATCCCATTGCTTTATTTTCCTACGACGTGCCCCAACGTCCAGAACCAACCTTTCATCGAGTTGATTTCCCCGATTTCCGGGTACTGGAATTTAATTATCGAGTAATTCAGCTAAATCGCCTTAACTGGCGAGATTTTCTGCGTTACCAAAATCCGGTAGCTAGTGCATTAATGGCAAAAATGAAAATAGCACCAAAAGATCGTCGGCGCGTGAAATTTGAATGTTTGTGCTTGATGGCTACCTTACGGTTAGATAAAGCACGAATGAAACTGATTTCCGGGTTTATTGACACTTATTTACGTCTGACAGCTGAAGAAGAACGACTTCTCCAAGCTGAAATTAGTACAATTGAACCATCTGCAAGGGAGGTAGTTATGGAGATTGTTACCAGTTGGGAACTACAAGGAATAGAGCAAGGACTAGAGCAAGGACGACAGCTAGAAGCTTTGTCCTTTGTTCTGCGCCTGCTTAACCGTCGTCTTGGCAGTGTCGCTCCTGATTTAGAGGAGAAAATTCGCAGTTTATCTGTTGAGAAATTGGAGGAGTTGGGTGAGGCTTTATTAGATTTTTCTAATGTTGCCGATTTAGTTGATTGGCTGGAAAATCATACAACTCCGTAGCAGAATCACTTGGGAAAAATCATTAAAACTGAGGCAAATTAATGAATCAGCAACAGCTTTCTCAAGAAGAACTTGAGTTGTTATCTGGCTTTGTGGATTTCTTTTTACCCCTAAATGAAGAAGAGGAAAAACTCTTCCAAGTTAGATTTTTCGGAGGTTGCTGATTTGGTTAATTGGTTGGATAGAGAGGTAACGCTGTAATCGAAAATTTATTTAAGGGTGGGCAATATCCACCCGGATTCTTTTCTTTATTAATTGCATTTTTGGAGGTTTGGGAAATGCGATCGCCCAAGTTTCGATCGCCTTTGAGAAATGCGATCGCATCCACTATTTACTACTCATTTACTTCAAAAAGATACCTGGGCAACCCAGACTGACGAATAATAGATTGCAAAGTACCAATTTTTATCTCTGAGTAATTTGGCACGGGAACAGTCACAGTTGTGTCAGGCAATTTTTTCTGCATAATAATATGACTACCACGCTGTCGAACTTGGACAAAACCATTTTCTGCCAAAATATGACAAACCTCCGCCGCTGACAATACCCGCAATCTACCCAATTTTTACCTCTACGCGAGTTACAAATACTTCCGTATGCAAGCGATGTTGAATTTCTGAATAATCAGCCGTTTCAAAAAATAATTCTAATGCTTCAATCAGATTATTTCGTGCTTCTTCAATACTATCACCCTGACTAGCAATATCCAATTCTGGGCAAAAGGATACATATCCATTTCCCTCACGTTCAATAATGGCTGTAAATTGTTGCGTTGGATTCATGGCTCTTAGTTTGAGTAATTTTAATATTATCCTAATTTACCTATCATATTTGGTACTAACAAGCAGATATCCGCTAAAATCTTAACTAAAATATTTCTGATAACCCAAATATTCTATGACACTCAAAGAATTAGAACCAAAACTCCTGGCATTAACACCTGCCGAAAAAACCCAAGTAATTCAACTATTAGCCCAAAGTCTAAGTGACACTTGGCAAGGTATTGAAAAAACTCCAGGCGTGTGTGGAGGTGATGCCAGAATTGCTGGAACTCGCATTCCCATTTGGTCGTTGATAGAATCTCGTCGTTTAGGCATTACTGAGGCACAGCTTTTAGATGACTATCCACATCTTACTGCCGCAGACTTGGTAAATGCTTGGGCTTATGCTGAAGCAAATCCAGATGAAATTGAAGCAGCAATCAAAAAGAATGAGGAAGCTTAACTATGGCGCGTCTCTATGCAGATGAACATTTTCCACGCATAGTTAGCGAATTATTACGCACTATGGGTCATGATGTCCTCACAGTTCAAGAAGCTGGAAATGCAAATCTTGGCATTCCCGATCCAGAAGTTTTGGCATTTGCTGTAAATAATAATCGGGCAGTTTTGACAATCAATCGTTATGATTTTATCCGACTACACCGTTTACAAACCGACCACGATGGTATCATTGTTTGTACAGATGATCTAGATAGAAATCGGCTGGCAACTCGCATTAACGAAGCTATTTCTAATGAAGAAGACTTGAGAGGTAAATTAATTCGAGTTGTTCGTCCGTCTAGGTGAAAATTATGCAATATCAAAATGTTTTTCTAATTCCCATTACCACTGGAGTAATCAAGCTAATGGAAGAACTAATCACTCTAAAAGAATTACTACATCAAGGCAATATCGCAGAAGCTTTGTTAATCGTAGAAGAACTCGAAGAAATGAGTAAATCTGATAAATTAAACAAAATATTTAGTTATGGCATCATTTTATTATTGCACCTGATTAAACAAGCAGCCGAAAATCGCACTACTAGGTCTTGGAATCTGTCAATTCGTAATTCAGTTACGCAAATTCAACGCACCAATCGCCGCCACAAAGCTAAAGGAACTTACATGACTGAAGATGAATTAAGAGAAACTTTACAAGAAGCTTACGATTTGGCTTTGGAAAAAGCAGCATTAGAAGCTTTTGAAGGACAATATCAAACAGAAGAATTAGGCAAATTAGTTAATCAAGAAGAAATAATTCAACAAGCAATAGATTTAATAATTGAAAAATAGTTACTCTGTCCCAGAGAGAAAAAAATAAACAATTCCCAGTCCCTAATCCCCAGTCCCCAATCCCCAATTCTGACATTTTTTGCAAAATGTAACGGACTGTAAAGTATAATGAGAGCGATAAAGACGCAAGCAAAATTAAGGGTAAAACCATATCAATGCGAGTTGCGATCGCTGGAGCAGGTCTAGCAGGACTTTCCTGCGCTAAATATCTCACAGATGTCGGTCACACCCCGATCGTCCTAGAAAGCCGAGACGTACTAGGAGGATTAGTGGCTGCATGGAAAGACAAAGACGGCGACTGGTACGAAACTGGATTACACGCTTTCTTTGGAGCCTATCCCAATATGCTTCAACTGTTCAAGGAATTGGACATCGAAGATCGGCTCCAGTGGAAAGAACATACACTAATTTTCAACCAACCAGAAAAACCTGGAACATATTCCCGTTTTGATGTTCCCGATATCCCCGCACCAATCAACGTAATTTTGTCGATTTTGCGGAACAAGGATATGCTGACTTGGGAGCAGAAAATTCGCTTTGCCATTGGACTACTTCCGGCTGTAGTTCGGGGACAAAAGTACGTCGAGGAAATGGACAAATACTCGCTTTTGGAATGGCTGAGAAGACAAGGTGTTGACGAAAAAGTAAACACTGATATCTTTATCGCGGCTTCCAAAGCTCTCACCTTCATTAATCCTGATGAAGTATCCGCAACTATTCCATTAACGGCGCTTAATCGCTTCCTGCAAGAGCGTTACGGCTCGAAAATCGCCTTTTTGGATGGATCTCCTACCGAACGGATGTGTCAGCCTTTAGCGGACTATATTACCCAACGTGGGGGCGAAGTTCGGATTAACTCGCCGCTTAAGGAAATTGTCCTCAACGAAGATGGCACAGTTAAACATTTTGTGATTCGCGGACTCAACGGCGCACCCGATGAGATTTTGACGGCAGATGTTTATGTTTCCGCGATGTCGGTGGATGTGGTAAAAGTGATGTTGCCTAAACCTTGGCAGCAAATGGAATTTTTCCAAAAGCTGGAAGGTTTGGAAGGTGTGCCTGTAATTAATTTACATTTGTGGTTCGATCGCAAACTCACAGACATCGATCAACTGCTATTCTCCCGTTCCGACTTACTCAGCGTCTACGCCGACATGAGTAACACCTGCCGGGAATACGCCAATCCCGATCGCTCGATGCTAGAACTAGTTTTAGCACCCGCGAAAGATTGGATCGATCGCTCCGAAGCAGACATTGTGGCAGCGACAATGGCAGAGTTGAAAAAACTCTTCCCGCACCACTTTGATAGTGATAAGCCAGCCAAATTGCTGAAATATCACATTGTAAAAACGCCTCGCTCAGTCTACAAGGCAATTCCAGGTCGTCAACAACACCGTCCTACCCAAACTACTCCTATTAGTAATTTTTATCTTGCAGGTAGTTACACCATGCAACGTTATTTAGGCAGTATGGAAGGTGCCGTACTTTCTGGTAAGCTGACAGCGCAGGCGATCGCTGAAGCACACCCGCAAACAGCAAAAAAGGTAAACACAACCCCAATCACCTCCCAGCCTGCGACCAATGCTGCAACTGTCTAATTACCCTCGCATGAGAACGCTGGCCTCTTTGGAGCAATCCTACGAACTCTGTCGTCAAATTACAGCTAAATACGCCAAGACGTTTTATTTAGGCGCATTACTAATGCCGGAGGCCAAGCGTCGGGCAATTTGGGCTATTTACGCTTGGTGCCGTCGGACAGATGAACTCGTAGATGGCCCCCAATCAGTCAACACCACCGACGAAACTCTCGATCGCTGGGAACAACAGCTAGAATCTGTCTTTGCTGGCATTCCCCAAGACGATCAAGATGTCGCTTTAGTTGATACCCTGCAACGTTACCCGATGGACATTGAACCATTCCGGGATATGATTGCAGGTCAACGAATGGACTTATACCGCAGTCGATACGAGACTTTTGAAGAACTCAACCTCTACTGTTATCGGGTCGCTGGTACAGTTGGGTTAATGTCTACTGCTGTCATCGGTGTTGATAAGACTATTTACACTGCCCCTTGGAACAAAGATCGAGAAGTTTATATTCCTACAGAAGAAGCGATCGCATTAGGAATAGCCAACCAATTAACTAACATTCTCCGCGATGTCGGAGAAGATGCCCGTCGGGGACGCATCTACCTACCTTTAGAAGAATTGGCTTTGTTTAATTACACCGAAGCCGATCTATTTAACGGCGTAGTTGACGATCGGTGGCGCGAATTAATGCGTTTCCAAATTCAACGGGCACGCAAGTATTTCGTATTAGCAGAAAAGGGCATTCGCGCCCTCAGTTCTGACTCCCGTTGGCCTATTTGGGCAGCTTTGATGCTGTATCAAAGAATCCTAAATGCGATCGAACGGAATAACTACGATGTTTTCCGGCAAAGAGCTTATGTTTCTAATTCCACAAAGCTGCTATGTTTGCCGATCGCCGGGATACGCTCAAAAGTCCTTTAAAAGTTAATGCTCAACCAGTTAATTTGGTTGAGCTTATATTTACTATTTCCACCGCTACAAATACACCAATAACTAAAAGTTCGTTGTCAGCACTTTAGTGCGTTATCCCGAAAATGTACGACTAAAGTCGCTACTACAAACTCTAGAATATTACTTAGCAGCTTCGCCTTTTTTCATAGCTTTCTGCACTATTTCATCATCAACATTTTTCGCTTCTCGATCGGCAGGATGAACGTCTCTAGCCATATCTAAATAATCATCTGGGTTGCCTGTCGCTTCTGCTTTAGGCGCACTTTCTTGGGGTTTTGGTACTTCCAAATTGGGTGCTGTCGCCTTTGCTGCTGCTTGAGCACCTTCGCCAGTGCGATCGATTTCACTAACACTAAAAGCCTTCGATGCTTCATAGTCAGCTTCGGTATCTACAGCAGGTGTTTGCTCATTACCTTTCGCCATATTTTCCGCAGCTAATTGAGCATCATGAGTAGGTGCTTGGTTAGATTGAGGATTCACTTTTTCAGACATAATATTTTGCTTTTCCTGTTTTTTAGACTTACTCACCAAGCATAAAAGAGCTATCCTTGTTATTCTGACTCTCTTGCGATAGATTCCAAATCCACCTTTTGAGAGAAAATTATTCGCTCTCTAAATATGTCTAAAACTCTACCTATAGCCAGGGGATTTTCTCCCAAAAAGCTTGTTATTCCTTGAATTTGAACTACTCGAATTTATGGGAAGGAAAACTATGGTTTTAAATCAAAACACCATCAAGTCTCAAGCGTTATCAAAAGAAACTCTAAAAGTTGTTGATGCTTTTAATGCGCTAAACACAGACGAAAAGTTAGCCCTACTCTATTTTGTTTATGAGAAAATGGGCGAATCAATTACCCCAGCAGCCCCCACTGCAACCGATCCAGAATTAGCACCGAAACTTTTAGGGGATTTTTATGAATTATCGGACGATCGCCAATTAGCAATTATGCGCGAAATTGTGAATCGGGAAAACACAGAATATTCCCATGCTTACGGTGCTTTAAAACAAAACAATCAGCTAATGGTTTGGTTTGCTTGGGCGCAAGCAATGGGCGACACAGTGGTAGATTTACCAGAGAATTACCAAGCAACGCAAGCGATTAATGACGCTTTAGCACAAGTCGAAAAACTCGACTTTGAAGGACAAATTTCCGTTTTACGTACAGTCGCCGAAAATATGGGCTACACTGACGTTCAAACAATACCCAGCCAAGCGGAAACAGGCAAAACTCCCAGCCTCTAAAAATAGGGACTGGGGACTGGGGACTGGGGACTGGGGACTGGGGACTGGGGACTGGGGGAGTTGAGTTTTTGGTTTTGAGTGAGCAAGAAAGTGGGGAAGTTCTGAGTTTTGCATTCTCCCCTGCCCCTCTGCCCCTCTGCCCCCCTGCCCCCCTGCCCCCCTGCTCCCCTGCTCCCCTGCTTCTTAAAGTCCGGGAAGATCGAGCCCGCTAGTCAACTCTTCCATGCGTTCGCGCATGGTAGCGGTTGATTTGCTGTAGGCATCTTTCATTGCCGCAGTGACGATCGCAGACAGAGCCTCTGCACCTTGAGTCAGAGCTTCTGGGGCAATTTCCACTCGCTGTGGTTCCTGATTACCATTGAGAACCACCTTAACTAAACCATCCTCAGATTCTCCCTCAATTTCCATTACCTCTAATTCTTCTTGCAGCCTTTTAGCGCCTTCTTGAACCTGTTGAGCTTTCTTAAAAGCTTCGGCCAATTCCTTCATTTTGCCCAAGCCAAAGCCGAATCCCTGTTTCTGTGACATAACCTAATTTATCCGTTTATACGTAACCCATTCTGGCACAGGCTAGGAGTATTAGGACGAGGAAAGTTTATCGGGAAAACCGGAAAGGGAAAACGATCGCTTTACCCCTTCGCCTTCACCCTTTTCGCGCAAAAATCTCTCCTTGATTCCCTTTCCTCACTAAAATCTCCTGCCTTAAAATTGAACCTGTTAGCAAAGCCTGAAGTCTATATAGGCTGAAACTCACCTAAAATTTTCACTTCTGGTTGTAACGATAAAGACCAATGACGCTCAACTTGCTGTTGTACATAGTGAATCAATTGGAAGATATCGTTGGCTGTAGCTCCACCACAGTTAAGAATAAAGTTAGCATGACGTTCGGCAACTGTTGCACCGCCAATGCGATAACCTTTCAAGCCAGTTTGTTCGATCAACCAACCAGCTTTGTGGGGAGTGGGATTGCGGAATACGCTACCGCAGCTAGGTTTATTATATGGTTGGGTACTATGACGCTGTTTCAGGTGTTGAGCAGTGGCAGCAATTACTGTAGCTGGGTTGTTACCAGGTTTCAATTGAAAGGTAGCTTGAGTTACTAAGCGTTTGTCCCCTTGGAGTATGGAGGTGCGGTAGTTGTATCCTAGTTTTTCTGGGGGGAGAATTTCCAGAGAGCCGTTGCCGGAGAGGACATGAGCATCGACCAAAATATCTGCCATACAACCGTTGTGAGCGCCAGCGTTCATGACTACAGCACCACCCACTGTACCGGGAATGCCCACTGCCCATTCTAGTCCTGACCAGCCTAATTCGGCGGCTTTCCAAGCTAGACGGACTAAGGGTTCTCCGGCTGCTGCGGTGACTTGTCCGGTTTCGTGGTCAAAATGAGTGTGGCGCAGGTGGCGAGTGCAGATGACTAGACCGGACAAACCGCGATCGCTAACCAGTAAATTCGAGCCAGCGCCTAACATAGTAATTGGTAAATCGTGATTTAATCCCCATTCAAAACTAGCTTCTAATTCATAAAAATGCTTAGGGGCGACTAACCATTCTGCTGGCCCACCGACGCGAAACGAAGTAAAGCCAGCTAGAGAAACGTGGGACTTTACTAAACACTCCGTACCAGGCAAACAAATTTTTTCAGTTTTCATATTATCTGTTTTGTGCCGCTGAACCTGGAATTTAGCGACATTCAGGCCGTTAACGAGTTCTTTTGAGACAGTCATAACTCCTAACCCATGCTTGTATACCGGAAGGCAAAGAAAAAATTTTGTGGCTCAAGCTTAGGCTCTCAGGCGATATTCTTGAGGCATTCCTTGAGCAGTTTGTTCGTAAAAGGCCACTACTTCGGGAATAATTTGATTCAGGTTTCCTGCGCCTAAAAAGATTGCTAGATCGCCTGGTTGGAGATTTTCCGTCAGAAAGCGATGTACTGCCTTTAAGGAAGGTTGGTAAACTACCTGGGGATGGTGAGCCGCAATTTCTTGGGCTACTCTTTCACCGCTAATGTCAGTTTGTTTTGGTTCACCAGCACTGTAAATATCGGTGACTACCACCAAGTCAGCACTAGAGAAACATTGACCAAATTCAGTTAAGAAGGTTTGGGTGCGACTGTAACGGTGTGGTTGGAAAACTGCAACGACTCTTGTTTGGGGAAAGTTTAATAATCCATTAGCTTGAATTTTTGCTGCTGCTAGGGTGACGTTAATTTCGCTGGGGTGATGAGCGTAGTCATCGATGAAGCGAATGCCGTTAACTTCGCCACGTTTTTCAAAGCGCCGACTGGCTCCTGTAAAAGTAGCTAGCGCACCAGCAATCACTGCAAATTCCAAACCTAAGTAACGACCTAATGCCACTACTGCTAAAGCATTGCTGAGATTATGTTCTCCCAACAACTGCAAGTTCAATTGTCCCAGAATTTCGCCTCGTTCCCAAACCCGGGCAGTGGTTCCCTCGGCTCGGTAAACTACACAATCAACGGTGTAATCTGCACCTATTTCTGGTTGTAGGCTGTAGCTAATTGCTGGTTTTAGATGTTCTTTGACCGTTGGGCAATCTATGCAGCCGATCGTAGTTTTACAACTAGTCGCAAATACTTGAAATGTATCGATCACCTCGGCTAAGTTTTCATAATGATCTGGATGATCCAATTCAATATTGGTGATAATGCCAATTTCCGAAGACAGTTTTACCAAGGAACCATCTGATTCATCAGCTTCGGCAACTAAATACTTGCCTTTCCCTAAACGTGCATTACCGTCCCAAGCTGTTACTTCTCCCCCAACGACAATTGTCGGATCTAAACCTGCTTCCAGCAGTAAATATCCCACCATACTGCTGGTAGTGGTTTTCCCATGAGTACCAGCCACAGCAATGCTGTAATAATCTTGAATTAAGGCTGCCAATAAATCGGAGCGATGTAGAATTGGACAACCCAAATCTAAGGCGGCTCGATATTCGGTATTGGCGGGATTAATTGCAGTCGAACAAACTACTTGGGGTAAAAATGACTCTGGTAATGCTACTGCTCTGGAAGCTGCGCCATTGTTCGCCGATCCGCCCAATTTAACAGTTTTTGAGCCGTTGCTACCTGAGTTAGGGTTGGCATTAAAAAATTCTAAATTACTTGCTTGTTGTTCGGCAAATATATGAGCGCCGATCGCTTGTAAACGCTTAGTAATATGACTAGAGCGAATATCTGAGCCAGACACGGGTAATTTGCGCTGGGCGATCACATAAGCAAGAGCAGACATCCCAATTCCACCAATTCCAATAAAGTGAAATGGTCTGCCACTAAAATCTACTGAAGTCAGCATCGTAGCTCCTTACACACCACATAAAACCACACACCACAGATAACAGGCGTTATCATAGCAGGAAATATTTTTTCAGGATACAGATTAAAGAATGATTTATAGGCTAAGATTGCACAGTTTTTCATAAACTGAGCTTTTTAGATACTTAGATTGTGAGATTCTTTGTAATCTGTTGTCTAGTAGCTGGTTATTTTTCTTTAGAGTATTCAGATAATTGAGGTCAGTGGAGTTAAGTTGGCTCTGCACAAAGGTGAAAAAGTGATGTTTGGCGATGCAAAAATTGGCGATTTTCGGGGGTACGTTCGATCCAATTCACTGGGGACATCTGTTGATTGCTGAGACTGCTGTCGATCGGTTAAAACTGGATGGGGTAATCTGGGCGATCGATCGCTGTCCCCCCCACAAACAATTCTCTACTCAACTAGATTTTCCCTACCGTTGGCAAATGGTGCAACTGGCGATCGCTAATCACCCAGCTTTTATCCTCTCTCCAATTACAAACAATTCCCCTGGATATTCTTACGCCATAGAAACTTTTATTAACTTGCAAGTAGTTTATCCCGAAACTCACTGGTATTGGATCGTTGGTCAAGATGCTTTCGCCACTTTACCACGTTGGTTTGGTCGCCAAGAATTGATTCCGAAGTGTGATTGGTTAGTTGCACCTCGTCCCGAAGCTAGTAACATTGAGCTAGAGTTACTTGGGTTATCCGTAGTAGAGCAATTGACTGCTGAAGCGATCGCTATTCGTTGGCAAGTTTTGTCAGTCCCACCCATAGCCATCTCATCTAGTTTAATTCGCCAATACTGTCAACAGCAGCGATCTATCCGTTACCTAGTTCCCGAAACAGTCAGAACTTACATTCTCAATCAGCAACTTTACAAAGAAAACAATTTAACAGAAATTTCCTCCGATCCCAATTGACTTAATAGCCTTCTTATTGGTACACCCTTTGCGATATGATGTGGTTCAGCACTTGGGTTTTATCATTACAGTAGACAGAGGGCAAGACGCAGTGATAAGAGTAGCGATCAACGGTTTTGGACGCATCGGACGTAATTTCTTGCGTTGCTGGGCAGAAAGAGAAACTAGTAATTTTGAGGTAGTCGCAATTAATGACACCTCCGATCCGAAAACAAACGCGCACTTGCTGAAATATGACACGATGCTAGGAACGTTTGGTGCGGATGTCAGCGCCGATGATAATTCGATTATTGTCAATGGCAAGACGATTAAATGTACATCCGATCGTAATCCAGAAAACTTGCCCTGGAAAGACTGGGACATCGATCTAGTAATTGAATCTACTGGAGTATTCACCAGCAAAGAGGGAGCATCCAAACATATAAATGCTGGTGCGAAAAAGGTTCTGATTACTGCCCCAGGAAAAGGTGACGATGGCACTTTTGTGGTTGGGGTAAACGATCATGATTATGACCATGATAAGCACGTAGTGATCAGCAATGCTAGCTGTACCACTAACTGCTTGTCTCCAGTGGCTAAGGTAATTCACGAGAACTTTGGCATTATCAAGGGTACAATGACTACTACCCACAGTTACACTGGGGATCAACGTCTTTTGGATGCTTCTCACCGGGATGTGCGTCGGGCAAGAGCAGCAGCAATGAATATTGTACCTACTTCTACTGGTGCTGCTAAGGCTGTGGCTTTAGTATTGCCAGATTTGAAGGGTAAGCTTAATGGTATCGCTTTGCGCGTCCCCACCCCCAATGTTTCCGTTGTGGACTTGGTGGTAATGGTGGAGAAGAAGACTTTTGTCGAAGAAGTTAACCAAACTCTCAAAGAAGCTGCGGAAGGGCCATTGAAGGGTATTCTCGAATATAGCGACTTACAGTTAGTTTCTTGCGATTACCGCGGTCATGATGCTTCTTCGATCGTTGATGCTAGCCTAACTATGGTTATGGATGGCGATATGGTGAAAGTAGTTGCATGGTACGACAACGAGTGGGGTTATTCTCAACGGGTTGTTGATTTGGCGGAATTAGTCGCTAAGAAGTGGGTTAAATAACCTTTTATTACCATTATTTTACAGTAGGGTGGGCAAATAGCCTACCCTATTTGTTTTGAAAGTTTACGCTTTTAATCGATGTTTAATGCAATTAAGTTATTAACCCGGAAATTGATGATCCTGTCGTTAAAGCTAAACCACAAAGCGGAAACAACCAACAAAATTAGTTTCTTTATTCTCTTCTGCCCCCCTGCCCCTCTGCCCCCCTGCCCCTCTGCCCCTCTGCCCCTCTGCCCCCCTGCCCCTCTGCCCCTCTGCCCCTCTGCCTTATTTTTTAGCTAACAAAGGGGCAGCGTTGAGTAATGTTTGCGTGTAGGGGTGTTGGGGATGGGTGAAGAGTTGGTGGGTGGAGTTTATTTCTACTATTTTACCGCTATTCATTACGGCGATCCGATCGCAAAAAAACCTCGCTACCCAAAGGTCATGAGTAATAAATAAATAGGTTAAATCAAAATCTCGTTTTAACTCTAACATTAATTCTAAAACTTGAGTTTGCACACTAGCATCTAACATACTTACTGGCTCATCACAGATTACCAATTTTGGTCTAGTAATTAAAGCCCTGGCGATCGCTACCCGTTGTTGTTGTCCTCCTGATAAATCCGAAGGATATCTTTCATAGTATTCTGTTTCTGGTGTTAATCCCACTCTTTTGAGCATTTCTAATACTTGAGTTTTTGCTTCTGTGGGATTTGCTAATTTATGAATAAATAGGGGATCGCTAATACTTTGTCCCACTGTCATTCGGGGATTTAAACAAGCATGGGGATCTTGAAAAATCATTTGAATTTCTCTTCTTGTTAGTCGCATTGATTCGCGAGCAAGAGTGGTTAAATCTTTGCCTAAAAATTCGACTTTTCCTGATGTAGGATTAATTAATTGTAAGATTGTCCGGGATAGGGTACTTTTTCCACAACCAGATTCGCCAACTAATCCTAATATTTCCCCTGGATAAAGCTCTAAATCGATCCCATCAACTGCTTTAATAGTTTGACTTTTTTGTGCTAATAATTTGGCAATAAAACCAGCTTCTAAAGTATAATGTTGTTTTAAATCTTGAACTTGTAAAATGGGGGTTTTTCTGGTTTGTTCCTCTGCTTTCCTGCTTTCTTGTTCCTGGGCTTCCTTTTCATCGACTGCTTGTAAATGTAATGCTGCTTGCAGGAGCGACCGTGTATATTGATGTTGAGGACGAGCGATAATTGATTCAGTTTTGCCAATTTCAACTATTTTTCCATTGTACATTACTGCCATGCGATCGCAATATTCCCCCACCATCGCCAAGTCATGAGAAATTAACAATAAAGCCATTTCTCTTTCCCGACAAAGCCGAGTTAATTCCTCTAAAATTTGCGCCGAAACAGTAACATCTAAACTGGTGGTCGGTTCATCTGCTACAATTAATTTGGGGTTGAGTAATAGGGCGAGTGCGATCGCCACTCTTTGCCGCATTCCCCCACTAAATTCATGAGGATATTGCGCCCATCTACTAGCAGGAATCTTCACCGCTTCCAAAGTAGCAATTGCCCTTGACTTCGCCTCACGAGAAGATAATTCTGGTTGATGTGCCTTTAAAGTTTCCATGCAATGTTCGCCAATAGTCATTAGGGGATCGAGACGAGTCATCGGATCTTGAAAAATTAAAGCTACCGCTTCTCCTCGAAAGCGGCGCAAATCAGAAAGTGACAGATCGAAAACTAATTGATCCCGAAAAATTACTCTACCTTCAATGCGCGTTGATGCAGGTAACAAACGCATTGCAGCGCGTCCTAAAGTAGACTTACCACAACCAGATTCTCCCACTAATCCCAAACGTTCACCAGGCTTTAAAGTAAATGAAACATCATCAACAGCCCATTGAATATTTTCCGCATTTGCTAGAGACTGAGGATAAGCTACCCGCAAATTTTCTACAGCAAAGATCGGTTTGTCATTTGTCATTTGTCATTCGTCCTTTGTGATATCATCATAATAAGTTCGTAGTAATGACTTTAGTCGTTCCCACCATCATCTAATGACCAATAACATTACTTATGAAATCGCCGCATTAAATAAGCTACACCAAAATCCCCATTCGGATGTTTTTCTAAGACTTCTGCTAATTCAAAAACCATTGCTGCCACTTCAGAACCGAGTTTTTCAGTAGTCGCTTGACGTTCTTTTTCGGAATATTCCAATTCGCGAACTCGTGATTGCCATTCTAGAGAAAATAGTTGTTCAATGTTAGTATGTAACCCTAGCTTTTCCAAAACTTCCCATTCACCTTTATCGCACCAAATTCCGCCACAGTGAGTACAACGTTCGACATAAAAAGCTCTTTTGTAGAAAACTTTTGCTCTAGTTAAGTAATGCTGGCATTCAGGACAAAGTGCGGCGCGGTTATCATTGGGAGAAGGAACAAAATTAATCTCAGTAGTAGACTTAGCCATTAATTTTGGTTCTGCGGTTTTTTCCGATTGAGATGCTATCCATGCTTCGTAGTCAGTGGCAGAAATCCAGTTTCCTTGGCAATCTGGGCAAAGTTTGACGGCTAACTTATTAGATAAAGTAGCATTAACTAAAGTCACACGCTGATCTTTGGGGCACTGCACGATTTTTTCGATCCTCTGGGATACTCTTCTATAATGTTTAACCAGTTTTGATATTACTACGTTGATTGGGGAGAGGAAAAAAGTTTTTCCCGGAATCGAGTAATTGTAGCAGTTTTGAGGATGGCACACTTTCGCAACTGGCACATTCAAAAAGGTAGCTTTAAAAAGGTAGGTAGTTGCGCTTCAGCGCCTTTCTTTGGCGCTGAAGCGCAACTGCGTACTCAAATATCCTACAAGTCTAGAATTGAGTGGCAGTAATTTGTTAAGGTTTGCAGACGTTTGTGGATTTGGGTAATTTTGGTTTGTGCTGTTGCTGATTGGCGAGAGGCTTGAAGAAAAGAGAGATCGATTGCCATTAGTTGAAGTTGCTTGTTGATTTCGGTGAGGTAAGATTGGAGGCGAGAGGCGATAGCTGGCTCTAGTTCATCCAAAGTTAAATTAGCAATTTCTTGGGTAAAAACTGCTTGTAATTGAGCGAAATCTTGTTTGAGCTTGAGTTTGTCGGCGCTGGTAGCTCTTGAAAGTGGTTTTTCTGGTGATTGTGAGATAGATGAGTAATCATTGAGCAAATTTTGGTATTGCTCTATGATTAGGAAAAATTTCTGATAGCGATCGCGCAAGGAATTTGGCAACATTATGTAAATCGTTGGGATACAATCAGATAATCACGAAAGTTTTTACTAAATGCAGACAGTTATCTCTTAGGAATAGAGTCATAGCTTAAGCCAAGCTTTAGGATTTGGGTGGTTCTGATTCCTTTAGTTAACAATATTCTTAAAGTAGAACCTTGGATGAAAGTCATTTTCGCCAAGGGAAAGGCAGTCAAACTCGATCGGACAACATTGCTAATTTAGCTAATTCGACCAGATTCGTGGCAAACTTTTATCCTTAAGGTTTTAAGTTCGACATTATGAACGCAGCCGCACCAACTCCCGCGATCAATTGTGTCATTCCTGACTGGCTACAGGAATGTTTATCCGCTAATTGTGCTAACCCCGAAGCTTGTACTACCACTGATACAGGCTTAATTTGTCGTGCTTTTGAATTCGCTTACCAACTTCATGAAGGTCAGTATCGCAAGTCAGGAGAACCCTATATTTGTCATCCTGTCGCTGTCGCAGGTTTGTTGCGCGACTTGGGTGGCGGTAGTGCGATGATTGCAGCTGGTTTTCTGCATGATGTGGTCGAAGATACAGAGGTTACGGTTGAAGAAATTGAACAGCGTTTTGGCGCAGAAGTCGCCAGACTAGTAGAAGGTGTGACGAAACTTTCTAAGTTTTCGCATAACTTCTCTAGTAAGACAGAACGACAGGCGGAGAATATCCGGCGAATGTTCGTAGCGATGGCGAAGGATATTCGGGTGATTGTGGTAAAGTTAGCCGATCGCCTCCATAATATGCGAACCTTGGAACACCTGCCAGATGAAAAACGCCGTCGCATTGCCACTGAAACCAGAGAAATCTTCGCTCCCTTGGCAAATCGTCTGGGGATCGGTAGATTTAAATGGGAATTAGAAGATTTATGTTTTAAATATTTAGAACCAGAATCTTATCGGGAAGTTCAGGAATTAGTCTCGGAAAAAAGAACCGATCGAGAAGCTAGACTGGGTAAAGTCCAAGATATTCTCAAAGAAGGACTAGACGAAGCCGGAATTACGTTATTAGATGTTAGTGGTCGTCCGAAACATCTTTACAGCATTTACCAAAAAATGCAGCGACAGCAAAAGGAATTCCACGAAATTTATGATTTAGCGGCAATTCGCTTAATTGTAGAGACAAACGAGGAATGTTATCGTTCTTTGGCTGTGGTTCATGATTCTTTTACCCCGATTCCCGGTCGATTTAAAGATTATATTGGTTTGCCAAAACCTAACCGCTATCAATCGTTACATACAGTAGTGGTTGGGCCAATTGGCAGACCTGTAGAAGTGCAGATTCGGACTTTGGAAATGCACCACATTGCCGAGTACGGGATTGCAGCACACTGGAAATATAAGGAAACTGGTAAATCTAGCCGTAGCCGTGTTAGTGCTGATGAAGAAAAGTTTACTTGGTTGCGCCAACTTTTGGAATGGCAAAATGAACTGAAAGACGCGGAAGAATACCTGGAAAACGTCAAAGATAACTTAGGTTTTGATGATGTTTTCGTATTTACTCCTAAAGGGGACGTGATTTCTTTGCCGCAAGGTGCGACGACTGTAGATTTTGCTTATCGGATACATACAGAAGTGGGAAATCACTGTTATGGTGCGAAGGTAAACGGTCGGATGGTGCAGTTAGATACGGCATTGAAAAATGGCGATATCGTGGATATTATTACTCAGAAAAATAGTCATCCGAGTTTAGATTGGTTAAACTTTGTAGTAACTACTAGTGCCAAGAACCGAATTCGGCAATGGTACAAGCGATCGCATCGGGATGAAAATGTGGCTAGAGGCAGAGAACTGTTAGAAAAGGAATTTGGTAAAAATGGTTTTTTAGCAGTGATCAAATCCGATCAAATGCAGTCAGTTGCGGAACGATGTAACTATCACAGCGTTGACGATCTTCTGGCAGCTTTGGGTTACGGTGAAATCACCCTCAACTTGGTAGTAAATCGGATGCGAGAGTCTGTGAAAGCCTTGCAACCAGTTGAATCAACTCCAGAGGAAACTTCTCCAGTAACCACAACGTCACGTTCTGTATCGAGTAGCAATAGTACTAAGTCGAGTCATAATAGTTCCTGTTCCCCAATTTTGGGCATCGAGGGATTGCTTTATTATTTAGCTAAATGTTGCAATCCCATTCCCGATGAACCAATTCTTGGTGTGGTGACTAAAGGTAGTCGGGGTATTTCTATTCACAGGCAGGGTTGTCCGAATGTGGATAGTGTACCAGGCGATCGTCTCGTCCCCGTTAGCTGGAATCCCGTTGATACGGAATCTGGTCGTCCTCAGACTTATCCAGTTAACATTCAGATTGAAGTGCTCGATCGGGTAGGAGTACTTAAAGATATTCTTTCCCGCTTGACAGATAATAATATCAATGTCCGAAATGCTCAGGTTAGGACTTACGAAGGCCGACCAGCTGTAATCGACCTTGGTATTGATATTCGCGATCATGAGCAATTAGAACGCATCTTCACTCAAATTAAAAAAATGAGTGATATTCTAAATCTGCGTCGTGTGAGCCAAGTTGATGAATAGATACTTCTTTCTTTCATCAAACCACATTGTTGTTCTTTTTTTTTTAGGATTTTTTGAATGGCTTTTTCTTCTGCCAAGCTGGTTTCCTTATTTGCTAGCGTTGTAGCCCTCGCTACTATGGGTTCTCAAGTTGCGCTGGCACAACAGTCTCCGAGACAAAATACTACTCCTCCAGCAAACAATCAATCTCAAACTGTCGAAGAATTGTTAGGTTTGAGTCAAGATCAAATCCAAAAAATTCGCAGTATTCTGATTGATAGACAACAAAAAATTGAGCAGGTGTTAACCCAAGATCAACGCAATATGCTGGCTGAAGCAATGCGTTCTGGTCAAAATGCTGCCCCAGTTCTGCAAAAATTGAATCTTTCTCAAGATCAAAAAACTCAAATTGGGACGATCGTACAAGCTTCTAACCAACAAATCAGATCCGTTCTAACTCCAGAACAACTGAAAAAGCTAGAAACACAAATTCAGCAAAACCAAAACCAAAACCAAAACCGTCGTTAATAAGTACGAGCAGCGGTAATAGTAAACTTATGATGGTAATCTGAGGAGGCTAATTTTCACAGTAGCCTCTTTTTTATTAAGTTTGTGTAGGGACTTGAGTCTGAGAATTTATTGGGGTAGATGAAATGGAATTGAATGGTGCTAATCCTTTCTTAAATTTGAAATATGAACCAGCATTAGAAAACTTGGGAGAAGATTACTACGATCGCGTTCCAGCAGCGGAATTTCCCCAACATATTTTGCGATTTCGCAACGATCAATTATTACCCCTAATTGGATTAGATCCAGAAAAAGTATTTGACGAAGATTTTATTGAAGCTTTTGGTCAATTTCAAGCGGTTAGACCTTTTTTAGCTTTGCGTTATCATGGCTATCAATTCGGGGAATATAACCCAGCTTTAGGAGATGGGAGAGGTTTTCTTTACGGACAAGTTCGGGGAATAGATGGGGAACTTTATGATTTTGGTACTAAGGGATCGGGAAAAACTCCTTACTCGCGTGGTGGGGATGGGAGATTAACACTTAAAGGGGGAGTGAGAGAGGTTTTAGCTGCGGAAGCTTTGCATCAAATGGGTGTGAGAACTTCCCGCTGTTTAAGCATGATTGAAACTGGGGAATCTTTGTGGCGTGGAGATGAACCTTCACCTACTCGATCGTCCGTAATGGTAAGATTTAACCGTTCTCATATCCGTTTTGGTACTTTTGAAAGGTTACATTATATCGGGCGCAGTGACTTAATTAAAAAGTTGTTAGATCATGTGATTGAAATTTATTATTCTCATTTGTTATCTGTCAAAGATGAATCGAAACGTTATGTTTTGTTTTATGGGGAATTAGTAGGAAGAGTTGCGGAATTAGTGGCGCAATGGATGGCGGCTGGTTTTTGCCATGCAGTTTTAAATACTGATAATATGTCCATTACTGGGGAAAGTTTTGATTATGGTCCTTATGCCTTTATTCCTACTTATAATCCCACTTTTACAGCAGCTTATTTTGATTATTATGGGCGTTATTGTTACGGTTATCAACCTGCAATTTGTCAGTTGAATTTGGAAATGTTGCAAGTGCCTTTGCGATCGGTAATTTCCCAGGCAGATTTAGCAGCGGAATTAGCTAAGTTTTCTGAATATTATACGGATTACTATCAACAGTTAATGTGGCGAAAGTTGGGTTTAGAAAATCTACAAATGCCTGAAGGGGAAGAGTTGCTGAAATCAACCATTCAGGTTTTGGGAGATACTCAGGTTGGTTATCATGCTTTTTTCTGGGAAATAACTGATTTGTTTTCTCGTCGTTGGCGCGAAGATGTTAATTCGATTTTGAGCGAACCGGACTTTTTATCAGGTTTGGAAAATCGGGAAAGTTTGGCGAATTGGAGAAATTTGTATCATCGAATTTTGCAGAAGTTGCCTGAATCAGAAATCCAAGAAGTTGAAGTTAGAATGAAGCGTTGGAATCCGAAAACGGTGTTACTTAGACCGCAAATTGAAGCGGTTTGGGAACCGATTACTCAAGAGGATAATTGGGAACCTTTTTATGAGTTATTGGGGAAAATTCAAGCAGGATTTATTGATTAATATCATGTCCGATCGATCGGACATGATATAAGTTCTAAAATTATTGATTGCAAAACTTTCTTTACCGCTTTCTCCGTTTCCGGCGAGAAAGTTTAGCTGTTGTGCCTTTCCACAAAACTAGCAATGGGATTACTGCGATCGCCAAAAAAATCAAACCTGCCCAAAAAAATGAAGTAACTGCAAGATAGCACACTAATAAAGTGTAACTTCCCAAAATAATCCAGCCTGTAATCAGAACCCACCAATGTACTTGTCCACTAGCCAATCCTCTAAAAACTCGACCTCGAAGTTCTATTTCCCCCATTGGTTCATATCCTGAAGGAATTCTATTGTGTTCTAAAGGTCTTTGTTCAGCCGGAATTTCGATATAAAGATTTTCTTGTTTCGATTCTGGCAAAAACTCATCAAATTGATCTTTCTTACTCATTGTTTGACTAAAAAACGAGGAAAATTTTAAATTTTGAGTTGCTAAAAGTGTGAAAAGTTCTCTCGTAACTTTATAAAGTTACGAGAGAACCCTTAAACTTAAATTCTAGATTTCTGCGCCGAAGTCTTCCCGCAATTTTGCTTCTTGCTCAAGCGATAAATTTGATTTAATCAATTCACCTTTTTCTTCCGGTGTAAAAGCTGCTTCGACTTTATCTATTGTTACCTGACCTGTTAACAAGAATAGAGCCGATGTTCCTTCTGTAACTTTGTTTTGTAGCTCCTTAATAAAATCATCATTTATGCCATAGTCGGTAAATTTGCCCGAAATTGCACCTGCTGTAGCACCGACGACCATTCCTAACAAAGGAACAAAAAAGAGCAGACCAAACAGCATTCCCCAGAAAGCACCTCCGAGCGCACCTACTCCTACAGTATTCATTGCTTGGTAGGTTTTAGGGCGTTTCCGTCCTTGGGGCCAAGTAACAACTGCGGCATCCAAAACTTGAATTAACTGCTGTTTTTGTAATTCTTGAAGTTTAGTTAAAGCACCATCTGCGCCATCAGGAGTATTGAATTTCCAAACAGTTAAAGTTGACATATCTTCCTCTGCAATTAACTTGCCTAACTAATTTTTTCGACTACTCAGATCTGTAGTAGGGTAACTACGGCTCTTCATTCCTCAACCCCAACAATTCAGAAATTTGTGATGGATCGGCTGTTTTAGTATTGTTTAATCAGCTAAAACAAATTACAAATTGCTGGGATTAATTGTTTTCTAGACTATTCTATACTAAAACAATAAAATATGAAACTAATATGGAAATCGGGTATTTCTGCAACCTGCCGCCCCATATTTATGGTCTCGAAGGGTTTGACGATCGCACCGATAATATCCAAAAACTCATATTACTAAATTGCTATCGATCGCTTGTTAATGCTTTAGCATTAAAAATAATTGCTAGGAGTTTCAAACAGGAGCGTGTGTCAATGGGAGAGTAAAGTAGAATGTGCTTCCTCGATCGATCGCACTCTCTACCCAAATTTCTCCTTGATGACGTTGAATAATATTTTTACAAATAGCTAATCCTAAACCTGTTCCTCCTTTTTGGCGCGAATCGGAAGAATCTACTTGTTGGAAACGTCCGAAAATTGATTCTAATTTATCTGGGGGAATACCTCTTCCTTGGTCTGTAATTGAGAAGAGAATGTAGTTGGTGGGGATGGCGTTTTGATCTGGGAATTTTTCTCTGATTCGTAGATCTGAATTGTTGGTAACTTCGGCTTTTAGCCAAATTTTACTCTCTGGTGGGGAAAACTTAATTGCATTACCTAAGAGGTTGATCAAAGCTTGGATGATTTCGTCGGAAGAAGCTAAAACTGAAGCGTTTAGGGGAACCCATTCTAAAGTGATGTTAGCTTGGTTGGCGATCGCTTGCATTGATTCTACCGCTTGCTCAAGTAAATCACTAACTTGACAGACTTCCTTAACTAGAGAAACTTTGCCCGATTCTAATCGCTGTAAAGTCAGGATATCATTAACTAAGCGGACTAAGCGATCGGTATTATTCACTGCAACTTCTAACATTCTTTGGGCTTTGTCCGGTTTATTTTTCAGAACACCGGATTCTAAAATACCCAAAGATCCGCGAAGTGAAGTTAAGGGCGTTCGTAGTTCGTGACTGACTACGGAAAGGAATTCGTCTTTTATGGTATCAAGTTTGCGCCGATCGGTAATATCGACTGCTATTCCTATCATGCGCGTTGGTTTACCTGTGCTGTCAGTGATGACTCTGGCAATAGCTTGAGTCCATCGCCATTCCCCAGTTTTTTGGGGATTTATTACCCACACACGATGTTCGCTCTGGAATTGACCGCATTGAGCAATGGCTTCTTGATAAGCGCGATCGTATGCTTCGCCATCGTCAGGATGCACTAATGCTCTGGCTTGGAAATAGGGAATTTTTTCAGCGGAAATCGGTAAGACATAGTTAGTTAATGAGACAGTTTTGCTGAGAAAGAACTCATCAGTTTCTAGGTTATGCTCCCAGACGACAGCGCCAGAGACTTCTAATGCTAACCGGAGACGAGTTTCGCTTTCTTGTCTGGCGATGTCAGCTAGTTTGCGATCGGTGATATCCTGAACTGTTCCCCAAAAACCAATCAATTGATTTTGGGCATTAAACTGCGGTTCGCCTCTAGTTTCAATATACCGAGTTGAACCATCAGTATGAAAAATTTTCAGATCGGTGATAAAGCTTTCTCCCTGTGCAAATTTTTCCAGAATTTCCTGTTGATATTTCTCATGCTCATCTGGATGAATATATACTTTAGCTTTTACTCCTGTGGGAATGGATTGATCGGGATCTAGTCCATGAATCTGATAGACTTCTTCTGACCAGTAAACTTCTTTAGTGGCAAAATTGTATTCCCAATTGCCCAGATGAGCAATTTCTTGAGCTTTTTTGAGGTTTGCTTCGCTTTTTTTCAGTTGTGCTTCGGCTTGTTTGCGATCGCTAACATCTAGCAAAATACCGTACCAGGTGATGGTGCCATTGTTTTGCCGCAAGGGACGGGAATTTGCTTCTAACCACTTGAGTTTACCGGAAGGAGTAATACTACGAAAGGCAAAGCTAAACGGTTCTAAGGTAGCACGACTTCTTTGCACGGCAGCATCATGAGCCGGACGATCGTCAGGATGAATTTGATCTAGGACAAGATTGACATCAGCGATCGCTTGCTCTGGTTCCAGTTCTAGAATATATCGACTGTAGTCACAAACATAATCCAAACTGTGAGAACCATCAGGATGCTGAGAATAGGTGTAAATCATCCCAGGTATCGAGGTTGCCAGTTGGCGAAAATGAGCTTCACTCAAACGAGTTGCTTCTGCTTCTACTTGACTTTGAAACAGTTTTTGTAGTTGTTCTGCCATTTTGTTGAAAGATTGCGCCAATCCTTGCAACTCAATAATTTTGCTATCATTTGGCAATCGTTGGCTTAAGTCTCCAGCTGCTAGGTTTTTACTTACTTGATTAAGTCGAGTAATTGGTTTAGTGAGTCTATTGGCGATAATTAATCCTGATGCGATCGCTAATCCCAAAGTCAGCAAACAGAGTAAAACAGTGGTGCGTTTATTGCTGTGAACTTGAGCCATAAAATCTGACTCTGGAATTACCGTTACTACCAACCAATCCAACCCATATTTATCTTGATAGGGGGAAACGTTTAAAAAGTAGCTTTTCCCACGTATTTGAAAATTCAGAGCTTGCGGCGATTTGATTGTGGCTAAATTACTAAATTTTGCCTGCAAATACTGATAGGAATCTTGAATAGCCGAATTAGGAATTTCCGACGGGAAGCGACGCTTAAATGTTACAGTTCCCGGTTGAGGAATTCCTTCCTTTAGATTTCCCACTACAGAGTAAGAAGTTTCTGAGGTTGAATCAGCGATCGACAAACCGTTGCGCTCAATAATAAATACTTCTCCCGATTTTCCTACCTCTAAACGCTGGAGAAAATCACTCAGTTGATTGAGGCTAATATTGACAGCGAAAACCCCTAATAATTGGCGGGATTTGTTGTAAAAGGGAGTGTAAGCATTGATAGCCAAAATATTAGTACTACCAATTTGAAAAGGGCTAGTCCAACCTGCTTTTCCGGTTTTTACAGCTTGACGATACCAAGGGCGATCGCGCACATCAATATTTTTAATTGTTTCCAAATAGCGCCGCAATTTCCCTGTTTCATCTATGCTGTAGAGGTGGAGATTCGCAGGGTTCGACGGGTTTGAGAAAGAAGCTTCAAAAGGCAACTCTCCCGGTTTTAAGTTTGTTACTACGCCAAACTCTTTCGGATTGACATGATGACTGACTCGGAAATCTCCTTGGGCAGTTCCCAACAACAGGGTTGTCAAGTCTTCGGTTTGGCGATGTTGTAGGATCAGATATCGATGTAGTCGATCGAGGTTTTCCAGGTCGATCGCGCCTGATTCAACTGCTGCTATTTGATGTTTATTAAATTGATGGGCGTTTTGCAAATAGCGATCGAGTTCCTGAGTAACTTGCAGCCCGACATTTTTCATTAATTGATGAGCCAATTTCTCTACTGCTTGTTGCCCACTGCGGTCAGAAAGATAACCCACTAACGCCACTGCTCCCACAGTTTGCAACACAAAGGGAACTACCAGCAACCACCGCAGCGGAATTTTTGCGGAGTTAACTGGAAAAAGTTGCAGAAAGGGGGAGCGGAACGACGGCATAAACGGCAGTAAAACCCTCTCAAAGAGTACAGGTAATCAGTATGCAACCTTTCTCTATTTGCAGCATAAAACACCTAGCCGATCGCTGCAATTAAGTTATCTATCTTAAGCTAGAAGTTCGTCTGCTATTGGCAGAGTGAAATAGAAAGTGCTTCCTTGTCCGATCGCACTTTCCGCCCAAATTAATCCTTGATGACGTTGGACAATATTTTTACAGATAGCTAATCCTAAACCTGTTCCTCCTTTTTGGCGCGAATCAGAAGAATCTACTTGTTGAAAACAACCAAAAATCGATTCCAGTTTTTCTGGTGGAATGCCTCGTCCTTGGTCTGTAATTGAGAACAAAATATAGTTGGTAGAAAAGGAATGTTCTAAGTCTGGGAATTTTGCCAAAATTCGCCGATCTAAATTATTGGTAACCTCAGCTTTTACCCAAATTGTACCGCCTGGAAAAGAAAATTTGATGGCATTACCTAAGAGGTTAATTAAAGTTTGAATGATTTCGTCGCCAGATACTAAAACTGAAGCATTTAGGGGAGTGGATTTTAGGGTGAGATTTGCTTGGTTGGCGATCGCTTGCACTGATTCTACTGCTTGCTCAATTAAATCATTAACCTGAAAAATTTCCTTAACTAGGGGCAGTTTGGGGGATTGTAGTCGCTGGAAATCAAGGATATCATTAACTAAACGGACTAGGCGATCGGTATTGTTCACCGCAATCTCTAACATTTGTTGAACTTTGTCCGGTTTATTTTTCAGGATACCTGTTTCCAAAATCCCCAGAGAACCGCGAAGGGAAGTTAAAGGTGTCCGCAGTTCGTGACTAACTACTGAGACAAATTCATCTTTGATTGCTTCTAGATGACGGCGATCGGTAATATCTGTAATCGAACCCACCATTCTAAAAGGGATGCCTTGTTCGTTCCAAACTGCCTTACCTCTAGATAAAATCCATTTATAACTACCATCGTGACAGCAAATTCGGTACTCAGCGACATATTGAAGATTTTGCTGATTTAGATATTTTTCAAAGGTATTTTGTACGATTAAGCGATCGTCTGGATGTATTCGTTCTGTCCATTTGTCAAAAGTTTTTATCTCCTTACAACTGCACCCTAACATTTCTAAGCAACGAGGAGAAAAGAAGATTTCATTAGTAATTAAATTATGATCCCAGATGCCATCATTTGCTCCTGCAATGGCTAATTGCCAACGTTCTTCACTGAGTCGCAATGCTTCTTCTGCCTGTTTGCGTTCCGTGATATCAGTAGTAATGCCAAAAATCTGCTGAATTTCACCTTGTCGATCCAAAATTGGGACATACTTCACTAACATGGTGTAGGGTTCTTGTCCTGGTAGTTGAATGGTAGCTTCTCCCGACTGAAAGGTACGAGTTTCGACAGTTTTTCGTAGGATTGGCAAATAGGTAGAGGTGACTTCTGGGGGAAATAGATCTTCATCTCGTTTCCCGATAAAGGTTTCTAATGTCCATCCTGTTCGTTTTAGGGCGTGTTCGTTGACGTACTGGAAGCGTAGGGTGCGATCGTAAATTACCAACACATCTGGCGCATATTCGACAACTGTCCGAAAACGGGTTTCACTAGCTTGCAGGGCGATTTCCGCTTGTTTGCGAGCAGTAATATCAATGGAAATTGCGGTAAGAACCCAACATTTTTGTGTTTGATCCCACCAGGAATTATTGGTTTCCGAGATCCAACGTTGACTACCATCTTTGTGACGCAATCTATATTCGTAAGTATGGGTTTGTTCGGCAAAAATCTTAGTAAATACTTCCGAGCAGACTAGTTGCCAATCTTCTGGTTCAATCAGATTCAGCCAAAGATTTTTATCTTGAACTAATTCTTCTGAAGTATAACCGGAGATGAGTTCGCAACCCGCAGATACTCGATCGACTTCCCAAGTTCCATTTTCAAAGACTCGCATACTAGCGATCGCTGCCATTGTAGTATTGAGGATAGTCTGAGTTTGAGCTTCCGAGCGTTCCCTGGCTAATTCTAGTTGTTTGCGATCGCTAATATCATTCAAAACCCCAATCACACAATCTTGTTCATCCAAGCGAGTGACTTTGGCAAATAGTAATACTGTTTTAATTTCACCTGATTTGGTGCGAAACTCGACTTCAAAATTATCAATTTTGCCCTCCTGAAGTAGAGAGGCGCGAAAGTGTTGTAAATCTGCTAAATCAGTCCATAATTGCATCTCAACACAAGTTTTTCCGATCGCCTCAGTGCGAGAATAGCCCAAAACCTTACTGAAACTTTCGTTGACATCAATACAGCGTCCTTCGGCTAAAGTAGCAGTCCAAGCTGGCTGAGGGCTATTACGAAAAACAGTAGTAAACTTTTCTTCTGATTGTTCTAAACTGTTGTGAAGGCGATCGAAAGATTTTTCTAACTCGTCTGCCATTTGGTTGAAAGATTGCGCGAATTCTCGCACTTCAATAATTAAACTATTGGCTGGTAAACGCTGGGTTAAATTTCCCGATGCGAGTTGTTGACTGATTTGATTTAGGCGAGCAATGCGAGTAGTAAATCGATTGGCGATAATTAATCCTGATGCGATCGCCATCGCTAAAGTCAAAAAGCAGAGTAAAAAAGTAGTGCGCCGATTATTCTGAATTTCTGCCATAAAATCCGATTCTGGAATTACCGTTACTACTAACCAATCCAACCCATATTTATCTTGATAGGGGGAAACAGTTAAAAAATAACGACGATCGCGCATTTGAAAATTTAAGGATTGCGGCGATTTTATTGTGGCTAAATTACTAAATCTTGTTTTCAAATACTGATAGGAATCTTGAATTGCCGGATGAGGAATTTCCGAAGGTAAGCGACGCTGAAATTTCAAAGTTCCTGGTTCAGCTATTCCGCTTAAGTCAGGTTTCCCCGATACTGAGTAAGAAGGTTCTGTGGTTGAGTCAGCAATTAACAAACCGTTGCGCTCAATAATAAACACTTTTCCCGATTTTCCCACCTCTAAACGATGGAGAAAATCACTCAGTTGATTGAGGCTAATATTAACAGCAAATACTCCTAATAATTGACCTGATTTATGATAAAAAGGAGTGTAAGCATTGAGAGTCAAAATATTAGTGCTACTAATTTGAAAAGGGTTAGTCCAACCTGCTTTTCCGGTTTTTACGGCTTGACGATACCAAGGACGATCGCGCACATCAATGTTTTTAATTGTTTCCAAATAGCGTCCTAAATCCCCTGCTTGATTCACGCTATAAGTACGATTAATGGCAGGGTTGGAGGGTTTGGAAATAGCGGCTTCAAAGGGCAACTCTCCAGGTTTTAACTGTGTTGTGACTCCATAATCTCTGTTGCTGACGCGATGACTGACTCGCAGATCTCCTTGGGGAGTGCCAAACAAAAGTGTTGTCAAGTCTTCAGCTTGTCGATGTTGTAGAATCAAATATCGATGTAGTCGATCGAGGTTTTCCAGATTGATTGCATCTGATTCGATCGCTGTAATCTGTTGTTGATTAAACTGATGGGCATTTTGCAAATAGCGATCGAGTTCCTGAGTAACTTGCAGCCCGACATTTTTCATCAATTGATGAGCTAATTTCTCGACTGCTTGTTGTCCGCTGCGGTAAGAGAAATAACCCACTAGGGCCACTGCTCCCACTGTTTGCAACACAAAGGGAACTACTAGCAACCATCGCAGCGAGATTTTTGCTGAATTAACCGGAAAGCGTGGCAAAAAAAGAGAATAGGGCAACGGCATAAACAGTATTTAAAGCTTCTGAGCAAGTGGAGATAATAATCAGTTCTGCCAATTTTCTCTATTTGTCAGGATAAAACACTTAGCCGATCGGTGCAATTAAGTTATCTATCGTTAGTTTAAGAATTAATTTTTCGATTTGAGCGATCGCTAATCTTCAAATGGCAAAGTGAAATAAAAAGTACTTCCTTGTCCCATGACACTTTCCACCCAAATTAATCCTTGATGACGTTGGACAATATTTTTACAAATTGCTAACCCTAAACCTGTGCCTCCTTTCTCACGAGAATCGCCAGAATTTACTTGTTGAAAAGATTCAAAGATTGATTCTAATTTGTCTTTTGGAATGCCTCTTCCTTGGTCTGTAATTGAGAAAAGAATATATTTTTCGGGGTTAATTTCGGTTAATTCTGGGAATTTTTCGGTGATTCGCAAATCTAAATTGTTGGTAATTTCAGCTTTCAGCCAAATAGTGCTGTTTGCTGGAGAAAACTTAATCGCATTGCCTAAAAGGTTGATTAAAGTTTGAATAATTTCGTCGCTAGATGCGGAAACGGAAGCATTTAGAGGAACAGATTCTAGGGTAAGATTTGCTTGGTCGGCGATCGCTCTTACTGATTCTATTGCTTGCTCAATCAAATCATTAACTTGGCAGATTTCTTTAACTAGTGGAACTTTGCCGGAGTCTAATCGCTGTAAATTGAGAATATCATTAACTAAACGGACTAGACGATCGGTGCTTTTGACGGCAATTCCTAACATTTGTTCAGCTTTATCCGGTTTATTTTTCAAAACACCTGATTCTAAAATACTTAGAGAACCACGAATTGAAGTTAAAGGTGTTCGTAATTCATGACTAACCATTGAAACAAATTCGTTTTTCATAGTTTCTAACTGGTGGCGATCGGTAATATCCTTAATTACAAAAATCGCCACATTCTGTTGTTCCAAATTGCACTTTTCTGCTGAGAGCAATATTACCTTGGTTTCACCAGAATTAATTTTAGTTGTAATCTCAAAGTTGTAAACTGCACCTTGTTCTAAAAGTTGTCGAAACTGCTCACGTTGGTCTAAATTTACCCACAAACCTAATTCTGTCGCTGTGTAACCGATCAGTTCTTCACGGGAATAACCGAAGAACTCACACATTCGCGGATTAACTTCTAAAAAGCGTCCTTCTCTGGTGGTGGCAATGGCGATCGGATCGGGGCTAGTACGAAAAATAGTAGTAAATTTTTCCTTAGATTCTTCTAGAGCAATTTTGATTCGATCGAATGATTCTTCTAACTGATCTGCCATCAAGTTGAAAGATTGCGCCAATCCTAACACTTCCACGATCGAGCTATCATCTGGTAATCTCTGGGTTAAATCTCCCGCTGCGAGTTGCTGACTGACTTGATTTAGCCGAGTAATACGGGTAGTGAATCTATTAGCAATTGTCAGTCCTGATGTAATTGCCAAGCCCAAAGTCAGCAAGCAAAGTAACACAGTTATGCGTTTATTTCTCTGAATTTGAGCCATAAAATCTGACTCGGGAACCACTGTGATTACTAACCAATCTAAGCTGTATGGATCTTTATAAGTTTTAACCTGTACAAAAACCCGTTGATTATTAATAGTTAAACTTAGTTGTTGAGCATTTTTTATCTGGTGAAAGCTACCGAATTTTTGCTGTAGCTGTTGAGCAACTTTTTGTGTTAGTTTATCTTGGCTATGTATGGCTGGTAAACGTTCAGGTTTTCCGTTAACTAATCTAGTTCCAATTGCGTCTGATAAATTTGAGGTGGCAATCAGATTTCCCGATCGTTCAATAATAAAAACTTGTCCTGTGGGAGAGAAGTTTAATTGATTGAGAAATGTACTAATTTCGGAGAGGAAATAGATTGAGGTAAACATTCCCTGAAAATTTCCGGCTCGATCGTATATGGGAGCGACTGCCATCACTTGTAAAGTTGGGACAACTTCACCGACATAGATAGGTGTCCAATGTTGTTTACCAACGGTTTTCGCCTGACGATACCAGCCAACAGTGCGAAAATTATACTTAATTGTCAGAACCAAATTTTGGGTTTTGCCTTGAGAATCAACCAGATAGAATCGACGCTGATTGGCATTCATTTCGGTAAAATAAATGGTTCCGATCGGTAATAGTTTACCCGCAACTTTTTGGGCAGATTGTTGTCTCTCTTTGGAAGCTATTCTTTCATATCCCAGAGCATTACCTTGATCGCTCCAAAACAAACTACCAGGTAGCGATGAGTCTAAAACTATTTGCTGCCATAGTTGTTGCCGTATTTGGGCAAAATTATTCAAGTTTACGATTTTCTGTTGTATTGCTAAATTATTGGCAGCTACAACTTTTTGAGATGGCTGTAAGTAGCTGTTTAGGCGATCGCTCACTCGCTCTGAAGTTTGCCGCAACAATTGATTCGCTAGATTCTCTACTGCTTGCTGTCCGCTACGGTATGAAAGATAACCAACTAGTGCTGTTGCTCCTACGGTTTGCAACACAAAGGGAATCACCAACAACCAACGTAGGGGGATTTTTACTGGCTCAACCCGAATTTGCACATAATTGGGCAACAGCATAAATAGCAGTAGAAGCCTGAGAATAGTACAGATAGTCTGTATTGCAACTCTATCTGACTTAGAGCATAAAACAAATACAGTACGAATGCAATTAAGCCATCTGCCGTAAGATATAAATTAATGTTTAGATTGAGGCGATCGCTAATCTTCAAATGGCAAAGTGAAATAAAAAGTACTTCCTTGTCCTAAAACACTTTCTACCCAAATTAATCCTTGATGACGTTGGACAATATTTTTACAAATTGCTAACCCTAAACCTGTGCCTCCTTTTTCACGAGCATCGGCAGAATTTACTTGTTGAAAACGTCCAAAGATTGATTCTAATTTGTCTTTTGGAATGCCTCTTCCTTGGTCTGTAATTGAGAAAAGAATATATTTTTCGGGGTTAATTTCGGTTAATTCTGGGAATTTTTCGGTGATTCGCAAATCTAAATTGTTGATAACTTCAGCTTTCACCCAAATAGTGCTGTTTGCTGGAGAAAACTTAATCGCATTGCCCAAAAGGTTGATTAAAGTTTGAATAATTTCGTCGCTAGATGCCCAAACGGAAGCATTTAGGGGAACCCATTCTAAGGTGAGATTTGCTTGGTTGGCGATCGCCCTTACTGATTCTATTGCTTGTTCAATCAAATCATTAACTTGGCAAATTTCTTTAACTAGCGGTACTTTGCCCGATTCTAGTCGTTGTAAATCGAGGATAAGGATTGTAAATAATGGGGCAAGGGCATAGATGGAAGTAGAATCCTGATGGTGACTGAAGGCGATCGGTACGCAAGCTTTTTGTAGTATAAAGCACAGGCTTTTTTCTTACCATTAAATTATCGGTCAGTTTTTATATTTGTTTTAAAACTTCATCTTAATTTTGCTAATTAATTGAGAATTATTGTAATTAAGTCTAAAATTAATCGCCTGGTTGATAAAGTTTACCAGGAGAGCGATCGGAATTAATTTCAATAACTAAATCTACTAAATCTAGGTTTTTAACTAATGGTTTGATGAATAATTCTGGGTGAAGACTGCGCCAAAAGTATTGTACAAATTGCTCGATCGCTTCATCTGTCATTCCGGTTTTTCCAGATGCAATCATTTCTTGTTCTGCTTGTTTACGCCATTGCAAAGAAAGCCGATAATCGACGGGATAAAGTATGATTAAACGGTCTAGAAGTTGCCACAAATGAAGGTATTCTTGAAGTTTAAAATTGATATCACGGGCGAAATTTTTATCGCTGAAAGTGACAATGGGATCGGGTGCGGAGTCGAAGGTTTTGGGATCGATCGGACGCACACCCACAAACCAACCTTCAAATAATACAATATCAGCTTTTTCTATTATTTCTGGTGTAGTGCGATCGCCTGCACCTTGCCAAAGCGATTTATCAAAACGAGGAATTTCTACAGGCGTTTTTTGTTGGCGTAATTGAGTTAAAACTTCAATTCCCAAGTTTACATCATGAGTTCCCGGAGGCCCTCGCCAAACTAATCTAGGGTCTTGTTTTTGTAGTTCTTGTCTTTCCGAATAGGTTTTGTAAAGGTCATCAATGGAAATACTAATAGTTTCGTAACCCAAATGTTTTAAAATCAAGGTGAGAATAGCTGCTAAAGTGGTTTTTCCCGTACCTTGCCCGCCCAAAATTCCTTGAATTAAAGGACGTGATAAATTGCGCCGCCAACTTGCTAATTGGATTGCCAAAGGTAGCCATAATTCCCAGAGAGTTTCGAGAATTAAAGGGCGACTGGTGAAATTTTTGTTTTGACAATAAGCGATAACTTGGGGGTGGAGATGGGTGAAGAGGTGCGATCGAAAATCAAGCACCTCTGCCACATTTTCCGAAGTAATCCCAAAAGCCTTTGCTCTTAATGAATCTGCCAAAGCCCAAACTTGTAGTTTTTCCCTAGAAGATGCCGATAAACTATTCCCAGAAATCCAATCTTCGAGGATTTCTCTTAACGATTCCCTATTTAGTTCTGGCATAGCATCAAGAACCGAGTTTAAACGCTTCAATAAACAAACTAAAAGTCAAGCCAACTTTGAGCAAATTCACCGATTCAGCTAATAAAGAACGTGAGACTCCCGACTTTCTAGTACTGTAAAAAAATCTACTATATACCTCAGTAAATAATACCAAAATTGCTGCCGCGGGGACATCCCAGCGAGCAGATTGTCCCGTTTCCGTAGAAACTGCCGTTCCCAGAAAAAAGCCAAACAACAAACAGATTACTTGTAATGATAACCGTCGCCAAGGATTGCTAAACCAAGCGCCAAGCTGATTGCTAGTAGAAACAACTAAAGTGTTAAGACGAGTATTTTGCATTGCCAGAGAAGATCTAAGAGAGGAAAGGGAAACTCCAGTAACATTTTATAGTTCCTGGTGACTAACGGGAGGATAAATTTACCATCCGTCCCATGATGTTAAAGGTTGTTTTAATTAGCGCAAATCCGTTTAAATCTGAACGGGGATCTGTTATTACAAAACTATGACCTCTTCATCATAGAAACAGTTATATCTAAAAACTATGAATCTACCAAGATGGCAACTTTACACTATTTTTAGCGTCACCTCTGTATTCTTACTGGTGGCATTAATCGTCAGTCGGTGGCAAATCAGCGTCACTGTTGAGCAAACACAGCCACCAGTTTCCTCAGTTTCCCTATCAAATCTCGATCCCCTTGATCCCCTTACCTCTGCGTCAGTCACCAGTAACCCAGCAAGGGCAAGAATTAATCCCCCAGCGACTCAGGTTAAAACTCCTCCCAGAGCTTTACGCTTGAGTAATCAAACCGATTATCCGGTCAGAATTGCCTTTTTACCAAAACAGGTAGGAGCAAGAAAACAGCAGTCTGGTGTTGTCAAACAATCACTATACGGGGAACCTGGACATTGGGACTTTGCGCCCCAAGAAGGTGCTACTAGTGGTTTAGTTTTGTCTTTACCTACCAAAGGAATTGTACAGCTAGAAAGAGGAGATGTGCTGATTGCCTTTGCTCAAGATGGTTCTGGGCGCTACTGGGGCCCGTACATTGTCGGCGAAACACCTTTACCTGTGTGGAATCGCCAAAAGTCGGAATGGCAGTTGATTTTGCAACCGTAGGCAGGGGGGCAGAGGGGCAGGGGGGCAGGGGGGCAGAGGGGCAGAGGGGCAGGGGGCAGAGGGGCAGGGGAGCAGAGGGGCAGAGGGGCAGGGGGCAGAGGGGCAGAGGGGCAGGGGGGCAGGGGGGCAGTTTTGAGTTTTGAGTTTTGAGTTAATAAACTTCCCCATCTCCCCATCTCCCCATCTCCCCACCTCCTTGTTGCTTTAACCAAAATTCGTCATTTCTCGCTAAAGTAAGTCTGGCAACAAAACTGAGCAGGATTACTTAACGACGGTTAAAGGCTGCATGAAATTGAATTTTTATCGTTTTACTACTCCTTTGCAGAAGTATTGGGAGACGCATCCGAAGATGGTGTGGTTACTCTCGATTTTGTGGGTGTTTTTGATTGGTTGGCTAGCCTTTTTTTGGCATTTGGGCAGTATTGGTTTAGTTGATGAGACTGAGCCTTTGTTTGCGGAGGCGGCGCGACAAATGGTGGTGACGGGTGATTGGATTACGCCTTATTTCAATGGTGAGACGCGGTTTGACAAACCAGCTTTAGTTTACTGGTTGATGGCGATCGCTTACCAAACGATCGGCGTGAATGAGTGGGCGGTAAGACTCCCTTCTGCCTTAGCTGCACTAGCTTTGACGGCTCTCGGTTTTTACACTCTACAACGGTTTGGTTTTCCCAGCCCGCAGGGGAGCAGGGGAGCAGGGGAGCAGGGGAGTTCTTCCCTAACTCCCAGTACCCAGTACCCAGTAACCAGTACCCGATACCTTAGTGCTTGGATTGGTGCGGCTTTAATTGCGTTAAATCCGATTACAATTGCTTGGGCGAGAACGGGTGTTTCTGATATGTTGCTCAGTGGTTGTATCGGTACATCTTTGTTGTGCTTTTTTATTGGTTATGCGAGCAAAGATGAAGGTAATTCTGGGGAAAGTCAGAGAAGTTTCTTTTTAAATATTTCGCCTTGGTATATAGCTTTTTATGTTTTAAGTGCTTTGGCGGTGTTAACTAAAGGGCCTGTGGGAATTGTTTTGCCAGTAATAATTATTGCTGGTTTTGTAATTTATTTGGGTAATTGGCGGGAAGTTTGGCGCGAGATGCGCCCGGTTTGGGGTAGTTTGATTTTTAGTGCGATCGCTCTTCCTTGGTATATCTTGTGTTATTTACGCAATGGGAATGCTTTCATTGATGCGTTTTTTGGTTATCACAATGTTGAACGCTTTACTCAAGTAGTTAATCGTCATTCTGCACCTTGGTATTTTTACTTTTTGGTGGTGTTGCTGGGGTTTTTCCCTTGGTCGATTTATTTGCCTTTGGCGATCGCAAAGTTGCGGTTTTGGCAAGTAAAAAGATGGCGAAATTCTCCGCGTTCTAGTCAACTTGGTTTATTTGCTTTGGCTTGGTTTTTCGGGATTTTTGGCTTTTTTACGATCGCGGTTACTAAGTTACCCAGCTACGTAATTCCGTTAATTCCAGCAGCGGCGATTTTGGTGGCGCTGTTGTTTAGCGAACAAATACATTTTGTAGTTTCGGAAAAGTTCCTACTTACGGATAAAGAGAAGTTTAAAACTAATAAAGGTTTATTTTGGAGTGGCATTTTCAATGTAGTTTTATGTATTGCTATTGCTGGGTTACTGCTCTATCTTCCCGGTTTATTGGGATACGATCCCGCAATACCTGATTTGCAACAGTTGTTAGAAAAGTCTGGGTTAGCAGTCAGAGGTTTTTTGATTTGGGGAGTTACGGCGATCGCCTTAGTTTTTTTACTCCAAAATCGTCGCCGTTTACCTTTCTTAGTAGTTGCCAATTTTCTCGCTTTTGTCGCTTTCTTAGTTTTTATGCTGACCCCAGCTTCTTTTCTTTTAGATGGCGCAAGACAAATGCCGTTACGAGAATTATCTGCTGTGGTGAGACAAGTAGAAAAACCTGGGGAAGAGTTGTTTATGATTGGCTTTAAAAAGCCGAGTGTGGTGTTTTACACGCAACGAAAAGTTGATTATTTTGAAGGTTTTAATGAAACCTTTAATTACATGAGAAAAACCGCTGCTGCTAACCCAAATCGCACTTCAGTTTTAATTCTCAGTCAATCCACTCATATCGATCGCGAATTGCTGGAAGTTACTCCTCATCAAGTATTAGCTAAAACTAAAGCTTACAAGTTAATTCGGGTAAAGGTTTCTGGGGGTTAGGGACTGGGGACTGGGGACTGGGGACTGGGGACTGGGGACTGGGGACTGGGGAGGTGGGGAGGTGGGGACCGTCTGTTAGGGCGGGTTTTGTGGTTACCTGTTCTGCTGTGAACATAGAGTTATCTGCTAAACCCGCCCCTACAACGCAAAACTCAAAACTCTCCCAGTCCCCAGGCCCTAGTCCCCAGTCCCTAGTCCCTAGTCCCC
>NZ_JBHFNS010000076.1:0-65799 GCF_041929135.1 Floridaenema fluviatile BLCC-F154 | reverse complement strand
GTCTTTTGCTAAAACAGCGCAAACTTTCTGCAAGTCATTTCTTGTAGTTCCTTTGTTCTCCATCCAATATCTGACGCATTTGTTCCTGACAAATTGCGCCGTTCTGATGGCTTCTTCTAGCTTTTGGTATTGTTCGGGAGTTCCGCCCTTTAGCTTGGCTTCTACAACTAAGATTTGTTTATCCTCGACCTTGGATTAGCTTCAGCTTAACACACTTTACCCATGAATGGTAGAATTAAACGTTGCTCCGCTTCTGAGGCGGGCTGGTCGGATTTCATCCCCGTTAAACTACGTTGTAACGGGGGCATTCATCCGACATTTTTAGGTAATAACTGGCAATCAAAGCAATCATAAACCACCAGAGAGTATTAACTTCCGGGCGATACAAAACAGTATCAAAAGCGCCATGAGCTAACATACCAAAAAGACTCGCGATCGCTGCCATTAACCAAAAAGCTTGTTGACTACCAAACTCTCTTAAACGGCGCAATTGTTGCCAACCTTGGTTAAAAGTAACTAACAGCAACCACAAGAAACAAATTAAACCAACAAACCCAGTTTCTACTAATACCTCCAATATCACAGAATAAGCACTTAAAGCAGTGTAGCGAGGACGCATATAAAGCGGATAAATCTTATTAAAAGCATTATTGCCTGGGCCAATACCTAAAATTGGTCGATCGGCAATCATTTCTCTCACCGCCGCCCAAACATTCAGCCGAAAATTATTACTACTATCTTCTCGCCCAACAAACATACTCAAAACCCGATCGCGCACAGGTTCCACAAACAGCACCGCCAACACCACAAAACCCGCCATACCTCCTAATAAAATCGGTAAAGACCAAGTGCGCCAAAAAGTTGGTAAATAAACACTAAACCAGTAAAACAACAACAGCAAAAAGGTGAAAAACATCACCACAAAACCGATCCAACCCCCACGGCTGAAAGTTAAGATTAAACAAAGAGAATTAACCCCAAACATCACCACAGCCAAAGCCTTACAGATCCAACCTCGCCAAGCGAAAATAGCCGCTAAAGAAAGAGCGATCGCCGGAACCAAATAAGCAGCTAATAAATTCGGATTTCCCAGGAAACTGTAAACTCGCGTAGTTTTCGCTAAAGTAGACTCTGCATCAACCCAAGTCGCCAACTGTTCTGCACCAAAAATCCATTGACGCAAACCATAAACGCTGACAATCAAAGCCACCAACAAATAAACAGTAATAGTAGCAGAACGGAGACGAGGCGATCGGAAAACCCGTGCCATCAGCCCAAAAAACAGCAAATACAGCGTCAACTTCACCAAACCAACCAACGCCGCCATCTTCACCGGAGACATCGCCGTTGCTACCGCCGCAATCCCCCAATACAGCAACACCAGCAAATGAATCGGAGTCACACCAGCCCCCCCCTCATCCGATAGCGTCAGCAGCAGCCAGAAACCACCACAAGCCAAAAGCAGCACGCCGATCAGATCGTTAGACACAAAGGGAGCCAGAGCAAACACCAGACTCACCAATAAAGCCCCCAGTGCTTCTCCCCACTGCATTAGCCAGCTACCCCTGCGCCAAGCAGCCAAACAACCTACCAACTGGTATAAATAACTAGCACTCCGCCACTGATACAAAGGTAGATTAGACAAAGTAAGTGTTTGCCAAGCAGAATTCATAAATTACTTGTCATTCATCAATAGTTATTTGTCATTTGTCAACAGTCATTTGTCAATAGCTAATTTCTCAATCACAGACTAAAGACCAAAGACCAAAGACCAAAGACCAGTGCAGTATAGCGGAACTAGACCAACCATTCCAAATTGTTAAACAGTTGATTCAAGAGAGATTTGCCTATTTATTTCGGAAAATCACTCATCCACAGCCTTTACTTTAGGCAACAGGATCACATAACGATATCCCGATTCCGGTGAACCTTGAATAGAAATATGACCACCCTGCATTTGTGCTAAGTGACAACTGAGTAGCAAACCCAAATTTTCCGCAGATTCGCCATTTAAAGGTTGGGCCGAAATTTCCACCTCTTCGCTGGCACCTACTAGCCGATCGTCCAAATGAGAAAAATCAGCTAACGCCGAAGAATCAATTTGCGAAGTATCCTCTTCCGAAGGAATCGCCAAAGTTGACCATGTTTCCTCATCTCCAGCCACAGAAGGCAAACTTTCCGATCGAACAGGAATCGCTTTCGTAGATGATTGACACAAATAGGATTCTACATTAGGCAGACTATCTCCCAACCAAGGATGAGAAACCCAAACCGCAATATTTAGTCCCTGATTTTTCCGAGATACATGAATCCGAACCACACAACCAGTATCCGCGGTTTTCAGCAAACTAGACACCAGATGATAAAGCATCTGTCTCACTTTTTCCTTATCTAGTTGCCAAATCCGATTACCAGGTTCCACAGAAACCCGAATCTTTTGACCCCTGCGATTAGCCGCTTCCTCCAAACAATTGCTAGCTTGTTGGCAGAGCATTTCAATATCAGTAGCCGAAAGACTCAACCTAGAATCATCAGCATTTAGTTCTCCCAAAGCCAAAATTTCGTTTACCAAAGACAGTAAATATTGACCGCTGTTTTGGATAATTTCCAAATATTCTCGTTGTTTTTTAGTTAACGGGCCATAAATTTCCCGACCCAAAACGCTTGCCATTCCCAAAACCGAAGTCAGAGGAGTTCTGAGTTCTTGGGTGATTTGTCCTAACAGCTTGACTTGAATTTGATTAGCCGCTAATTGTTCATTAGGTTGAGATGGGGAAATAACTTGGGTATTTAAATTCACCATCACTCCCGAAGGTTCGGTGCTAGTTTGTAAGCGACTCCGCTCAAACTCACTCATGATCCAGCGAGCCATGAGTTCTAAAAACTCGATATCCTTGCTAGAAAAGTTACGTGCTATTTTATCCATCACTGCTAAAGTACCCAAGCAGTGTCCACTAGCGGTTAATAGCGGTACTCCTAAATAGGCGTGGATACCGTAGTGTTGCACCAATACACTTTTGGCAAAAACTGGATCGGTGGGAGCGTCATTAATGAGGACTACTCTTTGACTTTCTACTACATGATGACAAAAAGATTCCGATCGCAATAACTGACGAGATGCTGCCAGCTGGTTCATTAAACCTAACCGCGATAAACCAACTGCTGACTTGAAAACTTGTCGCTCTCTGTCCATAATGCCTAAGATGCAGATGGGTGCATCTAGGAAATGGGCTGCTGTTTGTGTCGCCTCATCGAAAATCGGGATATTTTCTGCTTGCAGTAGTCCAGATTCTGTCAAAGCTATGAGGCGTTGTTGCTCTCTTGCTTGAGGTGTTACACCATTCAAACCCAAGAATAGATTGTTTTCAGGGCTTACCATGCCAACTGCTACCCGCATAATTTAAATTAACGTGAAATTTACTTAGCTACTGCCTGATGCTTATAGCTATTCTTAAAGTTCCCCAACTTGGTTCCAGACAAACATCTTTTTCGGAAAATAGTAATACTATTTGTAAAATTCCCTTGTTACTGCTTCTGAAGGCGAACAACTAGTGCCTGTTGGCAGAAGTGATTGAGCTAGTTGAGAATAGGTTAAAAGCTGAATATAAAAGCCTTTTTGCCTTTAGCCTTCTGCCTTGGAGCCTTTTGCCTTCTGGCTGTAGCAGAAGTTTTTCTGGCTTTTGTGTCTACAAGGGCAGAATTACGTAAATCTTGGAGATTGGGGAGTGGTGATTGGGGTTTGGGAAAAATCGTCATCTGCCAAAATTTAGATCTTTCCAGTACAGTCAATACCCCAGTCCTTATTTATGAATCTTCTTGCGATCGCCTTAAGCTGTCCAAGCTGGATGTGATAATAAGGAAGCCATAACTCGCACTCCACGTAATTGGTTAGAAAGTGGTAGATGTCCTTTGGGCGCACTTAGATCCCAAGTAAATTCATTGGGGTATCTTGTCCAATTATTTCCTGTCTTCCAGCCGATTTTAGGCCAAAGTTTTTCCCAGTTTTTTCCTAAAGAAAGCCAGATTTCTCTTTGGACGGAAAAGCCAAATTTACCTTCGGAGTAATTCCACCACAATCGATCGATCGTTTGTAAATCTGTAACCGGAAAGTTTTCTACCTCAGTAAAGTACAACCATTTTCTTTGTATTGCTTCTACTCCCGCTAATTCACATAACTTTTCCAGAGTCATGCGATCGGCAGCTTGAAAGTCTTGTGCTTTCAGCAGTGTTTCCAAGGGAGTGTAGTCAATATTGCGTTCAGATTTTAATAGCACTATATCAGTATTGCTCATGGTTCTGTAAAATGCGATTAATTATACCTGTGGTAGAAGTGGGAATTTCGATTTGAATTAATTTTACCTGCCCACCGTAAGCTTGAACTACAGTTGCTTCTGGCAAAGTTTCGAGACTATAATCACCTCCTTTAACATAGATATCAGGTTTTAGGGCGGCGACGAGTTGAGAGGCGGTGGTTTCGGCAAAAATTACTACAGCGTCTACAGGTTTTAAGGCGGTGAGTAGTTCGGCTCTTTGAATTTCTGGTATTATGGGTCGCTGTGGCATACCCGGGCGATTGGGTTTAATAGTTTGTGTCGATCGATCGCTGTTTAAGCCAACAACTAGCGATCGTCCCAAGGATTTGGCTGCTTGTAAGTAACGAATGTGACCTACATGAAGTAAGTCAAAACAACCGTTGGTAAATACCAAAGGTCGCCATTGATTTGGGGTGGAGGCGATTGCTTCCTGTAACTGGGCTAAATCGTAAAGACCTAAAATCATTGTAAATATTTGCCCTTCACCAAGGACAGTGTACCTGACAATACCAAACAGTGCGATCGCGTAGCGTACCGTTAGGTGTATCGTCTAAGCTTTTCTAATATTGTGCTATTTCAGATGTACTAATGGATTATGTACGAAAAAATTACACCCCCAACTACAGGTGAACGCATTACTTTCCTTGACGGAGAACCCAAAGTTCCCGATAACCCGATCGTTCCCTTCATTCGTGGCGATGGTACAGGCGTAGATATTTGGCCCGCCGCCCAAAAAGTGTTTGATGCAGCGGTAGAAGCTGCTTACGGTGGCAAACGGAAAATCAGCTGGTTTAAAGTTTATGCTGGTGATGAAGCTTGCGAACTCTACGGAACTTACCAGTATTTGCCCCAAGATACTCTCACTGCGATTAAAGAATATGGTGTGGCAATTAAAGGCCCTTTGACAACACCTGTAGGCGGTGGGATTCGTTCTTTAAATGTGGCTTTGCGGCAAATTTTCGACCTTTACGCTTGTATTCGTCCCTGTCGCTACTACTCTGGTGTTCCTTCACCGCACAAAACTCCCGAAAAGTTAGATGTGATTATTTATCGGGAAAATACCGAAGATATTTACTTGGGTATTGAGTGGCGAGAAGGTACGGAAATTGCTGATAAGTTGATTCACATCCTCAACAATGATTTAATTCCCGCTACTCCCGAACACGGAAATAAACAAATTCGTCTTGACTCCGGGATTGGGATTAAACCAATTAGTAAAACTGGTTCGCAACGTTTGGTTCGTCGGGCTATTAAGCAAGCTTTACTTTTGCCCAAAAATAAGCAGCAAGTAACTTTGGTGCATAAGGGCAATATTATGAAATACACTGAAGGTGCTTTCCGTGACTGGGGTTACGAGTTGGCGACTAGTGAATTTCGGGCTGAATGTGTGACGGAACGGGAATCTTGGATTCTCAGTAATAAAGAAAGAAAACCTGATATTTCGATCGAGGATAATGCTCGGAAAATCGATCCGGGTTATGATGCTTTAACTGAGGAGAAGAAAGCCCAAGTTTGCCAGGAAGTTGAAGCGGTTTTAAATGCAATTTGGGAAACTCATGGTAATGGAAAATGGAAAGAGAAAGTGATGGTGAACGATCGCATCGCTGATAGTATTTTCCAACAAATTCAAACCCGTCCTGATGAGTATTCCATTTTGGCTACTATGAACCTGAATGGAGATTATCTTTCTGATGCTGCGGCTGCGATCGTCGGTGGTTTAGGCATGGGTCCCGGTGCTAATATTGGTGATGATTGCGCGATTTTTGAAGCAACTCACGGTACTGCACCAAAACACGCAGGTTTAGATCGGATTAACCCAGGTTCAGTTATCCTTTCTGGCGTAATGATGTTTGAGTTTTTAGGTTGGCAAGAAGCTGCCGATCTAATTAAAAAAGGTATTGGTGGCGCTATTTCTAATCGTCAAGTTACTTACGATTTAGCAAGGTTGATGGAACCACCTGTTGAACCTCCTTTGAAGTGTTCGGAATTTGCTCAAGCGGTGATCGATCGTTTCTAAATTAATTAAAATCAAGAAACCCGGTTTTTGCAAAAACCGGGTTTCTCGTAAGGTTTGTTGTCAGGACTTCAGTCCTATAATTTAAGAAAGAACGACTGAAGTCGTTACTACGAACTTAATATCAATTTATAACCAATTTCCGACAAGAATAAAAGCAGACCAATGGAAAGGGTGTTTATAACGAGAGTTTGCATAATTAGTTAAAAAGGCAATTTGTGTGTTTCTTAATGCCTCAGCTTTACTCAGTTTGCGATCGCTTAATTTTTGATAAAACAGAGTCATAAATTCAGCGGTGGAAGCATCATCTATTTGCCACAAAGTTGCTAATGTACTACTGGCTCCAGCACGAATCGCAACTCCTGCAAGTCCTAAAGCGGCTCGTTTGTCACCTGTGGCTGTTTCACAAGCACTCAAAGTTAACAAATCTACAGAAGTTGGTTTATTTGTGCCATTACTTCTTAATAAATTATCTAAATCGCTAACTTTAATTCGTTTATACCAATCTAAAATAAATGTTTCTTGTAAATTAGAACTAAATTGTCCGTGAGTGGCAATATGAACTATGTTAAAAGGTTCAGAATTAATGTGATTTTGAATCTTTTCTACAGTGAAATATTCGTTTTCTAATTTTACTGTTTTGTCAATTTCTTTTTCGATAGCTGCTAGTTCTAAAGTTACATTATCTATAGAACCAAGTCCTTCTAATTGAAAACTGGGAGCACTTGCACTTCCCGCAACAATGGCTCTCAAATTTTCCTGACTGAGAGGTTTAGGATTGATTAATTGTAAACCAGGTGTGACAACAACGGCGTATTTTTCGATTAAGTATTGTTTGCCATCATAAAGTACAGCCGGAGGAATATTTCGCAAGGAACTATCGAGAACAAATACTAAGGTTTTAATCTGATTTTGGGGAGGATTATTTACTAAGTCAGTTTCTAATGGTTTAATTAACCAATCATAAATTTGTTGTGATGCTTCTTTGAGTCTGTTTAATCTAGTAATAGGTTGAACTAAATTAATGAGAAGGTTTTGTACTACTTCATCTACCCGATCTTCTGAGATGTTATCTTTAGTGTAATGGCGTAAGTTGTCTTTTCCCGGAAGTTTAATAATTATTTCTAAACGATCTTTTAAAACAATTGGATAAACAATGGCGGCTTGGCTGTCTAATTTGTCAATATTTACAGGTTCTAGTCTAGCGCAAGCATTGCGGAAAAAGTTATCTAATTCGGCAATTTGTAATGCTTCAATAACGTTTCTGGCTTGAGTTAAGTTTTCAATGTTTGCTGAAGGAACTTTTAATAGTAAATCAACTAATTCTCGATAAACAGGTTCGACATTTTCCCGAAAAGAAAACTGAATTTCGGGATTTAGTGCAACTAATTCACTGCGTAAATTGTTCAGGGTATTAAATGCTTCTGAGTAATAAGTAATTGCTTGGGAATTTTGTTGATTTTTCAGGATTCTTCCTAGTTGCCATTGCCATTGATAAGCGATATCTGGTGAGTTGATTTTTTGGGCAATTAAAAGTGCTTCTTTGGTAAATTTTTCGGCGTTTTTCCAGTTATTAGTTTTTTCGGATAGTTTACCTAATGTGCCAATGGCGTAAGATTCGGCTCTTTTATCTGCTAGGTTTTTGGCTTGTTTAATTGCTGTTTCTAAGATTTCTGTAATAATTTGCGGGTTAGCAATTTTGGGTTCTTTTTCGATAATTTTGATTAAGTTTTCTGCTAGGTTAACGTAAGCATAGACAGATTCTCGGCTGGCGGGTAAACTAGTTAGTTGGGTGAGGATTTGCGATCGCAAAATTCCCACTTCTTCTAATTGATTTAAATCAATCAACAAACTTAACTGATTTAGTGCTGCTTGAATCTGAATTAAAGGTAAAGAAGTTGCTGCGGCTTTTTGATAGTAATTTAATGCAGCTTGACTATGATTTTCAGCAATTTTTTTATTATCTAAACTAGCTGCTCTTTTAGCTAAAGTACGCTCAGTATTTCCTAAACTTAATAAAGTTTCACTTGCTGCGGTATAAGATGCGCTTAAACGTTGAGCTACTGCTAAACTTTCTGTTAAAATTTGCTGAGATTCTGCTAAATCTCCTCCTAATCTTAAGAGGTTTCCCAAATTACGTAAACCAGTAACTTTTAAAGGGGAATCTGGCAAATTATTTAACTGTTCTTTGATTTGAGCAAATAGTTTTTCTCCACGTCGATAAAGTCCTAACATTTGCATTGCTTCAGCTTGATTGATTTGGCTACCAAGTACTCCCATTTCGTCGCCAGCTTGAGCATATAATCTGGTAGCTTCTTGCCAAGTTTCTAAAGCTGCTTCGGCTTTTCCTGTTAGTAATTGTAAATGTCCTTGAGCATTTAATACTTGAGCGTGAATTTGCTCATTTTTACCATTTTGGGAATTCAATAATGTCAAACTATGATTAATTGCTGCTTCGGCGGCTTGCCATTCTCCGAGCTTTTGATAGGCTAAGGAAAGTAATCCTAAAATTTGCGCTTGTTTCAGTTTATCGCCTGTCGCTTGGTATTTATTAGCGGCTTGTTTTAAGGTTTCTACTGCTTGGGAAAATCTTCCTGCGTCGTATTGGGATTTTCCAGTTTGTACTAAGGTTAAAATTGAATTTTGGTTGGTAAGTGTTGGTTGTGCGGTGATTGGTAGTTGGGGATGAATGCTCAGAGTTAGAATTAATCCTAAGATGGCTAGGAAAATTAAGTAGGGTTTGATGTATATTGTATTTAGCGATCGCCAAATCCACTGCATTTTCTCACTTCCTCAATATCACCAATTAATCTGTCTAAACTTATAAATTAAAGGATGAATTTCTAGTAAATTGCCGACAATTAGGATTAGTTAACCAATTGCCATTCGGGGTTACTTCCCTTACTTCTGCTACCAAAACTATATGACCATTAGCATTTTTGTACCATCCTTGAGCTTCGTTAATTTCTGGTAAATTACTTCTAGTTTCTCTGGGATTTGAGCTTGTTTCAACTCTGCTATTTCCCGAATTATTTTCTTCTCCAATCCGCCAATCTTCCCAGGTAGCACGAGCATTAAGAGCTTCAGAAGGTGGCGTTGGCAAACCTCCACGTCCGGTAATTGTAAACTCACTACCTTCGGAAGCAATACAGAAATTTTGGTCGATTAATCCTGTGACATCTACTACTTCTGTTGGCAATTCTACCAAACCTTGAGCAGGGTCAATTCCTTGCAATACTACTAGAATTTCGCCACTCAGTTGGGGAGAAGTTTGGGAAATAGCAGAAATATCATTACTAGCAAGTTCGCTAGAATCAAATTGGCTTAAATCAGTAGTACCAAGAGTTGCTTGTAAATCTTCTAAGCTACGGAGTTGTAGACCAAACAAACCTTGAGTGATAATACTAACTTGACCTCCTCTTCCCGAAAAAGCGTTAGCAGTAATATCGCTGTTTTCCCCAGGCATTGCTACTATTAAATCAGCATTGATATTCACATTGCCACCGTCTCCGCCTTGACGATTTGTACCCGCAGAAGTGGAAATTTGACCATTGCGACGTAAGAGTAATAAATTAGCTACTTCTAGTCGAATGTTTCCTCCATTTCCTGATGTTGTGTTAGCGGTGATTGCGCCAGATTCTAAGTCAATATTGGCAGCTTTAATTAACAAATTTCCCGCATCTCCGGGATTTGCTTCATTACTCAAACTACTAACACTAACTTTTGCGCCATCTTGAACAATTAAACGTCTAGTTGTAATAGTTAAATTTCCGCCGTCACCTGTACCAATGCGAATTCCGGCATCGTTTGTATCTAAAGAATTGCCTGTATCAGCAATTATTCTACTAAACTGTTGACCGTTTTCGGAAATGCCGATCGCAATCACTTCTTCTAGAGCATTAATATTAATATTACCCCCAGCACCATCACCATAAGTAGAAGCCGATAATTCCGCACCATCTCGCACAATTAAGCGTCGAGTATTAATAGTTAAATCTCCCGCTTTTCCAATTCCTCTCGTTTGTACAGATATTCCACTCGAACGTTCTTCAGTGGGAGAAGTACCAATTAATTCGATAAATTCGGAGGCATTAACTGTAATACTACCACCACCTGGACGGTCAATTGTGGAAGCAGAAATTTTTGCTCCATCTTGCAAAATTAACTGTCTAGTATTAATAATTAAATCTCCCGCTTGTCCCGCACCTTGAGCATCACTAGCTATTTTACTTGGTCTATTATTATTTCTAGAACTACCGCCACGAGAATTGTTAGAATTACCTCCTTGATTGTTTCCTGTTCCTAGCAGTTCAATTCTCTCGGCGTTAATAGTAATTCCGCCGCTATTTCCTTGACTATTTTCTCTTGCTGTTGCGGAGATTTGCGACCCGTCGCGGATATTTAATTGTGATGTTTGAATGGAAATTCCTTGACCGTTTCCTTCTCCTAATGTGTCGGCACTAATTTCGGAAAGGTTGGTTAAGGAAAGGTTTGCTGCTTGGATTTGAATCAATCCGCCGCCTTCACCATTAACATTTATTCTAGCATTGTTATCGAGGAAAATATTATTTTTAGTGATATAATCAGGTAAAGTTAAACTTAAGTTATTACCGTCAATATTCAATCCTACTGTTGCTTCTCCGGTGACTGCTGCTAATTCGATTCTGCCATCTCTAGCGTTCAATCCACCTTTATCGATCAGGATTTCTCCACCTATTAATAATAAACTTTGACTTTCGGGAACTTGTAAGCCAAATGTTCTTTCTGGTCGGCGGGAAAGTTCTACTGTCGATCGATTTTCTATTCTTCCCGATGTTTGTTGATTAAATAAAAAAGCTGAAGGATTTACTGTAAGTAAGGGCGGATTTGTGGGATTTGTGGCACTGAAAAAACCTTGATTGCCAAATTGAATGCTATTAGCTGTACTGGCTACAAAGGAACTTCTTAAATCAAGAGTGGCATTTTTTCCAAATATAATTCCGTTCGGATTAAGTAAAAATAAATTCGCTGCTCCATCTACTCCTAAAGTTCCTAAAATATTAGATGGATTGTTGCTGGTGATGCGACTGAAAATATTTTTTATGCCGTTAGGATTGGCAAAATAAACTCTTTGATTTTCGCCAATATTAAATTGCTCGAAACTATGAAATAAATTACTACCGCGAATTGCTCCACCATCAATCCGATCGGCTAAATTATCCTTAATAGTAACATTCGGAGTCACGATCGAACTTTCTGTTCCCAAAGTGCGATCGGGCATAATTTGAGCTAAGGTAGAATCAGAAAAGCAGAATACAGAAAAAATACAGCAAGATAAAGGAAAAAACTTCATTTCTTTCTTTGCGTCCTTTACGTTCTTTGCGGTTAAAATAGACAACAAAAAAGGAAAGAAATCTCACTAAACGATCCCCTTCCCCAGGCAAATTTTTCCTTATTTCTTATTGCCTACTTTACTTTAGCTTACTGTTTAGTCATACTTCACCAAATCCTAAGTTTAAGGATTAGAGAAAGTATTAATTTGTCCACCACCAATAGTTCTTCCGGGAGGTGTTCTGGGAACTGAAAACGGTGCTGGTGTATTTTGGACTTGCGTCGGTGCCGTTTGAATTCCCGAATTTACTCCACTGGTACTAGGCACAGTTGTTGTGGTAGTTGGTACTTGGGGTTGGTTGATGTAAGTATAGGAATTAGGCACATTATTTGTCAACCCAGGATTGGCAGTATTAGGTATGTTAGATGGTACACCAGTTGTCGGAATTTGTGTTGGTAAAGTAGTGTTACCAGTAACATTAGAATAAGGCGTGAGAGGAACCGATCCTTGTATCGGCAGTCCATTATTAGTAGTTGTAGTTGCTCCTGAATTGTTATAAGGAGTTGTCCCTAATAAAGGTCTTATTTGATTAGGTTGTGCAATTAAATTAACGTTGCTTTGTCCTGGTTGGTTGGTCGTAGATGTAGAATTGCTAGGGTTATTAGTGGAGTTTTGTTGGCGATCGAGTGCTGATTGCAATGGATTTATTTCGTTACCATTAGCGTCAATATTTCTTTGATTATTATAACCATTAGCCCGATCTAAAGCGGTTTGTAAGGCATTTTTGTTATTCAAATTTGTTGTAGTATCCGGTGAATTTAGACCGCTAGAGTTACCACTTGGCAGATTGTAAAGGAAAGGATTTGGAGAACTTGCAGCATTATTTCTCCCAGCATTATTGACAGTGGGAAATTTAATTGTAAAGGGATTATCATCTGTATTTGCTGCTGCTGGTTGCTGATTTGTTTGTTCTTGAGAAGAATTAGCCGCCTTATTTTTCTCTTGCCTTTGCCTCATGTATTGTTCAAATATATTTTGCTTTGGTTTTTCTGGTGCAGCATCGAAGGTTTCGGCACTAGCAGCTAAATCATTTTCCAGTACAGTAGATATGTCTATATCAGCTGCGATCGCTCTATCTTCTGGACTAATCTTCGATTCAGAAGCTTGATTATCTTCAGCGTAATTACTGTTACTCTCATTACTAACAGTAGGATCGCCTTGATTTTCGTCAGCAATAAACTCTTCTAAATTAGCAAAGTAAATCCCAGCGAAAGTACTCACCACCATTAAAAATATAATGGTTCCCCAAACTTGAGGGCGTAGCAAAGGGCGTAGCCTTGCTTTCAGATAACGGAGATGGGCGGGAGGTTGATGAGATGACATGACAGGAATCCAAATAAGCTAGCAGGTAGTGATTTCATGCCCGGTGAAGCTTCATTTTCCGTAATACTTTTCCGCCAGACAAGATCTCACATTGGTATCTATTCCCAGGATAACTTTATTCCTCAATCTTTTGTTGTTTTTTTTATAAAGATTATATCAGAAAATTAGCAATCAGAACTGAGAAGTCAAGCTTTCTCCCAGAAAAAACAAAAGCAATTAATCAGTGTAATTCCCTAGTCCCTAATCCCCAATCACCAGCCCCCAAATTAACGAGCAAGTCGCCACAATAGCCAACTACCCATAGTTACACCAAATATATTGGGCAGCCAAGCCGCAATTTCAGGCGGAAGAATGCCACCTAAGCCAAAAACGTCGCCCAAAGTCATTAATAAATAATAGGCAAAAATAATTAAAACGCTGATCCCAAAACCAGTAGCTTTACTAGTGCGTTGAGGTCGAATGCCTAAAATTGAACCCACTAAACCAAATATTAAACAAGAAAAAGGTAAAGCGACTTTTTGGTGAATCCGAATTTCCAGTTTCCGAATTTTTTTGCTGTCGTTACTTAAGCGAATTAACTTTAGTTGTTCTGTAGCTTGGGCAATGTTCATTTCTGCATAGTCTCGCCCTTTTCTGGCAAAATCTAAGGGGGCGCGAGGTAATTGTAATTGTTGATGTTCAAAGCGCATAATATGCTGATATGTACCATCGGGCGCTACTAAATAAGTTGTGCCATTGTAAAAATCCCAGGTATTTTGGACTTGATTCCAAACTGCTGATTCTGATACAACAATGCCGTTAACTCCCGATCGCGATCGCTCCAACACCGTTAAACCTTTCATTCTCTCTCCGTCAAACTCTTCGGCATAAAATAACCGAGTCATCACCTCTCTTCTGCTACCATCTGGTTGAGTTACCTTGTTAAATTCGGGATAAATAATGTTATTTTCTTGAAAGTCTTTTTGTTGTCGATTTAAAGCGACTTGTAAAGTTTGCGTAGCTTCATATTTCGCTGCTGGCACAACAAATTCATTCAACCAAAAACAAACTCCCGTTACCACTATTCCCAGAAAAACTGCTGGCATTAATAAGCGATAAATATGAATGCCAAAACTACGTAAAGCGATTAATTCACTATCACTACTCAACCGACTATAAGTAATTAAAGTCGCTAACAGCATCGATGCTGGTAAAGCAAAAGCAATAAAATAAGGTAATTGCAATAAGAAAATCTTCATCGCGATCGCAGGTGATAATCCCGCATCGCTAATTTTCCGCATTAAATCAAATAAAGTACCGATAGTGACTGCTACTGATGAAAATAGCCCGACTCCAAACAAAAAAGGCGGTATTAGTTCGGCGATCAAATAACGATCCATCACCGAAATTCCACCTGGAAAATTGAAGAATCTAGATTTAAATTTGGGCATTAGGCAGTTGTTAGTTAGTAGTTGGTAGTGGGGATTTGCCAAGAATAAAAGTAATTATTTTTGGAAATTTTCTCCTAAATAGTACTGTCTCACTAAGGGATTATTATAAAGTTCATCGGCACTACCAGAAGCTAAGATTTGTCCATCGCGCATAATATAAGCTCGATCGGTAATCGCCAAAGTTTCTCTGACGTTATGATCTGTAATTAAAATCCCAATTTGCCTTTCGCGCAACTTTTGCACAATTTCTTGAATTTCTGCCACAGCGATCGGATCGACACCAGCAAAAGGTTCATCCAAAAACAAAAAATTCGGCCCCTGTTTACCAGCAGCTAAAGCCCTAGCTAACTCCGTCCTCCGTCTTTCTCCCCCAGAAACTTGAATTCCTTTAGTACGAGCTACTTTTTCTAAGCGAAACTCGCGCAACAAAGCCTCTAAACGTGCTTGTCGTTCCCAACGAGGGACTTGTGTTTGTTGCAAAACTAAGAGAATATTTTCTTGGACATTAAGATGGCGAAAAATGCTAGCTTCTTGAGCTAGATATCCAATGCCTAATTTTGCCCTTTGGTGCATGGGTAAATTAGTCACATCGCGATCGTCAAGCCAAACCGTACCAGAATCGGGACGTTCTAAACCAGTAGCAATATAAAAAGTAGTAGTTTTACCAGCGCCATTTGGCCCAAGTAAACCCACCACTTCCCCTTGCCCAACCGAAAGATTTACCCGATTCACAATCTGCCGTTTGCCGTAAGACTTATGAATGTTCTGTAAAACAATTTTCACACTGCTTTCTCCGCCTAATGGCAGCCATACTAGAAAATTGTGTTTGATTCTACCACTGCTTAACGTCCTCTGGGGGAACGATTATTAGATTGAGGACGGTTAGTAGTAGTGGGAACCTTGGGTGGTGGAGTAGCTTGAGGATTTAAATTAGGGTCAGAAACCAAGTAAATTGATTCTACCTGACGATTAGCTTGGGGCACAGCGATAAATCGCCCTTCATCAATCAGATAAACCACTTGTTCGCCGCGAATACTATTACCATTTTGTAAAACGTAAACATTACCCGTAAGAATAATCCGCCGTTCCCTGCTAAAGTATTGAGCTTGAGCAGCTGTAGCTTGAATTTGGCGGGCTGGGTAAAATAACTGGACATTACCTCTAGCGGTAATCACTCCGGTTTTTTGGTCTGCTTCTTGAATATCAGAACGCACTGTTAAGGGGCGACTGTCAGCAGTTGGTGGAGAGGTTTGGGCGAGCGAAATTTTATTGGTACTCAGTGCGATCGCACCCATAAACATAGAGGGTAACATCAAAGTTAACCCCAGGCGACGCAGATTATATGGAAAAAATTTAACAGCAGGCATCATAATTCACGCAAGCTTAGGAACATTAAGCTGGATGCTGGTTAATCATAACATTTCATACAGCTATTGCAGGCGATCGCCAGAAATAACAGCAGACCAGAAAACATAAAGGATGAAAAAGCTTTCTTTCCTTCTTCATCCTCTTCATCTCAGACTTGATGACTGATACAAAAGTTCCCAGCCATTACTTAATACTCTGTTATCCCAGATCCACTAGCCAATTTTAGGGTAAATATACTAGGGCCGATACTCCCAGGAAGGAGATTATAGACACCGCTACCTGGATCGAAATCTGTGGTTCCCCAATAATAGCCTGTGGTCAACACATTACCTGCATTATCAACGGCAACATCTTTACCTTGGTGCTGAAAACCGCCCTCCGCAGCCTTAGCCCAAGCAAAACTGCCATCGCTATTGAGCTTAGTCACGAAGAAATTAGGGTTTCTTCCCTGAGAACTAAGATTAAAGACTCCCTCTCCCGGATCAAAGTCAACCGTGCCACTAAATCCGCCAGTGGTGTAAATATTACCAGCACTGTCAAAAACGGTGTTTGTTTCGTATATTTGAGCACCTATACCTTTAACCCAAACAAAAGTGCCATCACTATTAAATTTGCTAACAAATCTTTCAGAAGTTCCCTGAGAAGTTAGATTAAAAATGCCTTCTCCAGGGTCGAAGTCAACCGTCCCACTAAATCTGCCAGTGACGTAGAGTGTGTCTGTGTTATCAATGCTGATGCTGCTACTAGTGTTGGAGTAGATGGTTTTATCTGTCAAGTTAGAGCTAGAGCCACCATCTTCACCACTGCTACCGATCGCTTTCGCCCAACCAAAGCTACCATCACTATTAAGCTTGCTGATAAATATGTCACTTTCTCCAGCCGAAGTGAGGTTAAATATACCCTCTCCTGGGTCAAAGTCCACAGTACCACGGAAAAAGTCTGTGGTATAAACATTACCTACGCTATCAACAGCAATGTTCAGGCTACCTCCGTCATTACCATACCAGCGATCGCTATCGTCTATAACTTGAGCCCAAACAAAATTCCCATCACTATCCAGTTTGGAAATGAATATATCCTGCTCTCCCTTGGAAACAACATTAAAAGTTCCCTCTCCAGGGTCAAGATCGGCAATACCAGAAAAATATCCTATAGTGTAAACATTCCCTGCATCATCAACAGCAACACCACTCCCAGCATCAGAACCACTACCACCCATCGACTTAGACCAAAGCGGGTTGCCATCATTACTCAGTTTAGCCACAAATACATCACTGTTTCCAAAGTTACCCGTCGAGATATTGTAATAATTACCTTTGGTAATACCAGTGATATAAACATTTCCGGCATCATCCAGAGCGATATCAAAGCCCATGTCATTGTTCTGAGAAATAGGAGCCTCACTCCCCAAGCTCGTAGCCCAAGCAAAACTACCATCACCGTTGAATTTTGAGATGAATATATCATCCTCACCAGTAGATGTCAGGTTAAAGACTTCATCTCCAGGATCAAAGTCAGTCGTCCCCCCAAAAACGCCAGTAGTGTAGACATTTCCCTCGCTATCTGTGACAATCCCAAGACCACCAAAGGAAGCAAAAGCATTTCCGGTTACAGCATTCGCCCAGAGAAAATCGCCTTCTACAATATTAGTGCAAGTACTATTAGTAGCGGCATTAATAATAGTCTCGTAGTTGCTTATTTCATCACTAATGTTTGCTCCACCCATGCCGCTGCTAATAGGTATATCTAACTCGTCACAGATTACATTGCCAGGAAAACATGAATTATTTTCTATATTTAAGGGAGGTAAAGGTTGAATGGGTAATTGTTCAGCTAACACTGTTTTTTCTCGATGTAATATTTACCTAAAGAGAGATGCTCAAATTGTAGATACTGCTCGTTAAAGCTTTCTCCCCGATCGATTTTTAAATCAGAATCAAAATAATGATGCTACGAACCAATCAAATACCAAGATAGCCTACTCAATAAAATTCAGCAATTAAAATTTTATCACTAAATAATTACAAGATTTTCCAATTCAAAGGTTTGAACTGCTCGAATGGAATTTGCTTAAAAGTCTATTTAATATTAGGAATAATCCTCAGTAAGAGAGAGCAAGATTTATACAATTTTTGCGATTATCGGTACAGCAAAACTCTGACCATCTAACAAATAAGTAGCAGTATTTTTAATACTTTCGGCAAACTCGCCCACATTTTCTTCCCCAGCCCCTTGCAAAGCTTTTAACAACTCCCGACTCTCAGCAATTAACTTTTCCACATTAATCTCAGCATAATCTGGCTGATAGTAACCTAATCGATTAGTACCTTCACCTAACAAAATTACCGCCCCACGCCAATTTTTGTTACTCAGATGATAAAGAGCAACCGCAATTTGTAAAATCCCTTGATAAAAAGTTTTTTGAGGCTCTGTTGCATCCATCCACAGAGCCTCCAAAGTATCATGGCAGGTGTAGTAATCTCCCGAATTAAATTGTGCTACACCTTGCCAAAAATCGTCAGGAACGACTTCGGTCATGCCATCGCATCTCGCACAGATTTTATTTCTGCTAAAGAAATCTCTTGTTGTTCACCAGCAAAATCATTATCTGGAGTTAAAAACAGCATACAGTGACACTCTTTGCGTTCCCGCATGGGGACGCAAGGACAGTTCCAGAAAGTAGCATTAACCTCTGCTTCTTTGTCTTCGTAGTGACGACAAGGACAAAGCGGAGAACCATAATCATCTTTATGCTTGGCTAGTCCCTCAATGACAACAGCGGTAACAGAAGGGTCAACGCAGAAGTAAGTACCAGTGCGTTTGGCATATTGTTCCGAAAAATGCCGCATAGCTTCTAAGCTATTGTCACTGGATATAGTTTGGTTTTCAGTTGGGTTAGTCATGCGATCGCAAAATTTACTTTACTTTACTTTACTTTTCGTCATCAGGACTGTTTGATTTTATCGTAGGGCTTACACCTGCTACAAATCCAAAGAAAATTAATTACTTACCATAAAAAATTTCTATGGTAACGATTGAAATCAGGAACTAGGGACTGGGGACTAGGGACTAGGGACTAGGAAGTGGGAAGATGGAAAAGTTTTAAGTTTTAAGTTACCAAGAGTTTCGGGAGTAAGAGAACTTTGAATTTTCCTCTCCCCAATCCCCAATCCCAATCCCCAATCCCCAATCCCCAATCCCCAATCCCCAATTAATAACTCTTCATCGCCCGTTCCATCTCCCGCTTATCTTGGCGTTTCTTCAAATCTTCCCGCTTATCATGCAGTTTCTTCCCTCGACCAAGACCCACAGTAAGTTTAACCAAACCCTTCTTCAGATACATCTTCAAAGGCACCAAAGTTAAACCCTTTTGCTCCACCTTACCAATCAACTTACGAATCTCCTGCTTATGCAGCAACAATTTCCGCGTCCGTAGCGGGTCATGATTAAAATATGCCCCACTTCCCTGATAAGGCGAAACATGGACATTCAACAGCCAAGCCTCACCATTGCGAATCAAGACATACCCATCTCGCAGGTTACATCTCCCCTCGCGAATCGACTTAACCTCCGTCCCCTTTAGCTCAATTCCCGCCTCATAAGTCTCTAGAATCTCATAGAGAAACCGAGCTTGGCGATTATCGCTAACAACTTTTATATTTCCACTTTTCTCACTCATAATTGCCACTTTAGCGCGTCAACCCAGCACTGGGGTACTCTCCCCAACATAAAGTTTGTTTAAGAACACAGAACCCGACTTGACATTCTTTTAGAAAAACCGTAACAATAGATACAGAAATTAAATCGTTCATCTCTTTAAAGCCTCTGAGCAAATCAGTTTACAGCGAAAAAGAGACGGAAGTAGGGAGAAATCCCGAAGGAACGCGCCTCAGATTCATCACTGCAAACCTATTACTCTTTGAGGCGAAAACCATGAGAAATATCCATAACATCAACCAAAATTCTGATACCGTTGAAAACAAAGCACGTTCCTTAATGGTTAACAAGCAACGCGCCGCAAGAAACCGTCAACAAACAGTATTCAGCCGTTCTGCGGCAGAAATCGGCCTGAACCCCGAAATTTCTGAATAAATCACCATTTATGGCAACTAATCTCTAATTATTAGCAATCATTTAGTTAGATTGCAGAAGTTTTTCAGCCAGTCGCAGGCTAGTTAAATAATGACTACACCTCTAATTGTTGGAGGTGTATTTTTTTATTAAATTTAAAACATTGCTACTCAGAAAGTTACAATGCCATACGATTTACTCTTGCGCCAATGTCGTTTACTCAACAACGAAATAGTTGATATTGGAATTAGCGACGGTTTAATTACTACCATTTCCCCAGGAATTCAGGAATTAGGACAATTAGAACTAAATATTCAACATCAACTCGTTAGTCCTCCTTTTGTCGAATCTCACATCCATTTAGACTCAGCATTAACAGCAGGTGAACCCCGCTGGAATCAAAGTGGTACTTTATTTGAAGGAATTGAAATTTGGCGAGAACGGAAACAAAATCTCTCCTTAGAAGATGTGAAAAGAAGAGCCAAAGAAACCTTAAAATTGCAAGCATCTCAAGGAGTATTATTTGTTCGCACTCACGCCGATGTCAGCGAATCTACTTTAACCGCACTGCAAGCACTTTTAGAAGTCAGAGAAGAAGTCAAAGATTGGATAACAGTACAAGTAGTAGCATTTCCCCAAGATGGAATTTATAGTAGTCCGAAAAATGCTGAATTAATCGAAGAAGCCTTAAAGTTAGGTGCGGATGTAGTTGGCGGAATTCCCCATTACGAATTAACCAGAGAAGACGGCGTTCGTTCAGTACAGCGAATTTTTGAATTAGCACAACAATATAATCGCCTAATTGATATCCACTGCGATGAAATAGATGATGAACAATCCAGATTTTTAGAAGTAGTAGCCGCTGAAGCAATTCGGAGTAATTTAGGTGCGAAAGTAACTGCTAGTCACACCACAGCTTTTGGTTCTTACAATAACGCTTATGCTAATAAATTAATGGGATTTTTGCCAAGAACAGAAATCAATTTTATTGCCAATCCTTTAATTAATATTACCTTGCAAGGCAGAACAGATACTTATCCCAAACGGCGAGGGGTAACGCGAGTCAAAGAATTATGGCAAGCCGGATTAAATGTAAGTTTAGGACATGATTGTGTTCAAGACCCTTGGTATAGTTTAGGAACCGGAAATATGCTAGATGTGGCGCACATGACAGTTCATGTTTGTCAAATGACGGGAATGGCGGAAATTGATGCTTGTTATGATATGGTTACAGTTAATGGAGCAAAAACTTTAAATGTAGCTGATAGTTATGGAATTGCTGTAGGAAAACCAGCTAATTTAATTGTATTAAATGCCGAAAGTCGCTATGATGCAATTCGGAAAAGAGCAACTGTTACCTATGTGATTTCTCACGGCAAATTGTTAGCACATACGGAAGCACCACAAACTGAATGGAAGAGAGTTTAAGCTGTTAAGCTGTTACGCATTTAAAAGTCATATTGTAGGGTGCGTCAGATTTAGATATTTTCCTTTCTACATAGGCTTTACCATCTGACGCACCCTACTCGTTAATAAGTGATTTAAATGCGTAACAGCTTACGCATTTGAAAGTCATATTGTAAGGTGTGTCAGATTTAGATATTTTCCTTTCTACATAGGCTTTACCGTCTGACGCACCCTACTCGTTAATAAGTGATTTAAATGCGTAACAGCTTACGCATTTGAAAGTCATATTGTAGGGTGTGTCAGATTTAGATATTTTCCTTTCTATTAAGGCTTTACCCTCTGACGCACCCTACATTTTTATAAGTTTTCTTCTCACCACACGCCGTCCTGATTTTATTTACCTAACCAAAAGCAAATAAAAGGAATTTGGCAAACTTTTTTACTGAGTTCTTCCAAGGGTTCTTGAACCATTTGTTCCATTTGTCGCATTTGTGCTGGGTCAGGTTGAATAATATAAAAAACTCCCGTTGTTATTAACAAGGAATTGATACTTGTGCCAATGACAAATACTACTATTAAAGGCGATAGTCCAGGGAGTTTTAAAAATCGTCGTTGCTGAAAATTAATGGTGTTAATGATGTTTTGACTTGTCTGATTAAGAGAAGCTTGCAGTTCTTCTAAGAAGTTTTCAGGAAAGTCTAAGGCATCTTCTAAGTCTTCTATGGAACAAGAGGGAGAAGTTAACTCTTGAGGAGTAATGGGTAAAGTTTCTGGGTTAGTTAATTTATCAATGGATTGCAACACTTCAGCTGCACTTTGGTAGCGTTCATGATAAGAAGAGCGCACCATTTGATTTAAAATCTTAGCAAGTTCATCGCTGACATAAGCTAAGTGTTGCCAGCTAATTTCCTGACTAATTGAGTCAATTTTTAATTTGGTGGGATGGATTCCGGTTAATGCTTGAATGGCAATCATTCCCAGTGCATAAATATCGCTATTTGGTTGGGGTTGATATGCAAGTTGTTCGGCTGGGATATACCCTGCTGGTTGAATATCAAAGTTTATTTGTTGATTTGAATTGTTTTCAGTTCGATAAATTGGTTGAACTGCGCCAAAATCAAGTAAACATATTTTGCCGCTGTCGGCGCGTTTAATTAAGTTATTTGGCTTAATGTCGCAATGGATAATACCTTGAGTATGAATGAAATCTAGGATATCCAGAACTTCTCTTAGTAACTGAATAACTTGGGTTTCTGTCCAATGCTTGCTACGGTTTTGGTTACTTGTTACTAAGTTACTAAGTAGTTGTCCCGAAAAAAGTTCTTGTACTAAGTAAAATCCTTGGTCATCGGCAAAAAAAGCTAGTACTTCGGGAATTTGATCGTGCTGTCCCAAGGTTTCTAAAACTTTGGTTTCTTGGCAAAAGATTTGCTGAATAAATAACAAGAACTGAGGGTCGTTTTTTGATGGTTTTAAATGCCTAATAATTCTTTTTGGAGAACTTGGTAATAATGTGTCTTCGGCAATATAGGTTCTGCCAAAAGCGCCAATACTAAGAACTTGAATTATTTGATAGCGGTTGTCTAGCAAGTCGCCTAGTATGGGACGAGTTGCTTGAATATCTAATAGGACTCTATTCATAGTTAATTAATCACAACTTGACGACAAAATGTTTTAAATCAAATGTGGCATAGGTTGAATAAATAGTCTGCTAATAAAGCAACACTAAGGAGTAGGGACTCACTAAATGATTATGTTGAGAGTAGACTTCTCTATGATGGTTTTTCAGCATCTTATTGGTTGTTCAGGATGAAATTGGAAAATGTGCTTAGGTGTTGGGAAGAGGGTATTATAGTTCCTGACGATTAACGTTACCGGAAAATACATAGGTTCTTAAGTTAATGAGATTTTCAGGAAAATATGTGGGTAAAGCTGTTGAGAATATTACCTCCGACAGATGTTATGGTTGGAATTTTAATATTATTGTAGTTTAAACTGGTGGTGAGTCATTATGAAGAATTTCCCATCATTTGTTACATTCGTTACTGGCTTGATTCTGGCGTTAAGTAGCACAGCTATTAATAGTAGACAAGGTGTTGCTACAGTAAGTGAAGAAAGAAATGTAACTGTTAATAATGTAACTTTAAGTAGTGCCACTAAAGCTAATCCTCCGGCGCTGGGAGAACGGATTCAAAATTTAAACCCAGTTGATACGGTTAATACGATCGAAAATTCTTGGGAAAGTGATTACGAAACTTATTTTAAAGCTGACCTTTCCCGGTCCTCACTGAAGGCGCAACAGATATCGGCTACTTTAGGGAGGTTGGCGAGTCAGACGGGGAAAAGAACTGCGTTAATTTATGCAGTACCAACTCCAAAAAAACTGGAGTTAGTTTTAGTTTTGCCACAAAGAGCGCCGATTCGGAAAAGTGTACCAGCAGCGGCTAGGGAAAATTTGGTTAATACCGCGAAACAGTTGGTGTTGGAAGTTACTGATATTACCAAAATTGATACTACTAGTTATTTACCTCCAGCAAGAAAGCTGTATCAATGGATAGTTGGTCCTTTAGAAACGGAACTAAAAAATAATCGGATTGATACGCTGATTTTTTGTATGGGGCCTACTTTACGCAGTCTACCTTTAGCTAGTTTACATGATGGACAAAAGTTTTTGGTGGAGAAGTATAGTATTGGGCTAATTCCGGCTTTTAATATGACTGATTTAAATCCTCGCAGTCTGAAAAATTCGCCTGTTTTAGCAATGGGAGCATCTCAGTTTAAGGAGTTACCTCCTTTAATTGCGGTTCCTGTGGAATTGGCTACTATTGTTCCGAATGTTTCTCGACAACATAAACACTTTTTAAATCAAGAGTTTACGATAAATAATTTACGATCGCAACGCACCACCCAACCTTTTCAGATTGTACATTTAGCTACTCACGCTCAATTTAATTCCGGCGCACCAGCAAATTCCTTCATTCAATTTTGGGACAAGAGATTAACATTAGATCAAATGCGCCAACTACAGTGGAGTAACCCACAAGTAGATTTGTTGGTTTTAAGTGCTTGTCGTACCGCAATCGGTAACGAAGATGCAGAAATGGGATTTGCTGGATTAGCAATTCAAAGTGGAACTAAATCAGCATTAGCTAGTTTATGGAATGTTAGCGATGTGGGAACTTTGGCTTTAATGAGTGAGTTTTACCGTTACTTGAAAACTGCACCCACTAGAAGCGAAGCTTTACGACAAGCACAAGCAGCAATGTTACGGGGACAAGTGCGATTAGAAAAAGGAAAATTACTTGGGCCCAATTTAGGCGCTGGTGTAAATTTACCTCCTTCATTAGTAGCTTTGGGAAATCGTAATTTCAAACATCCCTTCTTTTGGTCAGGTTTTACAATGATTGGTAACGCTTGGTAAAGATTTCTAACAAGTACTAATTGGCTGAAATGTAGATAAATAAATAGTTTGAACCGAGTCGTTTCTAGTCGGGTTGCTACTGAATACCTGGAAAAGTTTGTGCCAAAATTGATGTCAAGTATAGCGTTTTAAAAACCGCTTAAACGGACAAGGACATGAGCAACTTTCCCGATTTTTCTAGTCATGGTTATCAGGTAATTCACGAACTCGCACGTAACCGAGAAGCAGGAAGAATTACTTATTTGGCTACCTACTTAAATCTAAACCAGAAAGTTACTATTAAAGAATTTCGTTTCGCTTCTGAAGGTACTAATTGGTCTGGTTTTAAAGCTTATGAACGGGAAATTGAAATCTTACAACAGTTAGATCATCCTCGTATCCCTCGTTACTTAGCTTCCTTTGAAACTCCGATGGGTTTTTGTTTGGTGCAGGAGTATAAAAACGCACCTTCTTTAGCGAAAAAACGCAGCTTTACTCCCGGAGAAGTTAGAAAGATTACTATCTCTGTATTGGAGATTTTGGTTTATTTGCAAAAGCGAATTCCACCAGTAATTCATCGGGATATTAAACCAGAAAATATTTTAGTTGACGAGCGGTTGAATGCTTATTTAGTTGATTTTGGTTTGGCGAGAATTGGTAGTGCAGATGTAGCTTTAAGCAGCGTAGCCGTAGGAACTCCCGGTTTTATGCCACCAGAAGAACAATTTGGTCGTCCGTTATCTTCAGCATCGGACCTTTACAGTTTGGGTGCTACTTTAATTTGTTTAGTTACTGGTACTCGTTCGGTAAATATTGGTAGGTTAATTAATGAGGAATATCGCTTTAGTTTTAAGCCTTTAGTTCCGCAACTTAGTCATTCTTTTGTGGATTGGTTGACTGAAATGGTGGAACCAAATGTGAGAAAACGCTTTGCTAATGCGGAAGTGGCGTTATCTGCATTAATGGAACCGAATAAATTGAAATATTCCCAAAAGCGGAAATGGGTAAATTTCAAGTTGGTAAATCTCAAAGTATTAATATTATTTTGGATGATTTGGTTTCCTGGATTTTTGATAAGTCAGGTAAATAGCAGCTTAGACAATAGCATGAATCAATCAAAATCCAACTCTATGAATAAGGGCGATCGCTTATTTCAGCAAGGTAATTATTCCTCAGCACTCTCAGCTTACAATCAAGCTTTAAGAATTAATCCCAATCACTACAATGCTTTGATTGGACGTTGTGCCACATTTAACGAAATATTCAGCTATAAAGAAGCTTTAGTTGATTGTAACCAAGCGATAGAAATCTCCCCCAAGAATAGTAGAGTGTGGATGTTAAAAGGTCATGCACTTGCTGGCATGGGGAAATACGAAGAATCAATTGCTGCTTACGATCGAGCAATTGAAATTAATCCTAACTATAGCTATGCTTGGAGTGGTCGCTGCAATACCTTCAATTTTTTAAGACAATACAAACAAGCCTTGTCAAATTGCGGACAAGCTCTCCAAATTCACCCCAAATTATATTCAGCTTGGCATAATCAAGGTGTAGCACTAGAAGGTTTAGGACATAACGAACAAGCTCTCAGTTCTTACAGAAAAGCACTGCAATTTCAGCCAAACTACTTAAGAAGTATTAGTAGTAGTTACAAATTACTAAAGAAATTAGGTAGGTTAGAAAACAATAAATTTGACCTGTGCTTAAGAAGAATTCAACCACCTGTACCAGCTAATTCTCATTCAAATTACAGAGGAATTCTTAATACACCAACACCGCTTTGTCCTTTGAATAACACCGTACTTTATTACTATCCAACTGAATTAAGAAATACAACCTTAGCTTGGAAAAATGTATCTGGTGCAAAAAGTTACATAGTGGAAGTTGATTTTAATATGCCTGGTGTCGGATGGTGTTCCGAACAAGAAAGCTGCAAAACAAAAATTACAGAGAACATCACTACTAACCGTTATACTTTTAATTTCGGAGGCGATCGATTAGGAAGGTGGCGCGTTTGGGCAGTTGATGCTAACGGTAAAGAAAGCCCTAAAAGTGAATGGTGGAAATTTTATTACAGACAAATTAGACCTTAGCAGTACTCAGCTTAGAGGTACTAATTGGCGGGGTTCTGACTTAATGAATGCCAAAAAAACAGGGGCAATTTTACCTAGAGAAAATAGATCTCGTTAATTAAGCACTCAAATTTGTGACAAAATTCCCTGCAACAGTTAGGATCTTTCAAGCAAGCTAAATGCCGCAATCTGCACACATCTCTTGCGGGGAGAAACTATGAGCAATTATCCGAACTTCTCCAGCCACGGCTACGAGGTTGTCCAAGAACTAGGACTTAACCGGGAAGCAGGACGTATTACCTATTTGGCTAACGTCCTGAATTCAGAACAACAAGTGGTAATTAAAGAATTCCGTTTTGCCAATTCGGGTGTTGATTGGTCTGGCTTTAAAGCTTACCAAAGAGAAATTGAAGTTTTACAACAGCTGCATCATCCCCGCATTCCGCGTTATTTAAACTCTTTTGAAACTCCCTCCGGGTTTTGTTTAGTCCAAGAGTATAAAAAAGCGCCATCTTTAGCGGAAAGATACAGTTTTACTTTAGAAGAAGTGCAAAAAATTGCGGTTTCTGTTTTGGAAATTTTGGTTTATTTGCAACAGCGTACTCCACCAGTGATTCACCGCGATATTAAACCGGAAAATATTTTGGTGGATGAAGATTTAAATGCTTATTTGGTGGATTTTGGTTTTGCCAGAATTCGCGGTGGAGAATTAGCTTTAAGCAGTGTTGCTGCGGGAACAATTGGCTTTATGCCTCCTGAAGAACAGTTTGGTCGTTCTTTAACTGCTGCTTCCGATCTTTATAGTTTGGGTGCAACTTTAATTTGCTTGGTAACAGGTACTCGTTCTGTGGCAGTTGGTAAATTAATTGATGACAATTATCGGTTTAATTTCCAAAATTTATTTCCCCGATTACCATTTCGTTTTGAGCAATGGTTAACGAAAATGGTGGAACCAAATTTGAAATTTCGCTACTCTGATGCAACTGTGGCTTTAACAGTTTTGCAGAAGACTATGCAGCCACCTGAATATCTGATTAAATTGCAAAAGTTACCAGCGAAAATTAAGGGTTCTCTGACAGCACCAGTGATGGGTTTAGCTACTTTAGGAACTATCAGCTTTCTGTATGCTAGTTTAGGACATTTTAATCATGAAAGAACGTTGCAGATGAATAGTGAGCGATCGATTTCCAACAGCGAAAATACAGTGCGACGATTGTTTTTTACTCGTAAATGTCCCAGGTGTGATTTGCGAGGTGCTGATTTACGGGGAGCAAATTTAGGTGGTGCAGACTTACGCGAAGCAAAGTTGGAAGGTGCTTATTTAGGTGGTGCTAATTTGTGGGGCACAAATTTAGAAAGTGCCAGTATGGAAGGCACTAATTTGGTAGGTGCTAATTTGGGAGATGCTAATTTAGAAGGCGCTAATTTAGAAGGCGCTAATTTGGGAAATGCTAATTTGGAAGGCGCTAGTTTAGGGGGTGCTAATTTGGGAAATGCTAAACTTTGGGATGCCAAACTTTGGGATGCTAATTTGGAAAATGCGAATTTGTCAGGGGCAAATTTGCGAAATGCTAATTTAGAAAGTGCGAGTTTGGTAGGTGCGAATTTGCGAAATGCTAAGTTGCAAGATGCTAAACTTTGGGATGCTAATTTAGGAAGTGCAAATTTGGGAGATGCTGATTTGCAAGGTGCTAAATTGGAAGGTGCTTATTTGAAAGGCGCTTATTTGAAAGGTGCTTATTTGCAAGATGCTAATCTTCGGGGTGCTGATTTGCAAGGTGCTGATTTAGAAGGTGCTTATCTACGTGGTGCGACGATGCCTGATGGTAATAAACAACAGTAATTTGTTAGTTGGTAGTTGGTGATTGGGATTAGAAAAAGTTTGTAATGTGAGAATTTCCCAATCACCATTTTTTTACTCAATTAACCACCACAACCGCCACCGCAACCGCCACAACCACCACCACCACAACCACCGCCACCATCTCCACCACCATCTCCACCACAACCACCGCCACCATCTCCACCACCGCTACTAGATGTGGGAATAAATAGTTGTTTTAAGTCAGAAAACATTTCGCTTGGTAAAATTGTTGCACCTAAAAGTGCAAATGCTAGGGGAAGTTGTGGATCTGTATGGCTGAAGACTGTTAAACGAATATGGGTACGAAGATCTTGGAAAATTCGATCGCCATACCGACTGCGATGTGCTGGACTCAGCCAAAAACCTAACCCAATGATGGCGATAATAAAACACATTATTATTAAATAACCAACAGGCTTTTCGCGAGAAATTCCTACAACAATTTTGGCAATACCTAATCCTAATAAGGAAGCGATTAAAATTGTTGGGTAAGTTTGGACTTTGGCGGATTGATTTTGAGTCACTAAAAGACCTATTTCACGTAATCGATCGCCAATCGTTTCGATTATTGGATGACTGATAAACGCTTTCCGAATGCTGTTAATATGTCCGTTTAAGGCAATGACTTTTGCTAGTTCTTTTTCTACAGCATTAAACAAGTCTTCTCCTGATTTGTTTAATGTTAAGGTTCGTTTGTCTGGCTGAATGATGACATATTCTTTCTGCACTAGACTAGCGATCGCCGTATCTACAACTCGATCTTTCCCTCCAGCAAGGTAGGCTGTTTCGTAAGTATTAAGAGGTACGGTTCGTTGTCCAAAATTTTCATCTGGCAATCGTAAAGAATTTCGGAGATGAAACGCGAGAAAAAAAGTAATAATTGATAGCAGAAAGTAGAAGGTTAAAAATTCCCCGCCTGTCAAATCTAAGGGATTGGGAACGCTAGAAACTATTTGACAGCCAGCGATCGCAGATGCCAAAGTAAATAACAGAATTAGGCTAAGGATTTGTTGATGGGGAATTTTTGTTGGTAAAGATGGCTTGGGGAAAATCCAATTTTGTTGGGTGTTTACTCGCACAAATTTTAAATCTCGCCCGAATCGATCTTTTGATTTAGGCCAAATATCGATCGGTGGAGTCTCACCAAAAAACTTTTCGTAGCTTTCTAATGTTCTGTTATACCAATCATCAAGCTTTAATTGTTCAGATAAACCTCCGCGACTTGGTTCATGGTGTAAGGGAAATTGTAAAACTTTCAGACAGAATTCTTGCCAGTACGATCGCGTATAACTCAAATGTAAATGCCAAACTTGATCGACTTGATCCGATGGTGCAACTGGATGACCTGCAACAACAGCTAAAAATGCAAATTTCTTGTATTCAGAAATCACTTTTTGAGCATAGCGTAACGACCAGCCATTATCCTTTGCTAACTTCTTGCTAAAAGTTAATTGCGTATCTGGTCGATCGAAGGAAAATGTCTGTATTCGTTGATATAACTCTGTTTGTTGCGCGTTCATTTTCGTCAATTGGCGTTCCATAGACTAAAGAAAGGCTGCTTTTAGTTAGTTATATTGCTGGAGACAGTTAACTTATGCGTGTAGTTTAGATTTCTTTACAAATAACAATCTCCCATCAAGCTGACGCTGTAATGGGAGATCATAAACTAATGCCGATATGTCTATCCAAGACATTGGGCAAGTTATTAGCGAAAAAATTCAGCACATTAAAAAGAAATAAGCTCATATTCTGGTTTTATGCTTTTATGCTCGATTGGGCGATCGCACTCTAAAAGACTGTCCAATTAACTCAAAGTCTGTTGTTTCTTTATTTTTAAGTTTGGCTCGAATCTGAGCAAATTGTCTAACAACTTCAGGTTTATATAACCGTTCACCACAATTTAAACAAACCTCTGCTTCAACTTGAATAATTGCAGTATGTACGTCACCTTTGAGGATTTTTTCAACCTGTTCTGTGGTTAATTCCCCTTGGCAATTAGGACATTGTTTTGGTTTCATGATCAATATCTCCCGATTTTCCAATTAATCCATCTTTAATTTAATTCATAAGGATTATGCTATTTTAAAATTATGTTAATTAACAATTGGGATTTTCCATGACCAAAGTTACTATTGAAATTCCTGAGCAGTTAATCTCTCAGTTAGAGGGTACAGGATACCCATTGCAAGATATTGTTCTCAAGGCTCTAGAACGTTACGTTGAGTCTGAGGATTCTACTTTTAATATTACCAAAACTCGGACTTGGGAATTGTGTGGCACTTTTCAAGTTGTTGAGCCAGAAGCAGAGTATATTGTTGGTCAAGATGAACAAGGTAAAATCATCACTAACTATGGTGAAAATGTAGACGATATATTGTATGGACTTTCTCTCTAGATGGCGATCTCGAACAAGCTGGTAAAACCTTTTTACAAAAACTACTAATCCTCTCAAATTAAAATCATTAATCCCATTTGAGAGGAATTCAATTAGTAATCAATAAATTTTAAGGCTTTACTACATACTTACCATTAATATTCTGTGCTTTACCTTGCTTCACTCTTGCTTGATAAACCAAAGCTGCTATTTCGGCGCGAGTGGCGTTTTGATTTGGATTTAATACATCTGTCTGGGGATGATTTACCACAATACCTGCTTGGGTAGCAGCGGCAACTTTCTTCTTCGCGTAGTTCGGAATTTGGGCTGCATCTTTATATTTTTGCTTTAAGATTTCTTCTGCATTAGCTGGTTCTGGTAAATTCAAACCGCTAGCTAAAGCAACAATAACTTGCACTCTGGGAATTTGTACTTTTGGTCGAAAACTCTGGTCTGGATAGCCTGCTAAATACTCGCTTCCGGTTGCTTTTTTTATCGCTGGAGCCGCCCAGAAACTATTACTAACATCTTTAAATTCTGTGGTTTCGTCAGTAATTTTTGTACCTAAACCTTTTTCTAAAACTGCGGCGAATTCTGCCCGATTTACTTCTTGATCTGGTCGAAAATATCCGCCAGGAAAAGCACTAACTACTCCTTGTTTTTGCAATCCGAAAATATAAGGAGCCGCCCAATAGTTACCTGGAACATCTACTATTTTAATCGCTTGGGGTGCTTTTGCTACTGGTGTTGCTGGTATTGGAACATCAGGTACAGCTTTTGGTTGTAATGGAATAACTGGAACTGCGTTTGTAGCTGGTGTTTCTACTCTGGCTAGAGGTACAGGCACGATCGCAATTACTCCCCTTCTCACAGGTTGATTAACTTCAGGAACTACGCCTAATTGATTGACATTTCTTTGCGGATCGACAGGTACAACTCTTCTTGTTTCAGTTTCCGTATTAGTACCTTCTCTAACTTGTCTCCTTTCCCGATCGACTCTACGATTTGCCAACCAAGGTAAAATGATTCTTGGTGTTAGTAAAGAACTTCTAGGACTAGGCGCAACTTGAGCAGGTGTTGTACTTGTTAAATTCCAACTAACTGGATTTCTGCTTAATATCCAAAAGAAAATACTGCCGATCGATAATAAGGCAACCAAGACAGCAACAAATTCATCAAACCCTAAAGGCTCTTTTTTCGATGTTTGAGGTTCTGGGCGGCGTGATTCTGTCATCTTGATTACCCTCTAAACGGCAACAGGCAACTTTGATATTTAGATTAAACCACACTTGCTAATACTGGAACCGCATCTTTAGATTGATTTTGTGTAACAAAATGTTTGTCTAAAATTTCTGGCACTTCGCTAGCATCAATGCGCCGATAAGCACTTTTATCTGGCATGACAATATTAGGCCCAGCTTTACAATGTTTCATACAGCCTGTGCCTTTAATCATAACTTCTTGTGACAAATTGCGATCGCGCAACCCCTCCGCCAACGCCTGACTAACTTCCATCGCCCCCCGCTTGCAGCAATCAGACTTCTGACAAACTAAAATACAAGCTGGCTTTTTCTTTGGTTGGGAAGCTTTTGCTTCTGGAGGTAATACTTGCCTTTGTATCCCTGCCTTCACCCTAATTCTAGAAGCTTTCAGCTTCACTGCACCTGTTTCTGTGTTGAGTTTTCGATCGCCACAAACTTCGATCCAATCTCCAGGTAGTAAAACTTGTCCTAACCCAGCCCTAGCCTCTTTAGAAAGTTTAATCCAAGATTCGCCCTCTGCTGTATCCAGTCGCAACAATTTAATTTTGTAATCATCCTCCAGCACAAAGCCAACAAACCGTCCTTGGAGGCAAAATTCAGTTACTTGACAAGTTTTCTTACCCATTTGTTTTGATTAACCTCTAACTTCAACAACAACACAATTGCTAATCAATCTCATTTTTTAATTATGATTTTAGCTCCCAGCAACGGTTCAATTCCGCTACTAACTCGCTGCGAGGTGCTGTCAATTGCTTAATCACAGACCTCAGTTGAATTGCCGCTAACGGGCTGTTTATTTCGACTTCTAAGCCACCGTTACCGTTACAGCAGCAGGGAATCTCTAAAGCTTGTAGTCGGCGGTAGACTTGCCAGCGATCGCTACGGCACACCGCCACTACCTGTGAATCTGTAGGATTTATACTCGATTGCTCCATCAGAGCTACCAACCTAAATGAAATAAATTCTCAATATTGAAACCTGATTCTACTTATAACCTGTTTCAGCATTTTTGTCACCTAATTGACAGAAATTTTCAAATAATCTTTAAAGAATGGGAACAGGGGACTAGGGACTGGGGACTAGGGATTGGGGAAGCTTCACACAGCCTTTATAAAACACGGAGCAAGCTGGCAATACTATCTACAGCTTCCAGAGCGCGAATTTCTGCCAAAGCCTGACGGAAATTGCCTTCGCGGACATCGTGAGTTACTACAACAATTTCCGCCAAATCACCGCGAAAACCTGTTTGCACAACTGATTCCAAACTAACACCATAATTTCCGAAAGAAGTTCCCAAATGCCCAATAACACCAGGCGAGTCATTTGTCAAGAAGCGAGCATAAAATCGAGTAACGAGTTCTTCCATCGGCGCAATTTGGCAATAATGCTGATGGGTGCAAGCTAAGAGGGGATGGAGGTTGGGGACTGGGGACTGGGGACTGGGGACTGGGGACTGGGAAATTATTTTGAGGATAGAGGCTATGTTTAGAATATCGGAAACTACGGCGCTGGCGGTTGGGCCTGCACCTGCGCCTCTGCCGTAGAACATGACTTGACCGATCGGATCGCCTTCCACAAAAATGGCATTATAAACGCCGCTGACACTGGCTAAAGGATGTTGTTTCGGGACTAAAGTCGGATGAACTCTTACTTGTAGAAGTTCTGGTTCATTCGGTGCAACAGTCATTTGTTTGGCAACGGCGAGTAACTTAATTACAAAACCCAACTTTTCCGCGTAAGCAATATCTGCCGCACCAACTTTAGAAATTCCTTCGTGATAAACTTCTTCTAACTTGATGCGTCCGCCATAAGCCAAAGAAGCGAGAATGGCAATTTTATCAGCAGCATCCAACCCTTCCACATCAGCTGTGGGATCGGCTTCAGCGTAACCCAACTTTTGAGCATCGGCTAAAACATCAGCAAAATCAGCACCTTCATTTTGCATCCGGGTGAGGATATAGTTAGTCGTACCGTTGACAATGCCTGTGATTGCTTGAATGCGGTTAACGCCTAGAGTTTGTTTTAAAGGTTGAATAATGGGGATACCGCCGCCGACTGCTGCTTCTAACATGACATAAACGCCTTTTTCGTTAGCAGCATCGTAGATTTCTTCAGCGAAACGGGAAATTACGGCTTTGTTAGCAGTAACGACGTGCTTCCCGTGAGCAATAGCTTTCAGGATTAGCGATCGCGCAGGTTCCAGCCCACCCAACAGTTCTACCACAATATCAACTTCTGGGTCAGTCGCGATCGATTCCAAATCAGTAGTCAGAATCTCCTTAGATATTTGCACATCACGAGGTTTCGATAGATCGCGCACTCCCACCCGATAGATTTCCAATTCTTGCACCAACGGGTGACGACCTTCTGGAGAGAGCAAAATTTCCGCCGTTCCCGTTCCCACAGTTCCTAGTCCCAGTAAACCAATTTTAAAACTCACGCTTTCTAACCTATTCTGACTAAACCTTTCCAAAACCATTGTGACATTTGTCGTGTTAACCGAGACACTTTGAGAAAAATTTCTCTATCTTACTATCACCAAATTGAAAAATCAGTAATAAGTTTAATAATTGCACCGCTAGATCTTGCGGCATTTAATTGACGATCGTCCACCGTAATTAAAGGACAATTTAAGTTTAATGCTAAAGCGATATAAAGAGAATCATATATTGCTAATTGGTATTACTAGAGCGATCGCAATACCAAAAACAAAAATTCACAACCTCAAGCCAAAAAAAATAGGGTAGGCTTTGCCTACCCCAGAAAAAGCTGAGAGTAAAAAACTAAAAATTAGTAGGTTTCTACGTGCCAGCGGTGTTCTTTCTTCAATTGCTTTTGGTAATCTGCCCAATTTACATCGAACTTACCAGCAGCACCAGACATACCTTCATCGATGCCACCTTCCATACCTTTCAAACCACAAATGTAGGTGTGAGTATTGGATTTTTGCACCAAATTCCAAAGTTCATCAGCGTTTTCCGCAATCCGATCTTGGATGTACATTTTGCCACCTTTGGCATTCTTTTGTTCCCGGCTAATGGCATAAGTTAAACGGAAATTATCTGGGAACTTAGCGGCTAATTCTTCCAATTCTTCCTTGTACAGAATGTTGGGAGTATAAGCAACACCAAAGAACAACCAAGCTAGACCTTTGAATTTGTAATCTTCGTGTTGTTCCTTAAACATCCGCCACAAGAAAGCGCGGAAAGGAGCAATACCTGTACCAGTAGCCATCATAATTACATTGGCTTCTGGATCGTCAGGTAAGAGCATTTCCTTACCCACCGGGCCAGTAATTTTCACCTGATCGCCCACATTCATTTGAGTGAGAAAGGTAGAGCAAACGCCCTTCACTTCTTCTCCGGTTTCTGGGTGCTTATAAACTAATTGACGCACGCAGAGAGAGACAGTTTTATCGTCCAAGTCATCGCCGTGACGAGTAGATGCGATCGAGTAAAGTCTAAGCTTGTGAGGTTTGCCGTTTTGATCGGTTCCCTCTGGGATAATACCGATACTTTGACCTTCAAGATAGCGCAAATCGCCTCCTGACAGGTCAAATTTGACGTGACGAACAGTACCTTCTCCGCCCTCACGCACTAACTCTTCATTGGACATACATTTGCCCACAAAAGGAGCATTAGGACGGTAAATATTAACCGGAATGTCCTTTTTCTCTTTTTCCTTCGCTTGAGTCATTGGCTTGGCTTCTTCTTTCTTCTCTTGCTGGAGTCTATTACTTGTCTCCGGCGCGGAAGTTCCATTCCCTTGATTCTCAGCGCCCAGTGGTCGGATGCTAACAATTTGCCCCCCCAAGCGTGCGATCCGCCGCATTTCTTCATTCATGCGGTTGTAGGGCACAGTGATAAACACGCTGCCACTGCGACGAATTGGGTAGTTGGTTTGGTCAGTTGCTTCGTTCTGTTTTAAACCTACTACTTCGTAAACAAAGACGCGGTTACCAGATTGTGTGTTGGCAGCACCACCAACTGCGCTTCGATTGTACATTGCTTCGATCTCTCCGAACTGAAAATTAAATTTGCTGCTGCTGCAACGTGCCCTCGCACCACATGACAGTTCAAACGCCCAATTTTGGGATGTTGAACTAGATCTTAAGAAATTGCAGTAATTTATAGTTTAAAGCTATAAGATCACAGTTCTCAGACCGAAGGAATGGAAAAATCCGGCTCCAGATTCTCCTCCACCCTACAAGGTAAGTCTCACAGAGAATGTGACTAGCGAATCAGTTTCACATTTTTTTTAGAAAAAATGCACAACTAACATTAGCATAAATACTGAGCTAGATGATTTCACTTTGTTTATGCCTTGTAGAGGTAATCCCACTCTGGTAAGATATTCCAGTAATAGTAGTATTAAATACTCACTTGAAGGCTTGAGTCTTCCCTTGAGGGCAGAAGCCAGACTGCTGCTCAGGATTGGTAAGGGCTGCTTTTTTTTAAGTAGTTTTATCAGTCAAGGGGGATGACTTAATAGGCTATGATTTAGCTCGAAGTTTTGACCCAGTTAGTAAAGAATCTTAATCGAAAGAGGGAAGCTATGACCAAAAAGCCGGATCGCGTGGTGCTAATTGGTGTCGCCGGGGACTCCGGGTGTGGAAAGTCAACATTTTTGCGCCGGATCACTGATTTGTTTGGCAAGGAGTTTGTCACGGTGATCTGTCTGGATGATTATCATTGTCTGGATAGAAAGCAGCGCAAGGAAACGGGGATTACTGCACTCGATCCGAGAGCCAATAATTTCGATCTGATGTATGAACAGATCAAGGCGCTCAAGAGTGGCGAAACAATCAATAAGCCGATTTATAATCACGAAACCGGCATGATTGATCCACCGGAGTTAGTTGAGCCAAATCATGTTGTGGTGATTGAGGGACTGCATCCTTTGTATGATGAACGGGTGCGATCGCTAATCGACTTCAGTGTATACCTCGACATTAGCGAAGAAGTCAAGATTGCTTGGAAGATTCAGCGCGATATGTCGGAACGGGGTCACACTTATGATGACGTACTCGCTGCAATCAATTCTCGTCGCCCTGATTTTACGGCATACATCGAACCACAAAGAGAGTTTGCTGATGTGGTAATTCAGGTGTTGCCTACTCAGTTGATTAAAGACGATAAGGAAGGCAAAATTCTGCGGGTGCGCTTGATTCAAAAAGTTGGTGTAGAAGGTTTTGAGCCTGCTTACCTATTTGATGAAGGTTCGACTATTGATTGGATTCCCTGTGGCAATAAGCTGACTTGTTCCTATCCCGGAATTAGAATGCACTATGGACCTGATGCTTATTATGGTCATGAGGCAGAAATTCTGGAAGTTGATGGACAATTCGAGAATTTGGAACAGGTAATCTACATCGAAAGCCATCTGAGTAAGACTTCCACCAAGTATCAGGGTGAGTTAACCCACTTGTTATTACAACACAAGGAATATCCAGGTTCTAATAATGGAACTGGTTTGTTCCAAGTCTTGACAGGTTTAAAAATGCGTGCTACATACGAACGGTTGACTGCTCAAGAAGCGAAAATTGCCGCTACTGCTAATCGGTAAGGATGTAGAACTAGTTACAGGTTTTGGGGGGGCAGAATTGTCCCCATTTTTTTTGGCTATCTTTAACATTCTTATGCTCGTGTCTCTCTGTTGCATACTTTCCCAGGTCATTCTGTATGTTATGTAACAAATTATTTAATTGGCAACAATTATGCAATTAGCTCTGCTACTGTATAAGAGTACACAGAAAGGCGGGAGAGAGTTGTGAGTCAAAGAGTCACCATAGCAGTTCCAGAGTCACTGTTTGCCCGACTTCAACCCGTTAAACAACGCTTCAATATTTCCGCTGTATGCCAGGAGGCATTAGAGATGGCTATTACAATCGAAGAACTCAAAACCCAAACCGCTGAAGACGAAAATTTAGTCCAACGCCTTCAAACAGAAAAAAAAGTACTCCTCAACAAAGTTCGTCAAGAAGGTTTTGAATTAGGAATTCGTTCCAGTGCTAAGTTGTCCTACAAAGATTTCCGCCATTTTGAACGAGTTGAGTCTCTCGCAACGGCACTTGATGAAGATGTGCTCGACTATCTATTTTCTTATCTAGATCAAAAAGACTGTCCTGAACAAGCACGCCATTTGGATGCGGATTTTGCTTACTTACTAGAAGTAGATCCCGCTAGCAGAATTACCTTTGCACAGGGATGGATGGATGGTGTGTTATCTGTTTGGCAAACGATTAAAACTCAAGTGGATACCCCACAATAGCCATAATTGCTGAACTGAGGCTTTGTCTATCAGCGATGCGCTTAATTGCACGCTACACGATCGCTTTTTTGACTATTCACGCCAATGAATAGGAATGGACAAAGCCAAAAGCTCATTCAGGTTTGGTTTTGATTAATTCTGCAATTATCTAATGGCTGTAGCCATGTAGAAAACGCCATTGACTCGAAAGCACAACTCAATGTCAGTTTGTTGGAGGATGGAGCGGAGTTCCCACAACTTAGTTGCGTCTTCAAGAGTTTGACACTGCACCATTAAACATCCCGGACGAAAGCCGATGGACAGCGAGTGAGCAGCTACTCCAGACTGTTGAATCCAGGATAAGAGGGAGTAGTCGGCAGCAGTTAAGTCAAACATAAGTGAGTTCCGGGTTGGGGGAAAAGATGGACTACAGTTATTAACTCATTAAACTCTTAACAAAACTGTATGTTTTGTAACTTTATGCAAATATAAGCATAAAAAGATGAAGAAATCTAAACTGAACCCGATCGATCGAACGAGTAATATCATGTCCGGTCGATTACCCACTCTGTAGAGACGTTATATATAACGTCTCTACAGGGTCATGGAAAAAAGATATGATTGCTGATCGATCGAACGAGTCAGGGGTGTTGGCAAAGCACCCTGGAAGATCTATTGGATTAGTGGTTGGTTATGCTTATACTTGTGCTGGTGTTTGTTCTCTGTGTTTGAAGTACCAATAGAGATTTGCTACGGCTAAATTTGAGGCTTGTTGTAAGTTGGGTTGGGTGAGGGTTTTGTGTTGAGCGATCGCACTTTGCTGACTCACATATAATTCATATTGTCGCCGTAATTCTGGCTGCATCATTAATCTCATTTGGTCTAATAAAGATTCAGGATGAGATTTTTGTTTTAGGCTTTCATAGAGTTGGATTTCTGGGGGAATTTCTAAAGCTGTGGTTGAATTAGTGTTGGAAATTTGGGCGATTTCTGTAGGGTTGAATTCGGCACTTTCCAGCAGTTTTAGTTCTGATTCTGGTAAGGTGCGTAGCCAATCAATATGATTTTGCCAAGATTCTAATACGGCTAAATCGTGGTCGTGAATGCGGGTGATTTCTGGGAAGAGAAAATCTAATTCTGCTTCGGTTTCGCATTTGTTAATTACGGTGAGAGTATCTTTACGAATTCTGTTTTTTAGATCGGAAAGGCTTTGACTTACAACAGCTGGTTGTTCTTGCATTTGAAAAACCATAGCCATTGTTTGTTCGATCGCCCAAGCACACTCATATCTGCGAAGTAATCCAGCCGCACAAGTATCTGATAATAGTTGAGGATTGTTATAATCTGCTAAAGCGTTCGCTAACATTGCTTGTGCAGTTTGCAGAGTATCATTTCTAATACTTAAATCTTCACATAAAATCGCTTTTTCGATGAGCTTAGTTGCTTGTAGAAAACGCCCGTAAGCCTGAACTAAAATTGTGCGATGATGCTTGAATTCAATATCTTGAGCAACCTGATCAATTCTTTCGAGAATTTCTTTACCTTGGTCTTTTAATGCTTCTTTTAAGTCAATAAAACCGTCTTTAACTTCAAGGCGCAACTGTTTTACATCTTCTCTCAGCTTTATTGTTTGGTATAAATTCACTGCTGAAAGTGCCGCAACAGCAACTACTCCTACACCAATCACAGCTGTAGAAGCTTGTAAAACTCCTAGCGTTGCTGGAAGAGATTGGAAGATAAATTGGTTTAATTGTTGAACTTGTTGATTAACTTCTTCAACTTGCAGACTGACTCCTTCGACTTGTTGACTAACTCCTTTAACTTGTTGACTAACTCGTTCGTCTCTTCTATTGGTTTCTTGAGAATTCAGATGCGTTTGAACGATTTGTACCAGTGGTAGAGCAAGCTGAGCAGCCATTATAAAAGGAGATAAAGGTGAGTTTCTAACTACAACACCAACCGCATGAGCAACAAATTTTCCGGTAACTTTGTTCCTAACAAGCCCAATCAATTCACCTGTAGCTTTGTTTCTGACAACCTCGTAAACACCCGAAGCGATACCAGCTTGAATAGCAGGAGTAAAAACAAACTGTAACATATTACCTCATTCACATTGAAAGTTACAAATTTATTGATATTTAGACAAACTAAAATCATCGTCGGGGTGCTGGGGGAAGTAAGTTTGTTAGCACAGCAACTACTTCAGCTATTACTGAGAGAGGCATTCTATCGGCAAATTCTGCACCTCTAGCTTGCCAATCTAAAGATTTAATTTGATCTGCCAGAATCACTCCCGATACTGCTAATCCTTCCGGGATTATCACTTCACCAGGATAACCCTTTGCTCTGCTAGTAATTGGACAAACTAAAGCTAATCCAACCCGACGATTGTACATAATTGGTGTTAGTACCAAAGCAGGACGGCGACCCGCTTGTTCGCGCCCCGCTTGCGGCGTGAAATTTGTCCATATAATATCCCCTTGTTCAGGGATGTATAAGTCAGAACTACCAGATTTCACGTCCTACAGGTTCCCCAAAATCGATTTCACCATGCAGATTTTCCGGCGTAACTCCTTCGAGCATTTCATGAAGTTCTTCCGCTTTTCTCGTCAAGCTAGGAAGACTGACAAGAATGCCCCATATCGCAGTTCGTTCAATAGACTCTTCGTTCAATTCGGCTAAGTGAGCTAATTGTTCATAAACCGATTCCGAAATTTCTAAAGTCAGCTTTTTGGTGTTCATCTTTCACCTGCCTTAATTATTCCCCTGTTTTTGAGGGTAACTCACATTGTCAAGAAAAATAACCGTATTTACCCTATGTTTATTTTCGGCTGAGACAGGGAATACTAATTACGGGAAATCTATTTGATTGAAAAGTTTATGGATACTAAACTGGTTGATTCTCAGGCTGTTGACTTGTTATCTAATATTACTGGACAGAAGCTAAGTAAAGAAGATGTGACACCTTCCGTAATTTTTCTCGCTGCTTTAGTAACATTACTGCTAGGTGTAATATATGCTGATAGCCAGGTGACAGAAGAGGAAAAGCAAAGGTTACAAAAGACGCTGAATAAATTTATTCCGGCTGAAGGTGGCGTGCGTGAACTAACTAAATTGATGGTTAAGGGAGTGAAGGAAAATTTAGATTATACTAAGTCTACTAACTTATTAAAGTTAACAAATTCTTTTTCTAAATCCCAAAAGCTTCTGTTACTCAGCTTTGGCTATGAAATGTCAGCCGCAGATGGGACAATTGATGCACGGGAAAAGCGTTATTTAGAAGTAATTGCTGATTGGTTAGGTGTTAAAACTGCTCATTTGGCAGTATTAGAAGCTGGTTTTAGTCGTCAGGGAAATGTGAATGAAGCAGCATTGTTAGAAATTCAATCTTTACTCGATCCGGCTCATTTTCGTGATTTGGATACTATTTTTGTTAAGGCGGCTAATGATATTTTACAATCTCTATCTCCCCAATCTGAAAATCAAAAACCTCAACAACAGGAAGTTGCTCAAACTAATATTAGTGAAGAAAAGGCTGTTTCTGCACCATCTCAACTGCTAGAAAATCAAAAAAATCAAACGACTTCTTATCAAGAGTTAGCTAAGTTTAATCAGCAGAAGCGAAAATTAGATAATCTTTGCGGTCAAGTATATAATGTAATTCGGGATTGTTGCGATCGCAATCTCCTACCCCCAACTCTAACCACAGAAATAGAAAACATTTCTAAAAAACTTCGATCGCAGCGTTTTAGATTAGCAGTAGTCGGAGAATTTAGCCAAGGTAAATCAACCTTATTAAATGCTTTATTGCGAGAAGAAATTCAACCTGTGAGAGCAATTCCTTGTAGCGGTACAATCACCGTTTTGAAATATGGAACGCAAAAGCGGGTTGTTTGTCGTTATAAAGATGGACGTGAAGAAGAAATTCCATTTGAGCAATATAAAGAAAAAGCAGCTATTCCGAAAAAAGCTGCTCAAGAACATCGCAATGATGAACATTTTTGTTCTGATATTGATGAAATTATTTTTGAACATCCCGATTTAGATTTATGCCGAAGTGGTGTAGAAATTCTTGATTCTCCGGGATTAAATGAACACCCTGCTCGGACTGCAATTACTCAAAAACTTCTCCAAGATACCGACGCAGCTATTTTCCTCACCAATGCTAGTCGTCTGCTTCCAGAAAAAGAAAAAGAATTGATTCAAGATGTCAGAAATCAATTAAATGGTGGTAAGGAAAATCAGCCTGCGGAAAATCTTTTTGTGTTAGTTAATTTCATGGATTTATTGGAAGAGGAAGAAGATCGTCAAGATGTGAAACATCGGCTCGAAAGTTTTGTTAAAGATAATAGTTTACTAACTGCAAATGATAGCCGCATTCACTACATTTCGGCTAAAGCTACTCTGAAGTCAATTTTGCATAAAACTGAAGATGAACACTTAATAAATTTCCAAAAGTTTACTCAATCTGTGGAAAATTTCCTAACAGTGGACAAGGGAAATCTGAAAATTAAGCAATCTGTAGAAGCGATTCAGTTAGTGATTCAAGAAAGCTTAACAACTTTACAACAAGCTGAAGCTGCGTTAGATGGAAAAATTAACCTTTCGGAAGCTGAAAGGCGGAAAATATTAGAACAAATTGGTGAAGCTAGCGGTAGAGATGTAAAAATTCGGTTGCTGGCTGATAAACTATTAGATGAAGTGAGGCAACCAGTTGATAAATCTTGGAATCAATGGGTTAATTCTTTAGAGGATAGGTTAAGGAAAAAGTCTGACAAATGGACTTCGGAAAATTCGCCTATTTGGAGTAGAGACGCATTAGCTAGAGATTTTGCTGGTCAATTTAATGATGATTTAGCAGCAGAATTAGATATTTGGATTACGCATCAACTTCAAGCAAGGATTCTCAAGGAACCATTAGAAACTCTGGATAGTGCGATCGATCAACATTTAACAACAATTCTATCTGGACTTCAATCATTAAATCAAAACATTAATAATTCATCTCCAAATTTAGCTTATTTCAATGAAAAAATCGCATCAGGTACTACCACAGATGAATGGTTTGGTAGTGTAGGAATGACTGGTTTCGCTGTAACTGTAATCCCAGTTTTTATGGCTGCTTACCAATTGTCACTTTTAAAAGTAGTTACTGATATGATGCTGGGTGGAGTTACAAATATGATTAAAGGCAATGCTTTTGATTTGGGTTATCAGGAATTTAAAAAATCTAAAGAAAATGTATTTTCTGAAATGAAAAATATGATTAATTCATTATTTGAGCAACGAGTGACAGAAGCATCAGACAGTATTGCCAAGGTTATGACATATTATGAAACCTTGTTAGAACAGCAAGAAAAAGCCCACCAACAAAACTTACAAGAACGGGAATTAGAAAAAACATCGATCGCTCAAAAACGTCAAGAACTTGAGCAAGTGCAAAAAGAAATTGCAGCATTGTTAACTCAAGCTACTGCTTAAATAATGAGGGAAAAGAGCGATCGCAGTTCTACAATTAGCATAGGAAAAATTACTTAAGAGAAAAGTCAAATCTTGTAATTTCAATTGACTTACTTCAGTTTTTGCTTTGCTTTCTCTATCCGCCGTAACTTTTGCTCACGAATCTGTTTTTCTAATCCCGCAATAACTTCCTCTAGTTGTAAACCAAACTCTTCCAATTCCAAGCGAGTTTGACGCAAAGAACTAAGGAGACGTGCCCGTGTTTCTGGATTTGGAATGCGTGGTTGATTAGTCATAGCAGATTCCATTCAAGTTTCACCTCTTGGATACTACGCTCCCAAGCAGGAATCCTCTGTTGGGTTTGGGCAATTCCCTGCGCTAGTAATTCTAATATATCAGCAGAGGCATTGGGTTGAGCTTCTCCAATCCGAAGTTGTAGCGCCGAGAGTTGAGAAAACCGGGATGTTGCTTGTTCTGCTACACTTTTCATCTCATCTAAGAATGGGAGAGTTTCATCTGTCTCTCCAAAACTTTCAAAGAGAACAAACTCTGTTGCTGTAGCCTCATCAAGAATATCTATTAACTGTCGTTTCAGGTTTAATACCGTTTCCGTCGTTTCGATAGGTAACTTTGCCATAATTGAATTGTTAAACTTTATTAGCCATTTTCCTTTGCGCTACATCATAACTAATTGTCTAATATGGTAACTTTAGCATATCAATGAGTGTTGCAAGCTATGAAATTTAGTGATGTTGTCGAGGCAATCAAAGAACTTTCTACTGAAGAAAAGCGGGAAATCCAAATGCTATTACAGCAGTATCTCCGGGAAGAACGTCGGGAAGAGATATATAACAACTTCAAAGCAGCACAACAAGAAGAACAAAATGGTGAATTGAAGTTTTCTTCCAGTATTAATGAACTGAGAGAACTGTTAGAGGAGTGATGATGAAAGTTAGTTTTAGTTCTTCCTTTCAACGTGCATTCAAAAAGATAATTAAAGGAAATGTAGATTTAGAGACAAGGTTTTTACAAAAGCTGGAACTGTTTACTACAGATCCATTTGAGCAAAGTTTGAAAACTCATAAACTTTCGGGTAAGCTCAAGGATTTATGGAGTTTTAGCGTGGATTACGATCGGAGAGTGCTATTTTATTTCACAGAGGATGGCAATGCGGTGTTTGTAGATATTGGTGGTCACGATGATGTGTATTAGGTAACTACGAGGAAGATCAATAAATTTATGGTACTCACACCCCTAAAATTAAACCTAAATACAGTTCATTTAACAGATGAACAATTCTATCAACTTTGCCAAAATAACCGCGAGTTGAATTTTGAACGCAATGCCAAAGGAGAATTAATTATTATGCCACCAGTTGGCGGAGAAAGTGGTAATCGGGAATCAGAACTGAATGGTGATTTGCTGATCTGGAATCGGCAAACTCGACTCGGTTACACTTTCAGTTCTTCTACTGTTTTTAAGTTACCAAATGGTGGCGATCGATCTCCTGATGCTGCTTGGATTAGTCGCGAACGTTGGGAAGCTTTGACACCAGAACAAAGGCGGAAATTTCCCCCCATTGCACCAGATTTTGTAATTGAATTAAGGTCAGAAACAGATAATTTGTCAATTTTACAAGAGAAGATGCGAGAATATTTGGATGCTGGAGTAAAATTGGGTTGGTTGATTAATCCCCAACAGCAACAGGTGGAAATTTATCGTTTAGGACAAGCGGTAGAAGTGCGAAATTTACCAACTGAATTGTTAGGAGAAGATTTCTTACCGGGATTTAGTTTGAGGTTGAATGTTTATTGAATGTGTTTGCATTGTAGGGATAAAACATTTGGGTGATAGTTATGATTTAAAACCTTAATTTTTCCCCAAATGCTTCGCCTCTACAATCCTTTCACGATTCATCTAACTGCAACTGACCATAATAACCAGTTACAATTCTACTTCCATCTTTCAAAATGTGAATTTCAATTTGGTCACTCGCCCAAGAAATTTTGTCTTTTAAAGCCGGATTAAAAACGTACACTTTTTGATTACTAGAAGCTACCGGACAATCAGGAGAATGCACAGCCAAAGATTGCACGTAAGGGCCATCAATTAGTACATCTAATTGTTCCAGCAATTCATGAGCACCAGCGGGGGCATATTCCGATCGCAATTGTTCTAAAGTAAAGCCAGTAAAAGACATTACATTTAACCCTTGAGCCCGGACTTGTTTCGCTACACTAGCTAAAGCCGAAGCTTGCCAAAAAGGTTCTCCCCCAGAAAAAGTTACCCCAGTATTTTTTGGATTACTTAAAATTCGGTGAACTAAACTATCAATAGAAACTAAATCATTAATTTCAAAAGACCAAGAAGCCGGATTAAAACAACCCGCACATTCCCGCAAACATCCCTGCACCCAAATTACCGCCCGACAGCCAGGGCCATTAACTTCTGACTCATCCACATAGCCCATAATATTTACATAGCCTGGGGGAATTTCCAGAAGTTCCATGTATTGGTTAGCTTTTTGTTCTTTCATAACACCTGCTCCTTATACTCGGAAGCTTGAGAAACTTCCTCTGTGTTAGATAGTGCCATTGAATTCTAAAAATTGGGTGAGTTTGTGATGAACTGAAACAATTTCCCGAAAAAGTTAAAAAAGAATTAAGCAAATTATCTTAGCTTCTGCTCTCTGCCTTTCGATTATAAATCGCTCGATCGCGTTTCCTGATAAGTTTTTACAAACTTATTCACACATATTTGAGCATTAGAACCAGAAGAATTTGCCTGTAACAAAGTATGTCTAATTTGCTGTAACAAATCCTCCATTGAAATTGAACTAGGTAAAATACTAGTTGCCACATCACCCAAAGCAGAAGAAACACTTAATTCATCGCCCCTATTTTGGCTATTATTGCCGTCATTATGAGAATTTCCCCCTTGTTTAACTAACACTAAAGTTGGCGGTCTTTGGGCTACTTGGCGTAAATCAGAAAGGGCTTTTACTAAAGCTGAATTTGGTGAACTCTTACCCAGGTCAATTAGTAATAAATCCACACTACAATGTTGTGCTTGTCGTAATACTTCCGCCCAAGATTGACCAGTCACAACTCGCAAATCAGCCGTTTGTAAATACTGAATTAAAGCGTGCAACCATTCTTGGCGTTTTTTACAATTTCCCGTTTGATTTTCTTGGTAAATAAAACTATTGTTTAAATCTGGCATTGTACAAATATCGACCACCAAAATCGTTAATTTGCAGCTAATACCCGCAGCAACTTGAATTGCTTGAAGCAAAATATTAGCTTCCGGCAAAGCCCCATCAACTCCCAAACAAGGATATACTTGTAAAGAGCTATTTTCCCGTTTATGCCCTACTTGTAAAGCTGCATGAGTTGTCATTTCATCCATCGTTACTAAGGGGAGACTAGCTAAAGCTTGGTATTCAACTAATTGTTCCAAATAAGTTTGCGGTTCGATAATTTTACCTTCCAATAAAACTACATGAGGTTGCCAAATTCTCGCCAGCAATTCTCCTTGAACTAAATCATCTGCTTCAAGAACCCGATAATTATGTTGATGTAATAAGTTACTCAAATCAGAATCGGAATTTGCCGCAGCATTAGGACTGCGAATTCGCGAATCTAAATTTTTCTCACCTGCATTTAAGCGGAGAATTGTTAAACTATTACTTGTTGGCTGTTGTGAGCGAGTTTTCGCAGGTTGAGTGATTTTTTCTAAACTTTGTTTTAGGCTATCTTCTTGGACTGGTAAAGATAAAAAGCTATCTGCACGTTTGCCATAAGCATATTCTTTTTCTCCTCTGCTAGCAGTGACAACAACGGGTATATGTTGCGTTTGGGGAGATGCTTTTAATAAGGTTAAGACATCCCAACCAGAAAGCAAAGGTAACAAGGGATTTAAGAAAATTGCAAAGGGTTGTAATCTGCGGGCTTTTTCTAAGGCTTCAGTTCCCGATCGCGCAATCACCACCCGATAACCTAAACTAGTAAGTTGTTGGCTTACATCTTCAATTAATCTCGGAATTGACTCGACAACTAAAATTAACCGAGAAGAAACATTAGTAATCGACAAATTAGCTGTAGTATTAATCCCAGTTGCATTAAAAGAGAACTTTTCCCCTTTTTCTTCTGTTTCTATTTCCCACTGACTATTCGGAGGACTAGGAGGTAATAATAAAGTAAACTCGCTACCGCTTCCAGGTTTAGAAGTAAAGGTAACATCTCCCCCATGCAACCTTGCTAAACGTTGGGTTAAAACTAATCCTAAACCTGTCCCTTCAAACTGGCGAGTTAAGGGGTTTTCTAATTGTTGAAACTTCTGAAAAATTAAGTGTTGTTTGTCTTCAGGAATCCCAATCCCAGTATCCCAAACTGTAAAAGCAATCCAACCTTCCCAGTAACTTACTTTTAAACCAATTTCTCCGGTAACTTCGGTAAATTTTAGGGCGTTAGATAATAGATGAACTAGCATTTGTCGCAAACGCATTTCATCAGCAACTAAGCTATCTAATCGCGGTTCAATTGATAAGATAAACCTAGTTTCTGGTTCGTTAGAGTTCAAATCATCAGGATCGGCACTTTTTCTGCTTAAATGGATTTGCCGGGATTGTTGATAAGCCCGATCGCAAACTGCCTGAATATCTACTGGTGCTAACATTAACTCTAGCTGTCCAGTTTCCATCCGAGTTAAGTCTAAAATATCATTAACAATAATCATTAAATGACGACCACTCTGATGAATTAATCTAGTATAACGGGCTTGGCGATCGTTCAATTCGCCTAACACTTGATCCTTCAACAAACTCGACAAACCTAAAATTGCCGTTAACGGAGTTTTTAGTTCATGACTAATACAAGCTAAAAACTCATCCTTCAACCGATTTAACTGCATTAAATCCGCATTTTTCGCTGCCAACTCCTTAGCAACTTGGTGCGATTCCGTAACATCCTGTGCCAACACTAACCACAAATCATTTCCTGGTAAATTCTTTGAGGTTGCTGAAGTTTTCTTATCTCCTGTTTCCCCCCAGATTAAGTTAGTTAACCTCAGTTCATCGGGTTGGGAAAAATCAGGATTAGCTAAAACATTACCCAAAGGTATTTTGACAAACTGCCAAACCCTCTCTGTTCCATTTTGCATAGGACAAACACAAGTGCAACTATCAGGATTATTTCCCAACTGGCACAACTTCGGTAAAGAAACAGGTGCCGCAAATCTTTCTTGGTTGTTATCCTTCCAAGCACTTACTTTATTTGTAAAATAATGAACTTCATTAGGGAATTTTCCCTGTTCCTCAGTCGGTAAAAACTCGAGTAATTCCGCAATTTCTTTTCTCAGCCAATCAGCATCTTGAAGTGCCTCAAAATGTTGTCGCCAAGCCAAATTTTGTTTCACTGATTGACCATTACCAGTTTGTAACATTAAAGGTAAAGGTAGTCTTTCTAAAAGTTGAAATAGAGAATTCAAAGTTGCTATTTCATCCGCTGAATTTTTCGGATTTGTCAGAGCAATTTTAGGAAAACTAACTGATTCTTGATTTAATTGCAATACCCCTGAATCAGCTGCAACAAATTCTAATAACCTTTGAATATCTAACAGTCCCAAAAACTTGCCCGACAAATTAACTAAACCGAAGTCCTGATTTTTGCCTAACCGGGAAATTTCGCTGCGGAGATAAGGCCAAAATTCTGGCAAACTAAATTCAGCAGGTAAAGTAATTAATGGAGCGATCGTTGACAAATTCAATTCCGATAAAGGCTGAAGTAAACTACATTTACTTCCTGTCTTTTGAGAACTAAGGGAAGCAACTTTTTCCTGAGTTTCACTTTTTTCGGCAGTTCTTGGCGAAGCCGCTGCGGTTTTTTTTCCCTTTCTTTGTCGCAGGTAAGGTAGTAGACTATACAAATGCAATACTCCTAAAGGAATATCTTGTTCGGTTACTACCACTATGCGATCGCACTCGTGCTGCTGGAAAATATCCAGTATCTTTCCCAGTGAAGTCCTTTCGGTACAACTGGGAACAAAAGCAATAAATTCTTTGACGAATGGGCTTGACATGGCGTAAGCTTTCTCGCTGACTGGGTAAAACAGCTGAAGTTGCCTCCCTCACTCAATTTTTCTGGTTAGTTTCTCTTTTCCCTACTCAATGGCTACAGCGAGGGTAGGCAATGCCTCTAGTTTAAGAGTGGAAGCACAACTGTAGCAGAAGTAAAGTCAATTAGTATAGTTGAGCACGTTTTGATCGAGCCTATATCAATTATGAACCCAGCGTTAGAATTACTTATGTCTGGGCAATTACAATTAATGACAATTCAACAAATGTTAGCTTAATGTTAAATATTGTGTTGAATTATTCACACAAGTGTCTTCCTGAACCCAGGTCGGGATTATACAACAATTCTACCTTTATAGCGCAAAACAAGAGTGCGATTGTCACTTACTATCTGTACATTACTTGATTCGGAAACTCTGGCTCGATCGCTTCAGCATTATTTAAGCGGCGAACGCTATATGCTGACGCGATATCAATCACCAGAGGAGTTCTTACAATTTGTCGAACAGGAAAAACAAATCTTAGACTGCCTAATTTTAGAGGATAGCCCTGACTTACTGCCATTGGTAAATCAGCTATACGCCCAGGGAACACTCTTGCCATTAGTCATTTTAAAGCCGGATTCCCAGACAACTCCGAATAACTCTCTCACCCCACCCACATCAGAATCAGCAAATAATCAGCAAAGTCATGAAAACCAAGAAACTGCAATTACCGAAGCGCCAAAAAATCCTGCCAAAGAGCTAACATCAGGAGAAGGGAGCTTTTTTTATCATACTGCTGCTGTCTATGTCTATTACAGTCAACTTAGCCACATTACTCATTATATTGATGAGGCGATCGCTAACTTCCTCAAGCTCTCTTCCGTAGCCCCTTGGTGTGAAACTCACTCCGACGCTGACACCCTACCAGAAGAAGAAAACGTTCTGATTCAGCAGCAGCGCCGACTAGCTGAAAAACTGAAGGAACGATTAGGATACTTAGGTGTGTATTACAAGCGAAACCCCCAAAACTTTTTCCGCAACCTTCCTTCAGCAGAAAGACAAGAGTTCATCCTCAACCTTAAAGCTGGATATCGGCAAATTGTCCTAGAATACTTTGTCGATAATAGCAACCTCAATCAGAAAATCGATGAATTCGTAAATGTAGCTTTTTTTGCAGATATTTCAGTTACTTATATCGTAGAGATTCACATGGAGTTGATGGATGAAATTTCTAAACAACTAAAACTAGAAGGGCGTGGCGATGAAATACTCCTAGATTATCGCCTCACCTTAATCGATGTCATCGCTCATCTTTGTGAAATGTATCGGCGATCGTTACCAAAAGACACTTGAAAACCACCTGGTTTAAGTTTAGTCTATACCTCGTATCATTTTAATCAAAACTTGATTATGAATCCTCTGAAAAAAACCTACGTTCTCAAACTTTATGTTGCGGGAAATACCCCTAACTCTGTCAGAGCTTTAAAAACACTAAAGGAAATTCTTGAAAAAGAATTCCAAGGTGTCTACGCCCTGAAAGTTATTGATGTATTAAAAAACCCTCAACTAGCAGAAGAAGATAAAATTTTAGCTACTCCCACCCTGGCTAAAATCCTCCCCCCACCAGTACGAAAAATCATTGGCGACCTGTCCGATCGAGAAAAAGTATTAATTGGATTAGATTTGCTTTATGAAGAACTGCGAGAAGAAGAACAATTAGAACTATAGAGTACACTTAGTTCAATTCTAGAGACCGTTTTATGGTAAGCTATAATACCGCCCTTGGTTTATAGTAATAAAATTTATCTCTTACGAGCCAAACAATGAGTAAAAGTAGTCAAAATAAACAACCAAATCGAGTCAAAATAGGAGTCGAAAAAATTCGTACCCTGATCGAGGGATTTGATGACATTAGTCATGGAGGTTTACCAGTCGGTAGAACTACATTAGTCAGCGGTACATCGGGTACGGGTAAAACCCTATTAGCAATTCAATTTCTCTACAATGGAATCATTCATTTTGATGAAGCAGGCGTATTTGTCACCTTTGAAGAATCACCCACAGATATTATTAAAAACGCCTCCAGTTTTGGTTGGGATTTACAACAACTAATCGACGACGGAAAACTATTTATATTAGATGCCTCTCCCGATCCCGAAGGACAAGATGTAGTCGGCAGTTTTGACCTTTCCGCCTTAATTGAAAGACTACAATATGCTATTCGTAAATATAAAGCTAGAAGAGTTTCTATTGATTCCGTAACCGCCGTATTTCAACAATATGATGCCGCCTCCGTAGTCCGCCGAGAAATCTTTCGCTTAGTCGCCAGGTTAAAACAAGTAGGTGTCACCACAATCATGACTACCGAACGCGAACAAGAATACGGCCCAGTAGCACGTTTTGGGGTAGAAGAATTCGTTTCCGATAACGTCGTAATTGTTCGCAACGTATTAGAAGGAGAACGCCGTCGCCGCACAATTGAAATCCTCAAATTGCGCGGTACAACTCACATGAAAGGCGAATATCCCTTCACCATTACAGGCGAAGGTATTAACATCTTCCCATTAGGAGCAATGCGCCTCACCCAACGTTCATCTAACGCCAGAGTATCTTCCGGCGTGAGAACATTAGATGAAATGTGTGGAGGAGGTTTCTTCAAAGATTCCATTATCCTCGCCACCGGAGCCACAGGTACAGGTAAAACCCTTTTAGTTAGCAAATTTTTACAAGACGCTTGTATGCGTGGCGAAAGAGCGATTCTTTTCGCTTATGAAGAATCTCGCGCCCAACTTTCTCGCAACGCTTATTCCTGGGGAATTGATTTTGAAGATTTAGAACAAAAAGGTTTATTAAAAATCATTTGTGCTTACCCAGAATCAGCCGGATTAGAAGACCATTTACAGATAATAAAGTTAGAAATTGCTCAATTTAAACCTTCCAGAATTGCCATTGATTCCTTATCAGCTTTAGCCAGAGGTGTTAGTAACAACGCCTTTCGTCAGTTTGTAATTGGTGTAACTGGTTTTGCCAAACAAGAAGAAATAACAGGATTTTTCACTAATACCACCGATCAATTTATGGGTTCACATTCAATTACTGATTCCCATATTTCCACAATTACAGACACAATTTTAATGCTGCAATATGTAGAAATTCGCGGCGAAATGTCCCGTGCAATTAACGTCTTTAAAATGCGTGGTTCTTGGCATGATAAAGGCATTCGTGAATATACTATCAGTGAGAAAGGCCCAGAAATTAAAGATACTTTCCGCAACTTTGAAAGAATTATTAGTGGTTCACCTTCACGAATTAGTGTTGATGAAAAAAGCGAACTTTCCCGGATTCTTAAAGGAGTGCAAGGTAAAACAACTACTGATACAGAAAGTTAATTAATTAGAGTAGAGATGTTTTAGGAAACGTCTCTACATTAAAATTTTATCGAGATTGAATTACAACATTACGAAATTGGGCAGTTGAACCGGAAAAATTAGTAGAAATTGTACCTGGATCTAGCACGCCAAATCCAATTTCTATTAGTGCTAGTTGATTCGTTTGGGATGTCACATCATTAAAAGTAAATTTTGCTTTCATTGGTACATCAGGAACTAACGTTTTTCTAACTCGCCAACTGGATGTGGTTCTCTCATTACCTAACTCATAAATTGTGGTGGAAAATTCATCCCCAGAATTAGAAATAGCTCTTGAGGGAGATCTTCCTGTACCACTGGCTTGACTGCTGTAAAGCTTCAAATCCCGATTTTTTTGCCCAATATTTGTGATTATTAAATTACAATCAACTGCATCTCCATTTCTGACACAATTTTGCAATTCAAATCTTAATCCATTCTTCTCAACTCGTTGTCGTTGTATCGAAGAATCTTGGCTGGCGGATTGTGGCATTATTGTTCCACAAATAACATTACCTGTGGTTGTCCTGACACAGGCTTGTTCTGCGATCGCTGAAGACACAATGCTAAATGTCAGTAATCCGGTAAGAGATAAGTTGGTGACAATAATCAAATTCGACGGATGCCAAGTTTTTCCGAATTTCACAACAAAATACCTCCAAGCTTTAGGTTTCAGTCTTATATTACAATTGCCGCGCGATCGCTAGCGCATCTTGCGTAATTCTACAAGACCTCCTTCAAACACTTGCACTATTAGCTGATAGTTTTCCATCAATAACATTCCAATCAAGGGTTCTGAATCAGCTTCATCAATGGGAATAGTCAGATGAATTCCATCCCAAATTACAACTGCTTCGTAGATATTGAAAACACATTCACTACCATCTCCAAGTATGGCACGTCCTCGCCTTTTCCATCTCAGATTTAATTGAGCAATCAGTTCTGGAGGCAGGGAAAGCCAACCATTAAAACCTGTTTCTACGATCGCATTTTGCGTGTAAATTTTTCCTTCTAAGTCGAAGATTGAAATCGGAATAATTGCTTCAAAGTCTGCATTAACAATTCCAGTTATCATACAGATCTTTTGCTGCGTCCACCGAATCTACGTACATAGCGGGAACCGATGCGAACAATCCAGATTTGAGCGTCTGGGTGATGTGCTTCTAGACGATCGCAAGCAACTATTTCACTAGCATCAACTTCAAAAGCTCCAGTTTCGATGTCGATCGCTACTATTTTGCCATGATTGTCAGCTTCAACTAAAGGGCGAATTTGAGTTTCGTAAATTCGATCGCCCCTTTCAGCAAATTCTTCTTTACTATATCGAGGTTGCTGGAGTGCCATTAATGTGACCTCTTAAATAATGTCCTCTGTTGCCGCAATTATAATTCAAAGCAACTTTTATCGAATAAACAAACGACCAACTCCCATGTAGTTTTCCATATCTAATACAATTTCGATTAGACGATCGACACATTGTTCTCGGTAGCTAAATTCGTCAAGGCGATCGAGATCTCCAATTGTCACTACAGGAAATGAATTTGCTGTATTCTCTTGGCGGATTACTTGTTCTAGCGAGTCCTTTCCTTTCATGTTTCGATTAGCTGTGAGAATCATCATTTGGTTTGCTTGAGCATAATTCCAGACTACTCGATCGCTACTATCCATCGATAAACCAGCTTCTTTAAAAGTAACAAACTGAATAGGAATCAACTCCAACCAACCAAGTTTTGCCAAAATTCCCAGGAAAACAACCGCATAACCATCAAGATTGTAATCGACTAAGAAAATCATGGTTGTTCTGAGGCACGTTTTGCTTTTTGTTCCTCAAGTTTTGCCCACAAAGCCTCTTTACCTAGTTTACGTGGCATACTAGAAATTTGAGTGAAATGTTCTCGATTACGTTCTTCCCAATATTGGCGAATTTCTTGTCTGTTTGCTAAAACTTCTTGATACTCTGCTTCTACTCGATCGTGATTGATTTTTAGGTAAGACAAAGCACTATTGATTTGCTCATTTGTCAAGTTGAACTTATCACGAATTAGTTTAGGTGGATATTCAGCTTTTAACAAATCAATTACATCGTAAAGCGTGATTCGCGTACCTGCGATCGTCAATCCTCGCTCTGTCCGAATAATGCTTGAATTGTGATTAGATGCGATCGTCATATCCATAGTTTACTAGTTTTCTTTTCTATCATACCAATTACATCAAAAAAGATAAAATATGAATATTCACAAAGCCAAGAAGATAGAAATGCAAGTCAAAGATATGACAGTTGAACAACTTAGCGATCTAATTCGGCATATTGTCGAACAATGTCTAGATGAATATTTTGAAGATCCTGACAAGGGAAAGGAAATTAAAGAAGAAGTCAGGCAACAGTTACTTGAGCAAATGAAGCGAAAAGAAGCGGGAGAACGTGGAATTCCACTTGAGGAAGTTGTTAAACAATTAGGTTTAGATTGGTAATGACTACTCTGTTGAATTAAAAGCAGAAGTCCCAACTATTCTCTATCTTGCGTCCCAAGATTATCACTGAAGAAACTTCTCTACTCGTCGTTCTTCTGACATTGCAGCTACTTCTTCATCTGTTGGTGCTGCTTGGTCTGTTTTAACAAACCTCGCATTCTTTTAATCGCGGCTGAACGATCGGATTGAGAAATTGGTGTTTCTTGCAGGGACTCAATAATTGCGGTTAGTAGTGCTAGGCGATCGATCAGCGATAGCTTGTAGATTTGCTCCTTCAATTCTTGTAGCAACATAGATGGCTCCGATGCTTGAATTTCTTTAAAGGTGAGGCGAAGTTAATCTTTGCTTGGTTCAATATCTGGGATACTCAACAGATCGATCAATGGCTTTAGACGGCATTGGCAGCTTTTTGACTATGGCGACGATCGGCAATTTTTTTAGCTAAAGCCAAAGCTGCTTCATTAGCAACATAACCGCCACTTTTAATAGCATTGGCAAGTTTTTCAACTTCGCTACCTGAAACTGGTTTGGAAACTGTATGGAGTGGGTATTTCATTTTTAAATTTGATTTACTAACTATATGAATTCTAGGCGATCGCAAGCCACTATTTCACTAGCATCAACTTCAAAAGCTCCGGTTTCGATGTCGATCGCGTAGCGTGCCATAGGCAATCGCTACTATTTTGCCATGATTGCCAGCTTCAACTAAAGGGCGAATTTGAGTTTCGTAAATTCGATCGCCCCTTTCAGCAAATTCTTCTTTACTATAGCGGGGTTGCTGGGCTGCCATTAGTTTAACCTCCTAAATAACACTGGGTTTCTCTGGTTTGATCGCACCTGAAAACCCAAGAAACCCTATGTTGCTACTTTAAACTATTCATCCCGAATTAACAGTCCTGTTCCACAAATTATTATATGCTTATGCTTGTAGAATTCTTCAGAAAGTTTGCAAGACTCAGCATGAATTTGCTCAATTTTTTTGCGAAGAAGTTGAATTAGCGGTTGACTTTCTCTAACGAAGTGTACAACATCTGAATAAGTATAAACATGACCGTTAATTAGATGCCATCTACGAGTTTTATAAAGTCGATCGTAAAATCGCTGAATTTGCGATCGGATGAAGATGTTGATAAAGTTATTGAGTTCCACGTCTAACGCACCCAAAGCATGAAGTTTAGCAAGAGCTTCATAAAAAAGACCGTCTACATCTCCGCCGCGAATTTCATTCAAAACATTTCGCCAAAATATATCCCAATTTGAACCAGAGTAAAGCAGAGCTTCAATTTCGTTCAGAAGACAACGAGCTTGTACAATATTCATCACAAGTCACCTAATAATTTAAAGATTGTTTATTTCAGAACTAAAAGAGAAAGCTAACTTTGAAGATATGCCATAACTTGCTGGTCAAAACTCTCAAAGAATGCAGCATCTTGTCGATGAACTTCTTCAAGCAGTGCATTACGCTTGGCAAAGGTATGACGATCGATAATTTCACCAACCTGATTAATAAGTTGGAATGCACCAACAGTTAAAAGAGGTACTGAAATGATATTTAAGACAGGAATTAAAGCAGGAATAAATGCAGGAATAGCTGCAAACAATCCGCCACTCGCCGATCCTATAACAGCGCCTTCAATAGTATTTATAAAAACTGCTGAAATGGCATGATCGATTTCCATTTCACCACGTTCAACCGCCAAAAAATGCACTAAACTTGACATCAGCGTGGCAGCAACAGCGCCAGTGATTGCACCTATAGCAGCAGCATTAGCAATTTCAGCCATTGCAGCTTTAAACTGATAGTTGCTATTTGCTTGATGAGGATTTTTAGCCCCTTTACTAACTTCAGAAGTGGAAACGTTGGATTCTTTAACTTTGGAATTTGTTGGTTTTCGGGTTTGTCCTTTCGGAGTTCTAATTTCCTGTTTTCCGTAAGCTCCACTGTTAGCAGCGTTATCTGCTGTCCGCGAATTAAGTTTTAGCTGTTGTTCTTTAACTACATTGCCTGAACTTCTAGACTTAATTAGAATATCAGGTGAGTTTTTGCCGTTAATATCAGGAACCTCAACCTTATATCCGCCTCCTAAGTTGAACTGCTGATCGATCGCGTCAAGGTACTCAAAAGCAAATCCCTCTCTAGAAGAAGCTGGAGAATTTGCCATCCGAGACATTTTTGCTTTGAATTGAGAACCTATATCTCGAACATTTTGCGATACGAATCGAGCATCCCCATTGGCTTGAAAACTAACACCAGCAGAGAATTGAGAATTAGCAGATTTTTCCTTATTTTTCATTTAAGTATTGACTGTGAGAGGAGGTAGCTATCAGCACATTATAGGCGATATACTTTCTCAGTGCCTAGTGTCCGGCAAGCGGGTGATTACTGCACAAATAATGTGAGATATCTTGATACAATCCTTGACAATGCTGATTTTTGGAAAGCTTATACTGAATTTCCGATCGCAAAAAGCTAAAATATGTCGTCCTCATTGTCGTCATTGCAGATATAGTCTATGTATTGTTTTGTTCCACCAAAGAACCATTCTAGAGGTGAGATAATCATGTACGTTGCGTAAGTTAAGAATGTTGATTGAAATTGGAACGATCTCTTGACGAAGATTTTTTACCGGAATAATTACAAACTTTAGCATAATTAAAGTAAAATTTGTATTACATTACTATTAGTAAAAATAGAACTCTCAAGATTCGGCATTTTGAGCAAATGAAGCGACAAGAAGCGGGAGAACGTGGAATTCCACTTGAGGAAGTTGTTAAACAATTAGATTTAGATCGGTAATGGAATACTACAAATCCTGAGTTAAAATGAAATCTAGGCTTATAACAAAACAAATTTTCCTCTATGAACGCTTTGCCAGAAATTGAAGCAGCTATTAAACAACTTCCAGAAAATGATGTTCGTCAATTGGCTGGGTGGATTCAAAACTATTTAAATGAGAAGTGGGATAAACAAATGGAAGAGGATTTGGCAGCAGGGAAATTAGATGCTCTGATTGCGAAAGCAGAAGCAGATATAGCAGAAAATAACGTGAGGGATCTTGATGAAATCCTTGACAACTTCTGATTTTTGGAAAGCTTATGCAGCCTTATCTCCCGAAATGAAACAGCAAGCTCGAAAAGTCTATCAGCTTTGGAAACAGAACCAATTTTATCCATCTTTGCACTTCAAAAAGGTGGGCAAAAACTTATGGTCGGTTCGGATTACCGAAGACTACCGCGCATTGGCTTTAAAAAAAGGGGACGATTATTACTGGCTGTGGATTGGCTCTCACGATGAATATGATGCTTTTCTGAATTGATGCACTCCACCCAAAAATCCCGACAGCGTTAAAATCGTTAAGCAACATTACGCTCTGTCTTATGTCCCACGCTGCCAACACCAAAAACGGTCATCTTTCTACGGGAATAAATCTGAATAATCTGAGTTTGATTCGCATTCGGGGTGCGAGGCAGCACAATCTGAAAAATATCGATTTGGAGTTGCCGCGCGATCGCCTAATCGTTTTCACTGGCGTTTCCGGTTCCGGCAAATCTTCCCTGGCTTTCGATACGATTTTCGCGGAAGGGCAACGGCGTTATGTGGAATCTCTCAGTGCTTATGCTCGGCAATTTTTGGGACAGTTGGATAAGCCGGATGTGGATGCGATCGAAGGTTTGAGTCCCGCAATCTCAATCGACCAAAAATCTACTTCGCACAACCCGCGTTCGACGGTGGGAACGGTGACGGAGATTTATGATTATCTCAGGTTGTTGTTTGGTCGGGCGGGTGAACCTCATTGTCCGATTTGCGATCGCTCCATTTCTCCGCAGACGATCGATCAGATGTGCGATCGCATTCTCGACCTTCCCGATGGCACTCGTTTTCAAATTCTCGCGCCTGTTGTGCGGGGAAAAAAGGGTACTCACCGCAAGCTACTTTCCAGTTTAATTTCCGAAGGATTTGCGCGAGTTCGGGTAAATAATGAGGTCAGACAGCTTGATGAAAATATCGAATTAGATAAAAATTATACCCACACTATTGAAATTGTCGTTGACAGGTTAGTGAAAAAACCTGGAATTCAAGAGCGTTTAACCGATTCTCTGGCGACTTGCTTGCGTCATTCCAGTGGAATTGCGGTTATTGATATATTAAATAATACATCGGGTAGGGTATCCGCGTCGCGGGAAAACAATATGTATAACTTAAATGATACCACAAACCCGGTGAATTCCTATCAGGAACAACCGCAAGAATTGGTATTTTCGGAAAACTTTGCTTGTCCCGAACATGGGGCGGTGATGGAAGAATTATCGCCAAGATTGTTTTCTTTTAACTCGCCTTATGGTGCTTGTCCTCATTGTCATGGTTTGGGGAGTTTGCGAACTTTTGCGCCGGAGTTGTTGATACCTGACCCGGAGGCGGATTTGATTTCGGCGATCGCACCTTGGGCGGATAAGGAAGATTCATATTACACGGTTTTATTGCAGAGTGTCGCCAAAGCGCACGGGTTTAAAATTTATACTCCTTGGAATCAGTTAACGCCGGAACAACAACAGATCGTTTTGTACGGTTCCGACAAGGCAATTTGGATGGAAAACCGCGATGATTTCCGCAGTTTTAAAGGAGTAATTCCGATTTTGCAAAGGCAGTACGATGAGACAGGTTCGGAATTGCAAAAGCAGAAGTTGGAACCTTATTTAATCGATCGACCTTGCGAAGTTTGTCAGGGGAAAAGGTTAAAGCCGGAAGCTTTGGCGGTGAGGTTAGGGCAATATCGAATTCTGGATTTAACCGGAGTGTCGATCGCCATTTGCAAAGAACGAATCAACAGTTTAAAATTGAGCGAAAGACAATCTCAAATCGCGGACTTAGTTCTTAGAGAAATTCGCGCCCGGTTGCAATTTTTATTAGATGTTGGGTTGGATTATCTGACTTTAGATCGTCCAGCAATGACACTTTCGGGAGGAGAAGCGCAACGGATTCGCCTAGCAACACAAATCGGTTCGGGATTAACCGGAGTTCTCTACGTTTTAGATGAACCAAGCATCGGTTTGCATCAAAGAGATAACAGCAGATTGTTGAAAACTCTCACCAAACTCCGGGATTTGGGAAACACTTTAATCGTTGTCGAACATGACGAAGAAACGATTCGGGAAGCAGATTATATTATAGATATCGGACCCGGTGCGGGAATTCATGGAGGGAGGATTGTTTCCCAAGGAAATTTAGAGAATTTGTTGGCAGCAGAAGAGTCTTTGACTGGCGCTTACTTGTCGGGAAAACGAGTTATTGAAACTCCCGCAACTCGCAGAGAAGGTAATGGGAAAAGTTTGATTCTGAAAAACTGCCATCGCAACAACCTTAAATATATAGATGTGGAAATTCCGTTAGGAAAACTCGTTTGCGTCACGGGTGTTTCTGGTTCGGGAAAATCTACTTTAATCAATGAGTTGCTTTATCCAAGTTTGCAACATCACCTCACGAAAAAAGTGCCTTTACCAAAAGAGATGGATGGAATTAAAGGGTTGAATGCGATCGATAAAGCAATCATCATCGACCAATCTCCGATCGGCAGAACTCCCCGTTCCAACCCCGCAACTTACACCGGAGTTTTCGATGCAATTCGGGAAATCTTTTCCCAAACAATTGAAGCCAAAGCCAGAGGTTATAAACCCGGTCAATTTTCCTTCAATGTCAAAGGTGGCAGATGTGAAGCTTGCGGAGGTCAAGGGGTAAATGTAATTGAAATGAATTTTCTGCCGGATGTTTACGTGCAATGTGAGGTTTGCAAAGGCGATCGCTACAACCGAGAAACCTTGCAAGTTAAATATAAAGGTTATTCGATCGCAGATGTTCTGAATATGACGATCGAAGAAGCTTTAGAGGTATTTAAAAACATCCCCAAAGCGGTGACTCGGTTGCAAACTTTAGTCGATGTCGGTTTAGGTTACATCCGTTTAGGACAATCTGCACCCACCCTTTCAGGAGGGGAAGCGCAAAGAGTCAAATTAGCTTCCGAACTTTCGCGCCGTGCGACGGGGAAAACTCTTTATTTAATCGATGAACCTACCACTGGTTTATCGTTTTATGACGTTCACAAATTGTTGGATGTTTTGCAAAGATTGGTAGATAAAGGTAATTCAATTTTGGTGATTGAACATAATTTAGATGTAATTCGTTGCGCCGATTGGGTGATTGATTTAGGCCCGGAAGGTGGCGATAAAGGGGGGGAAATTATTGTTGTGGGAACGCCGGAATTGGTGGGGGAGTGCGATCGGTCTTATACGGGGCAGTATTTGAAGGAGGTGTTGTTGCAGCATCCGCCAAAGGTAAGTGTAAGGTAAGTGTTTAGTAGTCACTTAAAATCAGGAAATCTAACGAAAAAATACCTAAATCTACTATTAGCAATCCTAAGTCTACTGGAGTTTAGACAAAGCTCAAAAATCATCTAATTATCGGAAATTACCACCTTTTGCCACTTAATACAATTAACTGGCTCTTGAGGATCTGAGACTCTGTCTTGCTTGAGTTGCTCAATATATTGCTGGTTAGCTGGCTCCTCAACCACCCATTCATACTTATCTTTATCGTAGTGACTTTTGTAAATAGCTTTTTCCCAGTTACAGGCAGACTTTATTTGCTTTCGGGTTACACTTTGAGCGTAGGACAAGTTAGCACCTTCAAGGTTAGCCTCTTTGAGGTTAGCTTCAGACAAGAAAGCATATTGTAAATTGGCTTCCATCAAGTTGGCATCTTTCAAATTAGCTAACTTCAAGCCAGCACCCCCCAGATTGGCTTTCCACAAATCTGCACCTTCCAGATGGGCTTGTACCAAGTTGGCATCTCTCAGATTGGCTCCTACCAAATTAGCTCCACATAAAACAATACCTTGTAAATAAGCATTTGGAGCAGATAAACCTTGTAAGCTTTGACGTGGCCATCTCTGTCCAAGTAAACGCTTTTGCTTACATTTTTTCTCTTGTTTGTCCCAATACCAATCTTCATTAGTCCAACCAATCCAAGAAAACCGCAAAGGTCGAGAGTTGAGAAATTCTAAAGCTTCTTTCCTACCACCACTACCACTTTGTTTTTCAGCATCAACATTTGTTATGGTTTGCCAAGCTGTAAAGACTTCATTATTGCGTCTTACTTGTTGCCCTCCTATAAATTCTATTACAGCAACTATAATTGCTAGATACCCAAGCCTTTCAAGGATACTGAATAAAGCTTGTTTACTTATCCAAGCTTCACTAGGCTCCAGAATACGCTTTTCCAACCAGTAATAGAACTTATAAATACAAGGAAGATTCTTTCGAGTTATCTCCTCTATCGCTTTTGTCCAATAGTAATCATTTCTACCTTCTGGTTTTCCATCAGCTTCCCAAAGAAGATAAGCCTCTTTCTCAATACTTTTTCTGTATTCTTTTTCAGCTTCAGTTTTTTGTTTGATTTTAGCTCTGTGTTTTTCGTCAGCTATTTGCCTGTTTCTTACTCCTTTTCTGTTTAACCAATTGACAATATTTGTTTGTAGGTTAGGTTTCCAGTGCAAAGTTAGGAAATCATGAAATGAATTATTCATTGACTTTCTTTACCTCCTTCTGGCTCAAATTTAACAGCAATAAAGAGTAAAAGCTTACTCTCCTATAAACTATGGAAATATGGGTAATACAAACTGTGCTTTGTTTGGCATATTATAGTTTCTACCTGCATAAATTCGATTTGGATCAACGCCTGGATTTAGAGTCTGAAAGTCCTTGACAAATCGTCTTATATCTTTGTATCCAAACTGAGGAGCTAACTTCCACAGTGTATCTCCTTGATTGACTCGGTAAGTAGTATTAGTTGGTACTCCAACATAATCTGACAAAGACGGTTTCCCAGAAGTGCTAGTCAACCCTCCCATTCCTGGTTGAGTTATGAAAGGCATCTTGTAAGTTTTATCAACAAAAATATGATTAGGGTTAACACCTGGATTATGTCTTTGAAAGTCCCGCACAAACTCACGTAGATTGGTATAGCCAAATTTCGGAGCGAGTTTCGATAGTATGTCACCGCTATGAACCCGATAGTTCCTATGATTCGATAAATTAAGACGATCTTGAAAATCAGGTTTAACTGAAATATAAGTGTCTCTGATTATTGGCTCAGGAGTTACAGGAAATTTAACGATAGACTGAGGTAACTTTTCCAATGGATGTGGAGTTTGGAGCATACGCATACGGTACTCTCGGAGCATACGCATCTCTTCAGCGCCTGAGACAATAGTGTTAGTTGGCCAGAAAACTTCCAACGCTACTCCCATCGGCCCACTCACAGCTTTACCTAACAACCATCCAACACCTTTGCTGGTACTCCATTTACGGATACCAGTTTTGACTGCTGTGGTTAAAGCAGTCTTAACATATCCTCTAGATTCCCTTGATAGTCGTCCTTGGAAGTTGGTCATAGATCTCCTCCTAGCGCCTCAGAAACGTTTTTTCTCTATATTTTGTAGCTACTTAGTAAGCAGCTATTTTTACTGCTCTTCTCCAGCAGGTATAAAATCTTCCTCCTCAAGCTTGTCTTCCCAATAACCGCGCAACGCCTCGTCTAGCAAAGCAGTATTAATATTTAGCCTGTCAGCCGCATCTACAAGAGTATTGTATTCAACACCAAGCTTTTCACATACCTTGTCAGCAATAGGATTAGATGCTGGAACTGGCATATTCAGTGTGTTCTGTAACCAGATTGAAAAGGCTTTTCTAGTAACCTCATTGTTTAGTTGAGTAAACGAGAAATTCTCCGCTAACTCATCCAACATAAGCGCACCATATTTACGAAAATACTTCTGCACTTTGCCGTTATACCTTTGCTTCAAACCAGCAGCAGTTTCGCAAATTGTGGTCACTGCTATGCTAGCTTTATCAGCATCAAACCCTGACTGTTGTAGTATTGTCATAATAGTTACCAGGATAGGATTTGAAGCATCCGGCTCGTTTTTCGCTGGATTCAAGCTGCCAAGAACGTCAACTTCTAACAAACGCCACTCAGATAATGCTCTGGTAACTTCCCTAGTTGTTTCAGGTAAAATGTCTGGCTCTGCGATTGTGTTTAATAAGCAAAACACTAATTCATGCCAACGCTTGGTTTCCCAAGGCCAAAGATGGGGATCGATTAATGGCTCATAAGCTCTATAGAGATCGAGAACAATTTCCTCTGGATCTCGTACCTTTTCAGTATCAACTGTTTGAGCTTCTTTATTTGTCAAATCATTAGTCAACATTGCAGACCTCCTAGATTCTTCCCTGTTCAATTCATCTATCTAAACAGGAAGCTAGATTCCCTCATACTCACTAAAAAATCTGCGAATCGTATTACACTGTATTCAAGTGAGAAGATTGCTCAGAGGACATCAAATTGGGCAATTCATTTAGAGATTCAGACTGACAAGCAAATACACTCTCTCCCACGTTATCAACTAGCAGAGGTTAAGTTTCTAATTTTTCTTCTCTGAGCATCAACTTAGTTTAATTATTACTCTGTTATCCAAAGTACAGATATACTTAGACACAAAGCTTTACTTTAAAAATTTTCTCATTGATTAACAAATCTTCACTCATTTTTAAATGAGCGACCCGTAAATTTTACCCAGTTGAATCATAAATCTTTAGCTGAATTACCTGATTCCATCTGAATTGATACTTAACTATTCCTGACTCGGTGCGTCGAAGGTTAGGGTGGGAAAAGTGCAATCTTTATCTTCTCTGGCTTCTTTCTTCTTCTTTCTTCGTGTTCTTCGTGTCTAAGTGCTACGCACCGCTACGCGAACGTGGTTCAAAAAAAGGGTAATCAACCCGGTTTTAGTATTAAACTCAATTACAGAACTGTTTCCCAAGCATATTTGTATT